>DATIRW010000259.1:0-11033 GCA_035469365.1 Thermoanaerobaculia bacterium
GACCAGAAGGGCGAGCTCGTCGAGAAGGTCAAGCCGCGCGACATCCCCAAGGCGATCGTCGACCGGGACCTCTGCACCGGCTGTGAGTTCTGCATCGACATCTGCCCCTTCGACTGCATCTACCTGATCGACGACCCGCTCCAGGAGACCTTCCACAAGATCGCCGAGGTGGAAGCGGGACCGTGCGTCTCCTGCCGGCTCTGCGAGACGGTCTGCGAAAAGGACGCCATCTTCGTGCCCAACCCGATCACGCAGGCCAAGAGATATCTTCCCGTCCTGTGAGGGAGCCGGGCACGCCCGAGACAGTCGAAGAGGACGAGCCGCCGCCAAAGGCATCGGCCGTCCGTTTCTTCCTTCTCCCGCTCCTCGTCGTGGGCGCCGCGGTCGCCATCTTCCTCGTCTTCAACCTGATGACGTTCGACCGGAGAAGCCCGGCCGAGTACCTCCAGGAGGTCCGGGGCGGAGGGCCGAACCGCCGGTGGCAGGCGGCCTTCGAGCTGTCGCGGGAAGTCTCCCGGATCGCGCCGGGCCCGAAGCGTGACGCGCTCGCCGCCGAGACGCTGCGGATCTTCCAGGGTCTCTCGCGCAGCCGTCCGGAGGACGTGCCGGTCCGGCGGTACCTGGTCCTCGTGCTCGGCAAGCTGGGAGACCGGGCGGCCGTGCCGGTCCTGCTCGCCTCGGCAAAGGACCCGGACTCGGAGACCCGGCTCTATTCCGTCTGGGCGCTCGGCGTGCTAGCGGATCCCCGCGCGCTCCCCACGGTGCTCGAGAGCTCGGAGTCGGAGGATCCGGGCGCGCGAAAGATGGCCGCGTATGTGCTGGGCCGGCTCGGGCAGCCCCAGGCCGTCCCGCGGTTGAAGGTCCTGCTGGAGGACTCCGTCGCGGACGTGCGATGGAACGCGGCGATCGCGCTCGCCACTCTGGGAGATCGAACGGGCCTGCCGGTGCTCCGTTCGATGATCGACCGGGCGAGCCTCGCGCGTCTGGCGCTGACGAGCGACCAGACGGAGGCCGCGATGGTCAACGCCTTGAAGGCGCTGTCGCTGCTGCGCGACAGGGAGAGCCTTCCCCAGATCGAGAAGATCGGCAAGGACGATCCGAATTTGCGCGTGCGGGAAGCGGCTCGCCGGGCAGCGCAGGAGTCCCGCGGAGCGGCTCCGACGCCGCGCGGGTCGTCTTCCATGAATGTTGAGCGCCGCGCCGCGGTTTTGGTAGTCTGAGGAACACGATGGCCACGGTCCGGAACAACGCGGAGCAGGTCACGGCGCCGGCCACTGACCTCGACATCGACGGGGTCACCCGGCGGTCCACCCTCAAGTGGATGACGCTGGCCTGGATCGGGTTCACGGCGGCGACCGTGGCGGGGCTGACGGCCACGATGCGGTTCATGTTCCCCAACGTCCTCTTCGAGCCGCCCACGCGTTTCAAGGCCGGCGATCCCTCCACCTACAGCCTCGGCGTGGACGAGAGGTGGAAGGAGAAGTTCGGGGTCTGGATCGTTCGGTCGACCGAGTCCATTTACGCTCTCGTCGCCGTCTGCGTGCACTTGGGCTGCACTCCCAACTGGCTGGCCGCGCAGAACAAGTTCAAGTGTCCGTGCCACGGGTCGGGCTACTACGTCTCCGGCATCAACTTCGAGGGACCTGCTCCTCGGCCGCTCGAGCGCGCGGAGATCACGATCTCGCCCGATGACGGCCAGATCATCGTGGACAAGGCCACCCGCTATCTCTACGAGCGCGGGCAGTGGAGCGACCCGAAGGCGTTCATCAAGATGACGTGATCCCGATTGACCGGGCCGGTCACCCGTCTCTCATTGGAGGTCGAGATTGCTTCCTCGTTGGCGCCAGATACAGCAGCAGATTGTCGCGAGCCAGTTCTGGAAGTCCATCTTCCGGGTGGGCGTCCCCAACACGAATCGAAAACGCGTGCTCGCGATGCTGGGCAACGTGGTTCTGCACCTGCATCCGGTCAAGACGCGCAAGTCCGGCGTCAAGATGCGCTACACCTGGTGCGCGGGAGGCGTGACCTTCTTCCTCTTCCTGGTGCTGACCTTCACCGGCCTCCTCCTGATGTTCTACTACAGGCCCACCGTCGAGTACGCCTTCGTGGACATCCTGGACCTTCGCGAGCAGGTCCCGTTCGGCATCATGCGCGAGGTGCACCGCTGGGGCGCGCACGCGATGGTCATCTCCGTCTGGATCCACATGTTCCGTGTCTTCATGACCGGCTCCTACAAGCCGCCGCGCGAGTTCAACTGGGTCATCGGCGTGATCCTCCTCGTGCTGACCCTGCTGCTCTCCTTCACCGGGTATCTCCTGCCGTGGGACCAGCTCGCCATCTGGGCCATCACGGTCGGCTCCAACATGGCCTCCGCGACGCCGCTCATCGGCATCCAGGGGCCGGGCACGAGCCTGCTCAAGATCGGCGACATACAGCTCGTCACCTCGACCAACGACGCCCGCTTCGGCCTGCTCGGCGGCCGGTTCGTCGGCGCCGGGGCTCTTCTGCGCTTCTACGTGCTCCACTGCGTCGGCATCCCTCTGGTCGCCGCGTTCCTCATGGCCGTGCACTTCTGGCGCGTCCGCAAGGACGGCGGGATCTCGGGACCGGTGTGATGGAAAGACCGGAGTCCAGAGTCCAGAGTCCAGGGTCCAGAGTCGAAGTCCGGGTCCGATGTTTTTAGTCAACTTCGCCAAGAGCGTCGTCAACTTCGTGTCGGCGCCGCAGTACCTGGTGACGCTGATGCTCATCGGCGTCCTGCTGGCCATCCACTGGAGCCCGCTCTGGTCGAAGAAGGGGGGCATCGTCCTCTTCGCCGCGCTGGGAGGCGGGATCGGGATCTCGTATCTCGACCCCAACTTCGCGGCGGTCGCGACGCTCCCGGACAACGTGCCGATCGTCGGGATGATCTTCCTCGTCGGGTTCTTCTTCTGGTACGCGATGCACCAGGCCTACGAGAACGACCGGCGCGTCGGAGCGGGGCTGGCGACGATCGAGGGGCAGGACTCGGCGCAGAAGGTCTTCTCGTGGCCGGACCTGGTGTACGTCGAGCTCATCTGCCTGGTCATCGTCATGGCGGTCCTGATCATCTGGTCGATCGTCCTGAAGGCGCCTCTCGAAGAGCCGGCGAATCCGACCGACTCGCCCAACCCGGCCAAGGCGCCCTGGTACTTCCTGGGACTGCAGGAGATGCTCGTCTACTACGATCCGTGGCTGGCCGGCGTCGTCCTCCCGTCGCTCATCATCGTGGGCCTGATGGCGATCCCGTACATCGACACGAATCCGAGGGGGAACGGCTACTTCACGTTCAAGGAGCGGCACTGGGAGATCACGATCTTCCTGGTGGGGTTCATCGTGCTCTGGTGCTCGCTGATCGCCCTGGGCACATTCCTGCGGGGGCCCAACTGGAACTTCTTCGGACCCTACGAGTTCTGGGACGTCAACAAGCTCGTGCCCTTGAACAACATCAACCTCTCCGAGATCATCTGGATCAAGGTCCTGAAGCGAGGCCTGCCCGACTTCTGGCTCTGGCGCGAGATCTTCGGGCTGGCCGTCGTCGGTTTCTACATCGTCGCCCTGCCGCTTGTCCTTTCGAAGACCCTGCTGCGGCGTTTCTTCGAGAAGATGGGAATGGCCCGGTACATGATCGGCGTCAACCTCGCCCTCATCATGCTATCCCTTCCCATCAAGATGTATCTGCGCTGGATCTTCAACCTGAAGTACATCGTCAACATCCCCGAGTTCGCGTTCAACATATGAGGCCGGTCTAGCATGCCGCGCAAGCCGCCGGCCGAGCCGATCGACCACCACTACAACATCCCGAGGTTGAATCGCGCCTTCTTCGGCGCCGGCGCGTTGCTCACCGCGGTGTTCCTCTGGATGGTCGTCGCCGACTACAAGCGCGATTGGAAGTCGATCCAGCAGACGTTCCTGCGATTGGACCGGGACAAGACTCTGGAAGCCGTGCAGGCGGCGCGGGAGAAGGCCTTCGGCGAGGAGCGGGACAAGCTGCGGGGGGAGCTCGTCGAGGCCCGAAACGAGGTGAAGGCCCACGCGAGGACGCTCGCGAAGTTGAATGCCCACCTGAAGGAGCTGGACCCGAAGATCTACGGAGCGGACCAGGACGCCAAGTTCCTGAAGGCCTCCTTCGACGCGGCGCGCTACACCTACGAGGACGACCTGGCCAACCGCCCGAAGTCCGCTCCCGGGTCACGGCGCAAGGTGGAGAGCATCGAGAAGCAGATGAACGCCGCGAACCTGAAGCTCGCGCGTTTGAAGAAAGACGAGGCGGACACGAAGGCGGAGATCAAGCGCATCACCTCGCGCCGCGACGAGGTCCAGACCTCGATCGAGAAGCTCTCCGCCGACTACAAGCTGGCCCGGCAGAAGGTGGCGAGCCTGAAGCAGGACGCGCTCTTCAAGCTGCGCAATTCGGCGATCCTCGACATGATCAATCCCTCGCTGCGCGTCCAGCAGGTGCAGCTGCCCGAGCACTACAACGACGTCAACTTCATGAGGATCCCCCGCGTGGACCGGTGCCAGACCTGCCACATGGCCGCGGACCGGAAGGGGTTCGAGAAGGCCTCGCTCGACGAGCTTTCCACGCGCTATCCGGCGCTCAAGCGCGCCATCGGCAACGGAGTCGTCTTCGAGACCCACCCCCGGCTGAACCTGATGGTGGGAAGCGAATCCCCCCACCCGTCCAGCAGCTTCGGGTGCACACCCTGCCACGGCGGGCGGGACCGCGCCTCCTCCTTCTGGTCTGCGGGCCACTCTCCCGAGACTCCGGCGCAGGAAAGGCGCTGGAAGAGGAAGTACGAGTGGGAGTTCGACAGATTCAACGAGATGCCGATCCTGCCGGCCAAGTATGTCGAGGCGGGCTGCTACCGCTGTCATGCCGACGAGGCGAATTTCCGTGAGGCGCCCACTCTCGACGCCGGCGTGAAAATGGTCGAGATCCTCGGCTGCTGGCGATGCCACCGCATCGAGGGGTTGGAGAAGCAGAATCTCCCGCTCCCGGGTCCCTCGCTCGAGAAAGTCGGGGCGAAGGTCACGAAGGCGTGGGCCACGCGGTGGGTGATGGATCCCCCCTCCTTCCGAGCCAACACGCGGATGCCGAACTTTTTCTACCAGGAGAACTTCGTCAACGTCGCCGGCGACCACAAGCCGACGAAGGCGCAGGAAGAAATGAACCGGCGCGGCCGGCTGGAAAACGACGCCATGGTCAACGCGATCGTGGCGTTTCTCTTCGAGAAATCCCGCCCCGGCGACGTTGCTCCGCTACCCGGACAGGGCGATGCGGCGCGAGGAGAGAAGCTCATCGCCGCGCGCGGCTGCTTCGGCTGCCACGAGATCGATCCGCGTGCCGATGCCCCGCGCGATCTGATCGGCACCTACCGGCAGTTCGGGCCCAACCTCGCCGGAATCGGCTCGAAGGCCTCGCGGGACTGGATCGCCCGGTGGATCCTTGATCCCAAGAAATGGAATCCCGAGACCAAGATGCCCAACCTGCGGCTGTCCCTGCCGGAGGCGCTCGACATCGCCGAATACCTCTCGACGCTCAAGGCCTCTCCCCGCTTCGAGCAGGCGGCGCTGCCGCAAACGGATCCGAAGGTCCTGGACGACATCGCGTTCTACTTCGAGACGGCGACGAAGACGCGGTTCGACGCGCGGGCGGATCTGGACCGCATGGACCTGCACGCCAAGGAGGTCTACGCCGGGGAGAAGCTCATCGCTCACTACGGCTGCTTCGCGTGCCACAGGATTCCCGGCTTCGAGGACGCGAAGCCGATCGGCACGGAATTGACCGAAGAGGGTTCCAAGGCCGTGCACCGGCTCGACTTCGGTTTCCTGCACCTGCCCCACACGCGGCAGGACTGGTTCCGGATGAAGCTCCACAACCCGCGCATCTTCGACCGCGACCGGGCGCGCGGCTGGGAAGAGAAGCTCAAGATGCCGAACTTCCGCTTCACCGACCGGGAGCTCGACAAGGTCACGACCGTCGTCCTCGGGCTCCAGAAGCTGAACGCGTCCTCCGCCGCGAAGAAGGAGTTGCACGGCGAGGAGGCGGCGATCGAGCGCGGCCGCCGGATCGTCAAGGACCACAATTGCCAGGGGTGCCACGTCATCGAGGGCTTCGGAGGCTCTTTCCGTTCGCTCGTGCCCGACACATCGCTCGCGCCGCCGATCATCCAGGGCGAGGGAGCGAAGGTCCAGAGCGACTGGCTCTTCTCGTTTCTCAAGGCGCCGAAGACGGGACAGATCCGCCCGTGGCTCGAAGTCCACATGCCGACGTTCGACTTCACCGACAAGGATCTGAACGACCTGACCCGCTACTTCGCCTACCTCGACCGCGCTCCCTATCCCTTCCTCACGTCCGAGTACGCGGCCGAGCCGGCCCGCTGGGCGGCCGGGAAGAAGCTCTTCGAGGTGCTCCGCTGCAAGCAGTGCCATCCCCGCAGCGAGCAGGAGATGAATGCGCCGGGCGTGGACCGCGCGAGCCTTGCCCCGAACCTTCAGATGGCCGTGCGTCGGCTGCGGCACGACTGGATCAACGACTGGATCCGGCGGCCGGACGAGTGGATGCCGGGCACGCGGATGCCGACGAACTTCCCGAAAGGGGATAACGGCCAGCGCACCTCGCCGCTGGGAGCCATGGTGGGCGCGCCCGCGTTCGCGAAGGATCAGGCCGAGTTCGCGCAGATACTCGGTGGAGACGAGCAGGCGAAGGTCTTCCTCAACGACACCGACGCCGTGACCAGGGCCCTGCGCGACTACGTCTGGTCGATCGGGTCCAACGGCGGCATTGCCCCGGCCGGGACCGCTCCCGCCGAGGCGAAGCCGGCGCCCGCGCGGGCCGCCAGGCACCCGGCCGCGAAGACCGCCGCTCCCGCGGCGCCGTAGCCGCCCGTGCGCCTCGACATCACGCTCCTCCTGTATTGGACGAGTCTCGGGATCTCCGCCGCGGCCGTGATTCTGTTCCTTTGGCTCATGAGGAAGGGCCGGGACTCGGGACGCGGAACTCGGGACTCGAACGGGAGCTCTAGTTCCAGCAAGTAGCCAGAGGTCGGGCCCTGGTCCGAGTCCCGAGTGCCGAGTCCCGTCTTACGAGTTCAGGAGTTGCACGATCCGCTGCTGGACGGAGGCGTCGTTCCACTCGATGGCGCCCTGCACCCGGTAGATGACCCGGCCGTTCTTGTTGGCGATGTAGGTCTCGGGGTACTGCGTCGAGCCGAATCGATGCGCGGTCGCGGCATTGGGGTCGTGGTAGATCGGAAGCGCGTTGGGATTCTTCTTCGTGAAGTCGTCGATCGTCTTCCAGTCCTTGTCCACCGAGATCGTGTAGAGGACGATGTCGTCCCGCCCGCGGTATTTCTCCCAGAACTTCGAGAGAGCCGGCACCTCCTCGACGCACGGCGGGCACCACGTGGCCCAGAAGTGGATGATGATCAGGCGGCCCTTCTCCCTGGAGAGGTCAACGGCCTTTCCGGAACGGTCGTAGATGGGCAGGGCGGGGGCGGCCGAGAGAAACGCGAGCGAGCCGGTCGGCGACTGCGGAGGCGAGAGTGACCGCAGAAAGACGGCGCCGACGACGGCGAGCGCGACGCCGAAGACGATCGTCAGAAGAGAGCGGGTCTTCATTGGAGGATCGGGTGATGGGTGTTCGGATGATCGGGTGATCGGGCGATTGAAGGATGGAAGGCTGTCCGGCGGCGGCCGGCCGGGCAGGCTTCGACTGCAATGCACTCTTCGCAGCGGGACCGGCGCAGGTCGGATTGGCAGACGCCCAGGATGCCGATGCGGCAGAGGGCGTAGTCGTACCGCACCGGATCTTCCGGATCGAACCGGGCGAGCCGATCCGTGATCTCCCGCGCGGTACGCCAATCGGCGGACCTGCGGCGCGTTAATTGAAGGCGGCGTGCGACCAGGTGTATGTGCGTGTCGGTCGGGATCACGAGACGCGACGGCGGGATCGCGGGCCACAACCCGAGGTCCAGCCGGTCCCGGCGCACCATCCAGCGCAGGTAGAGGTTCCACCGCTTACAGGCGGAGCCTTCGGCCGGATCCGGAAAGAAAAAGCGGGCGGGGGAGGAGGGCGCAAGGTCCCGGAGTCCGAGGAGGGGGCGGTAGTCGAGCCGCTGGATCTTCCCGACGACGCGGGAGAGGAGCACCTCGACGTCCCTGTCTTCCTCCCGGTACTCCGCCTCGAAGAACGCACGCACGGAGCCCGATTCGGCGCGGGCCCGCGAGATGACGAAGAGGAGAAGCGCCGCGTCGAGAGCGGAATGGAACCGGTGCCGGAATCCGGCGAGGCTGTCGCGGGCGAACTCGGAAAAGTCGCTGATCCGATCGAGCGCGGAGGCCGGCCGGGGGCCAAGCGACGCGAGGATCCGTTCGACGTTCGCCTGAATGGTCCCGACCCGTCCGTAGGCAAATGCGGACGCGATCCATCCGACAATCTCGAGGTCCTCCGGCCGCGCGTACCGTCCGAGAAAAATGATCGGGTCGGTATCGGCGGTCTCGGGACCGTAAGCGTGGTAGAGGCGCTCGAGCCGGTCGGCGAGGACGCGTTCGTTCGCGGAGAGCTTCACAGCGGAGATTGTAGGACATCCCTCGGGATTCCAGATTCCAGATTCCAAATTCAGGTTGCAGACGGTCCGACCCCCGTGGAATCTGGAATTTGGAACTTACAATGGTCTCTATGACGACGGGAGCGCGGGAGAAGGCGATCATCGTGGGCGTGGCCTCGCGGGCGGTCCCGCGCGCGGTGATCGAGGAGCAGCTGGACGAGCTGGAGAGGCTCGTGGACACCGCCGGCGCCGACGTCGTGGCCCGGTTCGTCAAGGAACGCCCGGCGCCCGACCCCGCAACGTACGTCGGCAAGGGCTCGGTCGAGGAGATCGGCGGGGCGGCTCGCTCGAAGGGCGCGTCGCTCGTGGTGTTCGACGACGAGCTGACCCCCGGCCAGGCGCGCAACCTCGAGGAGCGCTGGGGGGAGGGAATCCGCGCGCTCGACCGCCCGGGAGTCATCCTGGACGTCTTCGCGTCGCACGCCCGCACGCGGGAAGCGCGCACGCAGGTGGAGCTCGCGCAGCTCCAGTACCTGCTGCCTCGCCTGACCGGGCGCTACGGCCACCTCTCGCGGCTGGGCTGCGGTATCGGCGGCCGCGGGCCGGGGGAACAGAAGCTCGAGGTGGACCGCCGCAAGATCCGCAAGCGCATCGCGCGCCTGCGCGAGGACCTGTCCCGGATCGAGAAGTCCCGGGCGGTCCGGCGCCGGGGCCGTCGGGGCCTCCTCCAGGTTGCCATCGCCGGGTACACCAATGCCGGCAAGACGACCCTCTTCAACCGGCTGACGCGCGAATCGGCCTACACGGCCGACCGGCTCTTCGCGACCCTCGACGCCCGGGTGGCGCGGGCCGCCTCGCGCCGGCTGCCCCACGTCGTCTTCATCGACACCGTCGGTTTCGTGCGCAAGCTTCCGACTACGCTCGTCGCCTCCTTCCGCTCGACGCTGGCGGAAATCCGCGAGGCGGACCTCGTGCTGCACGCCGTAGACGCCTCCTCCGCGCGAGCCGAGGAAGAGCGCCGGATCGCTCTCGAGGTCCTGGAAGAGCTCGGCGTCGGAGAGGAACGGATCCTCACTGTCTGGACGAAGCGGGACGCTCTGGCCGGAGGCGGAGCTGCCCCCTTCGTCGCGCGAGGGAAGGCGGATGGGCTCTTCGTTTCGGCGCTGACGGGGGAGGGGATCGAAAGGCTCGAAGAGGAGGTCTGCCGGCGGGCGCGGCCACAAGGGGAAGAGTTTCTCGTGCGGATCCCCTACGGCGACGGCCGGTCGATCGCCGCCGCCAGGGCGGCCTTCCGGGTCGTCGAGGAGAAAGACTCGGGTGACGCTCTCCTGCTGCGGCTCGAGGGAGAGCGGCGGGCGGTCCCCGCCCTGCTGCCGTACGTGAAAGAAGAGAGCCGGCCGGTCCGGGCCCTGCGCAGGCGCGGCTTGCGTCGTTGATGCCGGCGGGCGGGACCGCCTTCCGGTCTTCCCGGGTTTGAAGGAAAAATATGAGGGGGAGCTCGAGCTCGAGTCTCCCCCTGCGCCGGAACTCCCTAGCCGGCCCTATTGTCTTTCTCCTACATCAAGTCCCGTACCATGTCGGCGCGGTCTCCAATTCCCTTGCGCGACAAGAGTTTGGGCCTGATGCCGACGCGCGCGTGCGCCAAAGTCGGGCATAATCACGCGAGCGAGAACGACAAAACTTGTCTGATGCCTCTCCTGCGGGGAGAGCCATGGGGTTGAGGGGGATGCTGACCACGTTGATGCGGATCTCCAGGCCGAATCGGGATTTTCTTGCGACAGCTCTTCTGCTCGCCGCGGCTTGCATCGCCCTGGCCGGCTGCGGCGCGAAGGCGGCGGGCGGCGACCGCCACGCTCCAGCCGCACAGGAGGCCGGGCCGGCGCCGCCGACTCCGGATACGACACCGATCGAGGTGCTCCGGACGCCCGCGGGACTCGTCCTGAAGCTCTCCGAGGCCCCGGCCGTCGTCACCCCCGCGCCTTCACCTTCCCCGGCGAAGGAGCCGGGCAAGCCCGCGTCGTGAAGCCTCAACCCTCGACAGACCGCGAGCCCGGGGAAGGCCCGGACCCGGGTTTCCAGCCACTCCGGCAGAAGAGCCATCCCGAGCGCATCTGCCCCACGTGCGGCGCAATGCTCCTCGAGAGGAAGTGCGAGCTCCTCTGCCCGGACCCGGCGTGCGGTTACTACATGTCCTGCTCGGACTTCTACTGACTACATCCCCTTCACGGTTTCTGGGTCGCCCGTGCGATGGTCGGCGATCTGGAACCGGAGGAACTCGTGGATCGCGGAGAGCGCTTCCGGGTCCTTCGTCGTCGCGGCCACCCGGCCGCCGTTCTCGATCTCCTCGTACCTCCATTGGATGCCGGTCTTCTTCCGCTTCATGACGGGCACGCCGGGAGGAACGCGGTCGTGGATCAGCATCGGCGCCTCGAAGTTCCCCTCGGAGAACATCTTCGCGATGTG
>DATIRW010000260.1:0-5827 GCA_035469365.1 Thermoanaerobaculia bacterium
TCACTCCCAGCTTCCAGGGGACGGTCAAGGAGTTCCAGAGCTCGTTCCAGACCCTGACGGTGCTCCTGATCGTTGCGATTTTCGTGATCTACATCGTGCTCGGAATTCTGTACGAGAGCTTCATCCATCCCATCACGATCCTGACCGCTCTCCCGTTCGCGGGCGTGGGTGCGCTCGTGACGCTGATGCTCTTCCGCACGGAGCTGTCGATCTACGCCTTCGTCGGCATCATCATGCTCGTGGGACTGGTGAAGAAGAACGGCATCATGATGGTGGACTTCGCGATCGAGGCGCAGCGGGGAGGCAAGAGCCCGGCCGACGCCATCTTCGAGGCCTGCCTCGTGCGCTTCCGGCCGATCATGATGACGACGATGGCCGCCCTGATGGGGACCCTGCCGATCGCCATGGGCTTCGGGGCGGGGGCGGAGTCGCGCCGGCCCCTGGGCCTCGCCGTCGTGGGCGGGCTCGTCTTCTCGCAGACCCTGACGCTCTACGTCACGCCGGTCTTCTACATCCTCCTCGATCGCCTGCGGCGGCGGCTGGAGCGCCGCCGCGGAAAGGGCCCCGGCATCCACGGGGAGCATGCGGCTGCCGTGCCGGCGGAGGCCCCCGAAGAGAGGTCTCCAGCGGCCGCAGGGCTGCGCTTCACGACGCCGTAGTCGTCGCACCGCGCTTTCGCGAGATCTGCGCCTTCGGCCGCAACCGGGGGCGGAACCGACGATTACCCGGACGCATTCCTGGCGCCCTTTTTCGGACCAGGCGCGAAATCCTGTAACCCCGGGCGACCCCGCCTCGTCAGAGAGAACAAGAGGAGGTGGGGAAGGGCAGGTCCAGCACCGGGCAGGAGGGCGGCCGACTCCGATTTGTGTCCCCTCCGACCGTTACCGCGAACTCACACGGCGTGACGCCGTTTCGCCGCCCGCCCCCGGATCTTCCCTGGGCCCTCCCCCGCCTCCCATTCCGTCGCTCCGCGCTTGCGGAAGAATCTGCGCCTTCGGCGCACCGGCGAGAGGCTCGCCGGGATGCCGTCTCGACCGCTCGCCTGGATCCTCCGCAAGCGCTCCGCTCCCGCGGCGCGAGGCTCCTCCTCGCCTTCGCTCGAAGACTCCTCGCGCCGCGACCGGGGCGGGGGCCGGCGCTTCGCGCCGGCATTGATCGGCCTGGGTGACCATCGGCGGCCGTCTCAACGGACGCGGCGGGCCGGGGGTGAGATCCCGGAGACGCCGTCGGCTGCCACGACGCTGTAGAGCCGCTCCCAGCTCGCGACGATGATGCGCGAGCCGTCGGGCGAGATCCCGAAGGACTCGGTCTCCGCCTGCTTGTCGAAGCCGCCCACGGGCCGCCGCGTGGCCGAGGTGTCCTGTCCCGGAACGAAGTCCTGCTCGAAGATGCCATACACGCCGTTCTCGTCCTGCCCGACGAAGGCGATGGCGCGGCCGTCCGGGGTCCACCGCGCCCGTCCGACGCGGATGGCGCCCGGCCGCCGGATCGGGATGCGGATATCGAAGGGGGCCGGGCGGCCGTCGGCGACCCGGGCCACTCGCAGCGTTTCCTGCTGATTCTGTATGCCGGTCAGATAGAGGACGTACCGCCCGTCGGGCGAGACTTCGGGATGGCCCGTGGTCCCGGCCACGATCCGTTCCGCGCCGGATCCGTCGGGGTGAATCTTCCAGACGCCGTTCCTGGCCAGGTTCCCGGAGTTGTAGAGGACCCACGTTCCGTCCGGAGTAACTGTCGGGTTCTGCGCATCCACGCCGTCGCTCGTTACCTGCCGGGCGCCGCTGCCGTCGGCGTCCGCCGTCCAGATCTCGAGGTGACCGGCGCGGCCCGAGGACCAGAGGAGCTTGCCGTCGCGCGTCAACACCGGGTCCCAGTCCTCGGCCGCGTCTTCGGTCAGCCGGCGGAGCGTGCCGGTCTTCAACGAGAGCTTCCAGATGTCGAGATTCCCGCTGCGGTTGGAGGTGAAAAGAACCCACTCGCCGTCGGGAGAAAACACGGGCTGCCGGTCGGCGCTGTTGCCCCGGGTCAGCCAGCGCTCCTCCGGGCTCGCCGGGACGCCTGCGGCGATCGACCGCAGGTTTTGGCGCGTGGACACGGTTTCGTAGAGGAGGCGCTCCGGCCCCAGGATGTCGAAGAGGCCGCTGTCAGGCGGAATCCAGAGGAGCGTCCGGGCCGCTCCCGCGCCGCGGTCCCGGACGAGGCGGGTCTCGAGGCCCCGGACCGCGACCGTGTAGAGGAGCTGCTGCCCGTCGCCGGACCAGCCCGCGGCGATGGCGGCGCCGCGCCCGGGGGCCGCGACCTCGCGCGTTTTTCCAGTCTCGGCGTCCACGAGCTGGACCGGCCGGGAGGCCCCGGCCAGACCGCTGTCCACGAGCGCGATCGCGCGCCCGTCGGGCGACCAGCGCGGCCAGCGCAGAGAGTGGTCCTCGATGCGCGCGAGCTCACGGGCGCCGGCGCCGTCGGAGGCGGCGACGAAAACCGAGGACCCCAGGACGCCGCGATTCAAGCTCTTGCGGACGAAGACGATTCGGCGTCCGTCGGGAGACCACTCGCCGTCCGAGGCGTTCTCCGCGAGCTTGCGTGGCTCTCCGCCGAGAAGCGGCACTCGGTACAGCGTCGTGCGCGAGCCTTCGGACCGCGAAAAAAGGATGCTCGAACCGTCGGGGGAGAACCGGGGGTCGTCGTCGGAGCCGGAAGTCAGCGCGACTTCGTTTCCGCCGGAGAGTTGCTTCAACCAGATGCGGCGGCGGCCGTCCCGTTCGGACGCGAAAGCGATCGTGCGCCCGTCGGGGGAAGCGGCGGGCGAGAAGTCGCTGCCCGAATAGGTCAGGGGACGGAACGTGACGAGGCGCGGCTGCCCGGGCGGCCGGAGGAGGAAACGGTCGGCGAGGCCGCCCGCGAGCGCCGCGGCGGCGAGCGCCAGGATCCACCGCCAGTACTTCCTCGCCAGGCGCGCGCTCCGGCGGGCGGGCAGGGACAACGCCGCCGACGTGGAATCGGAAGGTCCCGAGACCGCCTCCAGCGCGAAGGCGAGGTCGTGCGCCGAGCGAAAGCGTTCCTCCGGCTGTTTTTCGAGGCAATGCCGGATGATCCGCTCGAGCGCGTCGGGGATCTGCCGGTTGCTCCCGGAAACCTCCGGCGGGTCCTCTCTCAGGATCGCGCTGATCGTGTCGGCCGCGGAAGTTCCCCGAAAGGCCCGCTTGCCCGAGAGCATCTCGTAGAGAACGGCGCCGAAGGAGAAGATGTCCGAGCGCGCGTCCGCCGGCCGGCCGCGCAGCTGCTCGGGCGACATGTAGCCAAGCGTTCCGAGGACGATCCCGGGCTCGGTCCCGGCCGATGTCGCCGGTAGACCGGATGGCGACTCGCCGGTGTCGGGAACGGCGAACCTGGCCAGGCCGAAGTCCAGGATCTTGACGTGGCCGTCTCTGGTGATGAAGAGATTCTCGGGCTTCAGATCGCGATGCACGATTCCCTTCTCGTGCGCGGCCGCGAGACCCCGCGCGATCTGGAGCGCATATTCGATCGCCTTGCGGGCAGAGAGAGGCCCTCCCGCCAGGCGGGCGTTGAGGGTTTCGCCTTCGAGCAATTCCGAGACGACGTAGGCCATTCCTTCATGCCAGCCGATGTCGTACACGGCAGTCAGGTTGGGGTGATTGAGGGCTCCGGCCGCGCGCGCCTCCTGTTGGAAGCGCCTCAACCGCTCCGGGTCGGTGGAGAAGGACGCCGGAAGAACCTTGATCGCCACTTCCCGCCCGAGCCGGGGGTCCCTCGCGCGGTAGACCTCGCCCATCCCTCCCGCCCCCAGGGGCGCGAGAACCTCGTAGGGTCCCAGACGGGTTCCCGAGGAGATCGTCATGAGGCAAGAAGATTGTCTCACCCCGCCCGAGGTGGCGCGGCTACGACTGGATGCCGAGCTGGGTCAGGACGAAGGCGTAGTCGAAGGCGAGCTCCTTTAGCCGGTCGTAGCGGCCCGAGGAACCGCCGTGGCCGCCGGCCATGTTGATCTTGAAGAGGAGTGGATTGCTGTCGGTCTTCAGGGTCCGGAGCTTCGCGACGTACTTGGCCGGCTCCCAGTACATGACCTGGCTGTCGTCGAAGGAGGTCTTGACGAGGATCGTCGGGTAGGCCTTCGCCGCGAGGTTGTCGTAGGGACTGTACGACTTGATGTAGTCGTACTCCTCCTTCTTCTTCGGGTTGCCCCACTCCTCGAACTCGCCCACGGTCAGCGGGAGCGATTCGTCGAGCATCGTGTTGATGACGTCCACGAAGGGGACGCGCGACACGACGATCTTGAAGAGGTCGGGGCGCATGTTCGTGACAGCGCCCATCAGCAGCCCGCCCGCCGAGCCCCCCTCGATGACGAGCCGGTCCTTGGACGTGTACTTGTCGGCGATCAGCTGTTCGGCGACGGCGATGAAGTCGGTGAACGTGTTCTTCTTCGACATCATCCTGCCGGCGTCGTGCCAGGGCTTTCCCATCTCTCCGCCGCCGCGAATGTGGGCGATCGCGTAGACGAAGCCCCGATCGACGAGCGTGAAGCGATTCGAGTTGAACATGACGAGCGAAGGAAAGCCGTAAGAGCCGTAGCCGTTCAGCCAGAGGGGCGCCTTGCCGTCGGCGACGAAGCCTTTGCGCGTGAGAACGGAGATCGGGATCTTCGTCCCGTCCTTCGCGGTCGCGTAGCGGCGCTCGGACTGGTAGCGGTCCGGATCGTAACCTCCGAGGACCTCGGTGCGCTTGAGTAACTTTCTCTCCTTCGTCGCCATGTCGTAGTCGTACACGGACGGCGGGGTCGTGAACGACTGGTAGTCGAATCGGAGGACGCGCGTATCGAATTCCTCGTTGTCCCGCGGGCCGGCCGCATACGCCGGTTCGGGGAATTCGATGCGGTGCTGCGCGTTCGTCGCGAGGTCGATGACGCGGATGCGGGGAAGCCCGTCCTCGCGCTCGCTCACCACGGCGTGGCCGGAAAAGACGTTTAACCCCGAGACCATGACAGCGGGACGGCAGGGGAGAAACTCCTTCCAGTTGTCCTGGCCGGGGCTCGACTCCGGCGCGGTGACGACCCGGAAATTGCGGCATCCCTTGTTCGTGCGGATGTAGAAGAGATCGCCGCGGTGATCTACCGCGTACTCGTGCTCCTTCTCGCGCGGAGAGATCATCGTGAAGGAGCCGTCCGGCTTGTCCGCCGGGAGGTAGCGCCACTCGTCGGCCGTGTGAGACCCCGAGACGAGGAAGAGGACCTTGCGGCTGCGCGACCGGTGGACGTTGACCCGGTACATCTCGTCCTTTTCCTCGTAGACGAGCGCGTCGTTCTTCGGGTCGCCCCCGAGAGCGTGCCGGTAGAGACGGTACGGGCGCTTGGCCGCGTCGTCCACCGTGTAGAAGAGGGTCTTGTTGTCGGCCGCCCAGGCCACGGACGAGACCTTCTCCACCGTTTCGGGGAAGTCCTTCCCCGCCGACAGGTCCCTGACGTGAAGCCGGTACTCGCGGAATCCGACGTTGTCGTTGGTGTAGGCGAGCAGGTTCCCGTCATCGGAGACCTCGAGATCGGCGACCGCCATGAAGCGCTCGCCTTTGGCCATCTCGTTGACGTCGAGCATGACCTGCTCGTTCGCGTCGAGGGTCCCTTTCTTGCGGCAGTAGATCGGGTGCTGCTTTCCCTTCTCGGTGCGCAAGTAGTAGAGATACTCCCCCCGGCGGAACGGAACGGAGAGGTCAGTCTCCTTGATCCGACCGAGCATCTCCTCGTAGAGCCTCGCCTGGAGGGCTTCCGTCGGTTTCATGAACGCGTCGGCGTAGGCGTTCTCGCTCTCGAGATACGCCT
>DATIRW010000261.1:0-5497 GCA_035469365.1 Thermoanaerobaculia bacterium
GCGGAAGGCGTCGTCGCGGAGGAGGGATCGCCCGCCATTCTGGCAAACCCATCCCATCCTGCGACACAAGCGCTCTTGCAGCACCGCGACCCGCAGTCCGTGCCGTAGGGGCGGCCGCTTGCGGCGGGCGGACCCGCCGCATGTCGCGGCCGACCACGCTCGGTACGCGCCGCCCGCCTCCCTCAGGACGCACGGGGGAGCGGGAGGGGCGAGCCAATCCCCTACCGCTTCGCGTTCTTCGCGAGGATCTGCTTCAACCGGTCGATCGGGATTGCCTCGACCGTGTGGCCGTTGCCGGTCACGGTCGTCGCCTTGAGGAGGGAGTTGTCGATCGCCTCTTCGACGGACTCGACGGCCGCGAGAAAAATCGGGCTGACGTAATCGTTCTCCAGCTCTTCGACCTGCCGCACGGGCTTCGCCGGACCGTGCTCCTCGAGATTTCGCGTCGAGAAGGCGATCACGAAATCTCCGGAACCGTTGCCCATGTACGAGCCGGTCCGCGCGAGGCCGAGGACGGCCCTGCGGGCGACCCGCTCGAGGTTCCGGGCGGAGAGAGGGGCGTCCGTCGCGATCACGATCATGCAGGACCCGGCCCCGGCGGGCCCGGCTCCGGGCCCCTCCACGGCGTCGCGGAAATCGTAGCGTCCCAGCAGCTCCCCGACCCTCGCGCCGTCGATCGTCAGGATCCCGCCGAAGTTGGATTGGACCAGCGCCCCGACCGTGTAGCCGCCGAGCCTCGCCGGCAGGACGCGCGAAGAGGTGCCGATCCCTCCCTTCCACCCGAGGGCGCTCGTGCCCGTCCCCGCTCCGATGCTCCCCTCGGGAACGGGACCCGGGGGAGCGGCCAGCGCCGCCTCGATCGCGGCCGCGACGTCCTTGCCCGAGACCCGTCGCTCCCGGATGTCGTTCAGGTACCCGTCGTTCGTCTCCCCAACGACGGCGTTGACCGACCGAACCTGCTCGTTTCCGGGCTGGGCGAGCGTCCAGGCGACGACGGATTCGATGGCCGTGCCGACGGAGAGCGTGTTGGTCAGGACGATGGGTGTCTCGACGTTCCCGAGCTCCCGCACCTGGAGAAAGCCCGCCGCCTTGCCGAAGCCGTTTCCGACGAACACCGCCGCCGGGACCTTCCTCTGGAACAGGTTACCGCCGTGCGGCAGGATGGCGGTCACTCCCGTGCGGATCGAATCCCCTTCCACGATCGTCCTGTGCCCCACACGCACGCCCGCGACGTCCGTGATCGCGTTCCACTTCCCCGTCGGCAGCACTCCCGGCCGGACGCCGAGATCGCGGATGCGCGGTCGTTCCTCCGCCATCGCCACCGAGAAGAAGAGCAGAGCGGCCACCGTGAACCACGCGCAACGCACTCTTCGCTCACAGCCGCTCACCGCACACCGCACATCGCGCACCGTTGTTACTTCTCCTCGTACCCGATCTCATACGGCGGCGGCTCGCCTCCCGGTCCCTTCAGGTAGTGCTCCATCCACTGGATCATCCTCAGGTCGTAGTCGAGCCGGTGCGCCGCAAAACGGTTGCCGTGCCCTTCCCCGGGATAGAGCACGAGGCGTACGGGAGCCTTGCTCAGCACCTTCATGTACCGGTACATCACGAGTGACTGGCTCGGATGAACGCGCGGGTCCTCCTTGCCGTCCAGGATCAGGAGGGGCGTCCGGGACTTGTCGGCGTAGGAGATCGGACTGCGCTCGAGCATCAGCTTCCAATCCTCCCAGGGCCAGCGGCTCGCGTGGACGAGCATCTCTTCCATCGGGATGTCGGTCGTGCCCGCCTTGCTCACGAGGTCGCTGATGCCGACGAACATCACTCCCGCCGCGAAGCGGTCGGAATAGCGCGTCGAGCACCACGCCGTCGCGTAGCCGCCGTAGGAGCCTCCGGTGACGCCGACCTTCGCCCTGTCCACCAGGCCGGAGGCCACGAGATGATCCACGGCGTCCACCAGGTCGTCGAACTCCTTGCCGGCCGGGTCTCCCTGACCCATCTTCGAGAAAGCCACGCCGCGTCCGGTTGAGCCGCGGTAGTTCGGGTAAAAGACCGCGAAGCCGCGGGCCGCCGCGACCTGCCCCGGCTCCGAATAGCTCGTCAACCAGCCGTTGCGGTAGTGGCCCTCCGGACCACCGTGCACGGCCAGGATGAGCGGGGAGCGCTCTCCCTTCTTTTCGTCCAGCGGATGGATCAGGAGTCCCTCCAGGGCGAGGCCGTCGCGCGCCTTGAACTTCACGACTTCCTGCGGCGCCAGGCGCAAGCCCGAGAGCCACGGGTTGCTCGTCGTCAGGCGCCGCGGGGCGCGCTCGGACAGCGCCCACAGGAAGACCTCGGAAGGATGCGCCGCGGTGTTCGCAACCAACGCGACGACTTTCCCGTCGCGCGAGACATCGAAGTTCCCGAGCGCGACGCTGATCGCGTGCCTGCTCGCACGGCCCGGATGACCGGCCGAGACTTCTCCCAGGATCGTCTCGACGCCCTCGTCGCCGTGAAACAGGAGGGTGTCGGCGTCCCGCCAGGCGATCTGCGCGACATTGCCCTCGTAGCCGGGCAGAAGATCCCGCGGCGATCCTCCCGCCGACGACACCGCCATCAACCGTCCGGCGGAAGGATCGTTCTTGTCGGCGCCGGCGACGTACGCCACGGTCTTCCCGTCCGGGCTCCAGGCGATCTGGCCGAGCTTGCCCGGGTTCTCGATTCGCGCCACGACTTTGCCCGAGTCCGCGTCCACGATCGTGATCCGGCGGCTCATGTAGTTGTCGTCCACGAGCGACGTCGGCGCGAGGGCTAAAGCCAGGAGCGCCCCCACGGGGCTCCACCGCAGCTCCGAGGCCGAGCCCTGCACCGGGAGCGCCTTCGGCTTCGCGCCGCCCGTCTCGATTGTTCCCACCCAGATCCTGACGGGCCGCGCGCTCTCCTCGTAGACCTGCTGATTGAAGCCCTTCTTCTCCAGGTCCTTCTGCTTCGGAGACGGCCCGTCGGTCGCGAGGAAGGCGACGCGCTTGCCGTCCGGTGCAAAGCTGTAAGAGGTGATGTCGGCTTCGTGGCAGAGCAGGCGCCGCGCCTCGCCGCCGTCGGCCGGGATGGCGTAGAGACAACGGTGCTCGTCCTTGCCCCGCTTCGCGATGAAAGAGATCCCCTTGCCGTCCTTCGTCCAGGCGATGTCGGCCACGTTGACCGCTCCCGTGACGAAGGCGCGCGAGGCGCCGTCTCGTCCCACGACGTGCAGCTCGTTCCACGCCGGGCCATCCTCTTCGTCCAGGACTTTGCGCGGCACGGAAAGCGTGTAGGCAATCCGCGTTCCGTCGGGCGAGAGGACAACCGAGCCGACGCTCCTGATTCTCGCGACGTCGAAGGGACCCAGCGTATCCGCCGCCGCGAGCGGCCAGGCGGCAAGGAAGGCAAGGAAGAGGAGCGCTCCGAGGCGCAATCGAGAAAGGAGCATGTGGAATACCTCCGGAATGTGATGTTTGCGGAAAAGCGGGGCTATTCTTTCACGGCGCCCCCATGCCGATTCATCGCCGTCCCGTCTGCGCGGTCACGATCGCCTCCTCGGATTCGGGCGGCGGGGCGGGGATCCAGGCGGACCTTCTGACGTTCGCCGCGCATGGCGTTTACGGCGCGACGGTGCTCGTCGGCGTTACGGCGCAGAACTCGAGACGGATCAGCGGCATCGAACGGCTCTCCCCCACGATCATCCGCGCGCAGATGGACGCGGTCTTTCCGGACCTGCGGCCATCGGCTGTCAAGATCGGAGCGCTCCTGGACGAGAGACGCATTCGCGCGGTCGTAGCGGGGCTGCGCCGCCACCGCGCGAGATGTGTCGTGCTCGATCCGGTGATGGTCGCGAAGTCCGGAACGCGCCTGCTCTCCTCCGCGGCGGTGAAGGTCCTCGTCAGGGATCTCCTCCCGCTCTGCGGCCTCGTGACGCCGAACCTTCCCGAAGCGGAGGCTCTCTGCCGAATCCGTATCGCCAGCGAGGCGGACCGGCGCGAAGCCGCCCGCGCCATCGCCGCCCTTGGCGCCACCGCGGTCCTCATCAAGGGCGGCCACGCCCGCAGCGACCCGGTGACCGACCTTCTCTACGACGGCCGCCGATTCCACACGTTCGTCAACCCGAGACTCTCGACGCGAGCCACCCATGGCACGGGCTGCACTCTCTCCTCCGCCATCGCCGCCAATCTCGCGCTCGGCCGCGGCCTCCGAGACTCCGTCCGCCGCGCAATCGTCTTCGTGCGCGCGGGCTTGAAGCGCGGCATCTTTCCCGGCCGCGGCTGGGGAACCTCCGGCCATTTCCTGAGCTCGTAGCGCCGTCATCCCGAGGAGCGAAGCGGCGAGGTCCTTCGCTTCGCCCGGCATGACAGAAGGTGTTGTCCGCCCACTTGCGATTCGGGACGCGAGACCTTCGATTCGAGCGTGCCTCGGGTATAACCTCGGTCCCGTGAGCGACTGGACCCGCGGAGCCAGAAACGGAATGCGCGACAGCCTGCGCCGGGCAATCCTGGCGGGACTCTGCTCGATCGTGACCGCCTGTGCCACGTCGTCCGCCGATTACTTCGCCCGCATGGACGCGAAGGGGCGAAGTCTCGCCGCCAAGGAGCGGTGGGAGGATTCTCTTCGAGTCTCGCGGACGGCACTCGCGGAATGCGACAAGACGGATTGGTGCAGCAAGGACCCCCGCTACCAGGGATTGTTCAATACGACGATCGGTGAAGCGGAGGAGCACCTGGGACGGCGCGACCAGGCGATGCAGCACTATCGCGCCGCCTTCTATGCCTATCCGCTCTACTTCACCGAGAACTACTTCCGGATGCTTCGGGACGCGGGGATGTACCGGCTGCTTCGCCGCGAGATCGACGTCAAGCTCGCCAACAACGACGCCGCCTACCGCAGCGCGACGGCGCTCTGGCTGCCCAACGAGTCTTCGGCCTGCGGCGGCCGGTGGATCCCGGGCAACTACGGCTGGCGTCTGCGGGCAAGCGGCGGCAGCGGCCTCTCAGGAAAGGTCGCCGTGTCGCAGTCGGGGTGCTCTGTCACCGCCGATTTCCTCTCGCCGGAAGGACAGGCCGCCGGAAGACCCCTGCGCCTGCGGGCCGACATCGGCACGGGCGCCGCCCTTCTCCAGTACGGCCTGCCCTGCATGACATCGGACAACGGAAAGATCGTCATCGAAAAGAACGGTTTTTCCGTGAGCGTCGAAAAGACCGCCGCGATCGAGGGCTGTCCCCGGGGGCCCTACGCGATCGAGTTCGTGAGGGATTGAGCGGGGCAAATGTTCTAGAATCCTCTCGGGAGCGATCTCGGGTACCTTCAGCATGTGCCAACTCTCGCGAGACGTGTCCGAAAAGAGAGCAACAATGGAGCTTGCGCCGGAGCTTCTGTCCACATGAAAAAGGGATCCCCTGCCGGGTATCTGGTTCTCGCGTGCCTGCTCCTGCTTCCCGCGATCCTGCCGGCACAGAGCGTTTCCGTCGACACCGGCGGAATCGTCGGCATC
>DATIRW010000262.1:0-4508 GCA_035469365.1 Thermoanaerobaculia bacterium
CAGATGTCGGAAGAATGGGATCCCACGCAGCACCCCGACGAATACCGCCGCGCCCTCGAGAAGCTGCTCGCGTCCAAGCGCAGGTTTGCGGTCCATGCGGGCGGGAAAGAGCGGGGCGAGGAGGGCAAAGTCGTCAAACTGATGGACGCCCTTCGCAAGAGCCTCGAAGGGACCGGCGGCCGGGCAAAAGCGGCAAGAGCAAAGAGAAGCGGCGCCAGAAAAGCCGGAGCCGCTTAAAGACAACGGAGGCAAGCGACCATGAAGAACCCAACGGAATTCCTGCAAGGCTTTGGGATCGGAGCCGGTCTCATCACCGTCGTGGCGGCGATCTCCCTCCTGTCCCGGCCGGTCCCCGCGATCCCCGGTCAGGCGGCGCGCCAGGCGCCCGCCGAAAAGACCGCGGTGGAGCCCCGCGTCGCCGGCCAATCGCCGGCGCTCCTTCCCCCGGATTACCTGGACCTCTGCCGCGAAGCAGGCCTGTAGCGTTCCCGTCACGGACAGCGAGCGACAACGGGTCGTCTCGATTCTCGCAAATCCTGGTCAACTCGCACGCGGAACCAGCCGCGGCTTAACCCGGATAATTCATGGACACCCGGCCGAAACATGGACATATGACTGCGCCGAAAGCCAATTTCGAGGGAGAAGGCAATCCGAGACCGGGTACACCTTGTTCCCGCGAGAGATTCTTTCGTCAGGCAAGGAAGCCCGACGACGGCGATGCCGGGGCGCATCGCAGAGGAGGGCTGACGCCGCATGACGGAAAAAGATCCGCGGGACGGCCGGAGTCGTTCATAAATTATTCGGGTTAAGGAGGCAACATGCTCTGGACGATCTTCGTCGTCCTCCTGGTCCTCTGGGTCCTGGGGTTCTTCGCATTCCAAGTCACCAGCGGATTCATCCACCTGGTTCTCCTCGTGGCGGTCATCGTGCTGATCCTCGGTCTCGTCCGGCGCGGGCCCTAGCAGGTGGTGGAAAAAGGGTGTGCGCGGCGCTGCGGGCGCCGCGGGGCTGGATGCAACCAAACGAACTCTGAATGACATGTTGGTCGCCGCGATATGCAAGAAACCGGACAGGACGTCCGAGGCAGGAAACCCGGCCGCGGCTCGAACGTAGGAAGAGAATATGAGGACATTCCGTCGAACGACGGCCGGCGTGGGGCTTCTCTTCGCCGCGACGTTCGCGGCGGCGGGCCCCTCCGTCGCGAGCAAGCCTCACGCTCCGGAAAAAGAGGACCTGGTCTCGCTCGAGCGGATCGTGCCGCGCCTGATGAAGGACGGAGACGTGCCAGGTCTTTCCCTCGCCGTCGTGCGGGACGGACGTGTCGTTTACCGCCGCAACTTCGGGGTCCGGGACGCGAGCACGATCGATCCCGTTGACGACGACACGATTTTCGAGGCGGCTTCGCTCTCCAAGCCCGTCTTCGCGTACGCCGTCCTGAAGCTCGTCGACGCGGGCCGGCTCGACCTCAACGCCCCCGTGCAGAAGTACCTCCCCGGAGACTACGTGGACGACCCGAGGCTTCGCTCGATCACCGTACGCCGCGTCCTGTCGCACACGACGGGCTTTCCGAACTGGCGGCCTCAGGGGCAGCCGCTCAAGATCCACTTCGAACCTGGCGAGAGATTCAGCTACTCGGGTGAGGGCTTCGTCTATCTGCAGAAGGCGGTCGAGAACCTGACCGGCCAGACTCTCGAAGCTCTGGTACACCGCCTGGTCTTCGAGCCGCTGCGGATGACGAGCAGCAGCTACACCTGGCAGGACCGTTTCGAAGGGCGCAAGGCGATGGGACACGATGCGGTCGGCACTCCGCTAGGCCTGCGCCGTCCCGCGGAGGCAAGCGCGGCAGCGAGCCTCCACACGACCGCTCGAGACTACGCGCGCTTCCTGGCGGCGGTCCTCGACGGCACAGGGCTCCGGAAGGAAACAGTGGCGCAGATGATCCATCCTCAGATCCACCTCGACGAGGGCTGCCAGAACTGCATCAACACGAAGCCGACCGGGCGTCTCTCGCGAGAGATCGGCTGGGGCCTGGGCTGGGGCGTGCAGGAGACCGAGGACGGTCCCTCGATCTGGCACTGGGGCGACAACGGCGGCAGCGGATTCCACTGTTACGTCGTCGGATTCCCGCGGCAGCGCCTCGGCGTCGTCGTCTTCACCAACAGCCTCGGAGGCCATGGCATCATCCCCGACGTCGTCGCGGCGGCCGTCGGCGGGCATCATCCGGCCTTCGCGTGGCTCGACTACGAGCGCTGGGACTCGCCCGCGAGGACCTGGTTCAAGGACATCCTGGCTCGCGGACAGCCTGCCGTCGCCGACGGCCCGAAGCGCACACCCGGCGATTCCGCCCCGGCCTTGACCGAACAACAGGTCAACCGGGTCGGCTACTGGCTCCTCGCAAAGAAGAAGACAAAAGAAGCGATCGCCGTCTTCGAGAGGAACGTCGCGGACTTCCCAACCTCATGGAACGTCCACGACAGCCTCGGCGAAGCCTACGCCGCCGACGGCGAGCGCGACCGCGCCATGGCCAGCTACGAGAAGTCCCTGGCCCTGAACCCCGCCAACACCAACGGCGCCGACCAACTCCGCAAACTCAAGACCCCACCTACATCCAAATGACGCGAGCGACCGGCCTCCGGTGAAGGTCTCGACTAGCCGGTTTTGAAGCAGTACACGAAGTACACGGTTGACCGGTGCCTTCCCCCTCGGCCCACTTCTCGGTCTTGACCTCGACCTTGTCAAAGTTCTGCTGGGCGGCGGCGGGGAGAGCGAGGAAGACCCACGAGAATCAGAGGCGTTCTCCTGTTCAAGAGCGGATTCCATGCGGGGTCCACTCTCATCTCATTTCGTATCCCGGCGACCACTGGCTCGCGACGATGCGCTCGCGCAGCGCCTCGGGCGTCGTCTTTGGCGCGAGGCCGGCCCGCTGAGCCTCCAGGCCCACGGCCACGGCGATCTCGACGACCTTCGAGCGGAGGTCTCTCAGGCCGGGAAGGAGCGGACCGTTCGGGTCTTTCAATGCGGGTGAAGTCTCCGCCAGCGCGCGGGCGGCCGCGAGCAGCATGTCGTCCGAAATCCGGCGGGCGCGCGACGCCACCACACCCAGCCCGACCGCGGGAAAGATATACACGTTGTTGCACTGGGCGATCGGGAACGTTCGGCCATTCCACGAGACCGGCGCGGACGGCGAGCCGGTGGCCACGAGCGCGCGGCCATCCGTCCATCGGATCAGGTCCTCCGCCTTCGCTTCGCACCGCTCGGTCGGATTCGAGAGCGGGAAGATGACAGGCCGCTCCGTCTTTCTCGCCATCTCCCGGACGATGTTCTCGGTGAAGGCGCCGCAGGCCGTGGAGAGGCCGATGAGAATCGTCGCGTTCGCGCTGCCGATCACGTCGGCGAGGCCGAGGCCGCCGCCGGCGATGCGGCCGGCTGGCTGCGCGTACAGGCGTTGCTCGCGCGTGAGGTCGGTGCGCCCGGTGTGAAGGAGGCCGTCCTTGTCGACGACGAAGAACCGGCTGAGCGCTTCCGCCCGGGTGAGCCCCTCGGCTTCCATGGCTTCGCGCAGGCTGTCGGCGACGCCGATGGCGGCCGAGCCGCCGCCCAGGAACACGATCTGCTGGTCCTTGAGGCTGCGGCCGGTCACGCGGATGGCGCTCATGATCGCGCCGAGCGCCACGGCGGCCGTGCCCTGGATGTCGTCGTTGAACGTGAGCAGCTCGTCGCGATAGCGCTCCAGGATCGGGCGCGCGTGGGGGGTGGCGAAGTCCTCCCACTGCAGGCACGAGTCGGGAAGCTCCTCCTTGACGGCCTTTACGAACCGGTCGACGAAGTCGTCGTATTCGGCGCCGGTCACGCGCTCGTGGCGCCACCCGAGGTACTCGGGATCGCGCAGGAGCTCCGGGTTGTTGGTTCCCACGTCGAGCACGATCGGAAGCGTCCGCGCCGGGTGGATGCCGCCGATGAGCACGTAGAGCGAGAGCTTTCCGATCGGAATTCCGAGGCCGCCGACGCCCTGATCGCCGATGCCCAGGATGCGCTCGCCGTCCGTGACGACGATGACGTCCACCTCGCGATTCGGGCGGTTTCGCAGCAGCTCGGGGATCCGGTCGCGGAGCGGATACGAGACGAAGAGGCCGCGCGGCCGCCGGTAGATGTTGCTGAAACGCTGGCACGCCCGGGCAACCACCGGCGTGTAGACGATCGGTATCATCTCTTCGATGTGGTCGAGCAGCAGGCCGTAGAAGAGAACTTCGTTCGTGTCCTGCAGCGCCCGGAGGGAGATGTGCCGCCCCAGGTCGGTCCGCTTCTCGCGATAGGCCTGGTAGGCGCGGCCCACCTGCTCGTCCAGCGACTCGACGCGTGGCGGGAGCAGGCCGTGAAGGCCGAGTCGGGTCCGCTCCTCGTCCGAAAACGCCGTGCCCTTGTTCAGGGCCGGGGTCACGACGAGAGTGATGCCGCGGACGTGGGTCGGCGCCGCCCTCGGCTTCCTTTTCCGTTGCGCCTTCACGTGG
>DATIRW010000263.1:0-21024 GCA_035469365.1 Thermoanaerobaculia bacterium
TCTCCTCCGGGTCCGACCCGGTCAGGTAGAAGAGGATCTCGGCCTGGATCGGATCCGTGTCCTGGAACTCGTCCACGAGCACCGGCGTGAAGCGCTTGAAGAGCGCAGTCCGCACGTCGGGGTGGTCGCGCAACAGGTCGCGCGCGCAGAGCAGCAGGTCCTGGAAATTGGTCCGGCCTTCCCGCCGGCGCCACGCCCGGTAGCGTTCGCGCGCTTCCGCGAGGACCGCGCAGACGTCCGGGTAGACATACTCGCCCCAGGACGCCAGCGCCGGCTTGATGACGTCTTCGCGCAGCCGCTCGAACGTCTTGCGCAGGGGCGCGGGCGCGGCCTTCTGGACCGCGCCGGAGCGCAGGACACGGAGGATCTGGACGAAGTCGGCGCCGCTCTCGGCCTGGAGAAGCTGTCGCAGCCGTCCCGCCCGGCGGATCGCGTGCTCGAATTCGTTCCAGCCGCCCGGCGGCGCCTCGCCGGGGACCGTCGCCGCGGCGCGCTCGAGGAAGGCCTCGACCTCCCGGCGCGCGGCCGAGAAATCGGGCTCGGGCACGCGGGCTCCGATCGGGATCTCCACGTCGGAGTTCTCGCAGACGGTCTTGAAGGACTCCGGCAGGTCGTTGAGTTTGATCTGGAGCTCGATCAAGCGGGCCAGGAGCGGGTCGGCGGTCAGGAACAGCTCCTCGGCGAAGCCGTCCCAGGCCGCGCGGCGGGCGGCTCCGTCCTCCGGATCGTCCATCTCCGCGAACCCGGGGTCCACGCCGGCCTCGACCGGCCGCTCGCGCAGCAGGCGGGCGCCGAATGCGTGGATCGTCCCGACGAAACAGGAGTCCAGATGCCCGAGGGCCTCGGCGAGCCGTTCGCGGGCTTGCTCGTTCCTTTCGCCGCGCAGCGCACTCTCCAGGGCGTTCTGGAAGCGCTGTTTCAGCTGCGCGGCGGCGCGGACCGTGAACGTGACCGCCGAGAGACGGTCCACGGTCGTCCTTCCAGTCGCGACGAGAGCGACCATGCGGTCCACGAGGCTCGCCGTCTTGCCGGTTCCCGCGGCCGCCTCGACCAGGATCGTCGTGCCGAGGTCCTCGCGGATCGCGGCGCGCGCCGCGGCGTCCGGGAGGGATTCAGCGGGTTGCGCTTCAGTCGTTCTCTTCGGCATGCAGCTCTCGGAAAGACGCCAGGATCTCGTTCGTGCTCGCCGCGAGCTTCGTCTTCGCACGCGCGCTCGCTTCCTTCGCGCCGCCGCAGATCGCCTCGAAGTCGCAGAACTTGCAGTCGTCGGGCGTCACGGCGTGCGGGAACATCCCCGCTGACAGGAGGTCGAAGAGGCGCCCGAGGACTTGCCGCGCCTGTCCGCGGTCGAGCGGCGTGACGATCCGCTGCCCCTCTCCCTTGCGGCCTGGAAAGAAGTAGCCGGACTTCGACACCGTGCCAGGCATTCCCGCCCGGTCGAGAAGGGTTTCGAGGGCCATGGCGTAGAGCACCGGCTGGACCTGGCGGCCGCCGCGGACTCCCGTCCCCTCCCGGACGCTCATCGGGCTTCCGGTCTTGTAGTCCCAGACCTCGTACGTTCCGTCGGCGCCCTCGTCCACGCGGTCGATCGAGCCGCGCAGCCGGAAGGAGCGGCCCGGCCCGATCTCGATCGCGACAGGGTCCGGGCTCGCGACGGCGGAGCGCGTCCGGGAGATCTGCCGGGGCAGCCCGAACGGCACCTCGAAGTGGCGCGGAGTGACCTCGCGGCAATGCTCCTCTTCGCGCGCGAGGAGGGTCCTGCAGGCGAACAAGATGTTCTCGCGCTGGAGCGTGAAGGCAAGCTCGCTTCTCGGAGGGACGCGGTCGCGCCAGGCGTCGATGCGGCCCTCGGCGATCTGCAGGATCAGGTCGAGATGCCTCGCCGTCTCGGGCTTCTCGCCGGCCGCCGTGATCCGCTCGAAGAAGTCGCGGAACACTTCGTGGAGGAGCGAGCCCTCGTCCATCGGCGCGAGCCAGCGCGTCGGGTCGGCCTCGATGTCCTCGGGCGCCTCGACACGCAGCACATGCTTGACGAAATACTTGAAGGGGCAACTCGCAAGCTCCTGGACGCGGGAAGGGGAAAACGGCTCGCCTCCGGAGCACGGATCAAGCTCCGGCGTGCCGGAAGGGACGAAGCCGTCCCAGGCGGTGAACTCGTCTCCCGCTCGCGCCTCCTCGGCGCGTCGGCCGTCCTCGAGCCACGGATACACCGACCGCACGATGGGCGCGAGCACGCCCGAGCCTCCGCCCTGGCGGAGGCGGGACAGCCACCACTCGGTATCGTCGAGAGCGGCGTCCTCTCGCGGGGCGAAGCCCGCGGCTCGGGGCAGAGCCGCGGCAAGCTCGCTGTAGTCCGCGCCGGGATTGGCCGACCGCTCGCGGAAGAGGTCCAGGAAGACGGGAGAGGGAGCGGGCTCTCCGGCCATCGAGAGATTGCGCAGGTCGAAGCTCGAATAGCTCGCGGCGATCTCCCCGCGCAGGCGCCCGAGGCACGCCCGGAACGCCGCCGCCGCCTCGCGCGGCTTTTCGCGCCCGAGGGCGAGCAGCGGCCCCTTCGCCTCGTCGTTGATTCGCTTTCGCTCTTCGTCGAGGAGGACCGGGTCCTCCAGGTCTCTTCCGGGAAGCCGCGCCTCGTCCAGGCCGACGAGAAACGTGCGCCGGCGTCCAGAGAATCCTCCCGCGCGGTAGTGGGCGACGTGGACCCGCCCCGGACGGGGGCGGTCGGCAGCGATCGAAAGGAGCGCCACCGCGTCGCGCAGGCGTTCGACGGCGGCCGCGGCTGTCAGGCGCAGGGGGAGAAGTTCTCCGAACTCCGCGAAGAGAGCGTCGAGCGCCGTGCGCGCGGTGCCGTCCAGCTCGTCGGCCGCGCGAGCGAACTCCGACACGAACGTCCGCGCGGCCTGGGCGAGCGACCGCAGATCGCCGGAGCCCTCCCCTGATTCGGGAGCGAGCGCAAGCGCGCGCCGGGCGAAATCCCGGGCGCGGATCGCCGCCGCGAGCTGCCGCGCCCGCCACTCCTCCCGCCGCGCCCGCTGCTCGTCGGTCGAGTCCGCATCGGTGTGCCCGCGCTCCTCGGTTTGCTCGAGCTTCGCGACGAGACGCTCGAGGCAGGAGAGATGCCGCTCCCGCCCCCAGCCGATGCCCGCCTCTCGCAGCGCCCGCGCCGCGGCGCGCGTGCCCGGCGCGTCGTCGGAGCCGCCGAGCCGCGACAGCGTGAGCGCGCCGGAAGCCAGCGCCTTGCGCAGAACCTCCGCGGCGAAGCCCTGCCCGATCCAGTCGAGGAAGGCGAGCGCCGCCTGTCCCGGCCGCGTGTAGGAGACGGGAACCCCGCCCGCGAACGTGCAGGGGATCCCGTGCTCGCGCGAAAGCTCCCAGAAGAGCGCCGGATAGACGCCGGCATCCGTGTGAAGGACCTCCGCGTCATCGAAGGGAATCCCCTCCTCGAGGAGGATCCGGAAAATCTCCCGGATCTCGTTCTCTTCGCCGAGCGAGCGCAGCAGGCGCGCTTCCCGGCCGATCGCCTTCCAGGCGCCGGGCGGGTCCGCCGCGAGCAAGACGAGCCGCCCCGCCGCGAGCTTCTCCAGGAACGAGCGCTCGAGCGAAGAAAGCTCCATCGAGCCGACCACGAGGTACGTCGCGGCGCCCGTAGAAGTCGAGCCGCGCTCCACCGCGTCGAGCGCGCGGCGCAGCACCTCGATCCCGTCCACGTAGCGCCCCGCCTCCAGCGCAGAGGTGTAGCGGCGGAGGACCTCGCGCAGCTCCCGGTGCTTCCTTCGATCGGCGAAGGCGCCCTCGGGCAGTGTCTCGGCGGAGAGTCCCGCCGCGCGAAGCTCGTCGAAGGTCCTCTGGAACGAGCGGTGCAGTCCCGGACGGTCCGCGAGAGAACCGAAGTACGACTTTTCCGTCAGGGCCTCGGCGCAGGCCTGCTCGACGAGCGCCAGCGACTGCGCGCGCGATAGCAGCTTCCACTTCTCGCGCGCGAGAGACGGGCCGATCACGGTGTGCGCGAGCGTCCGCACCGTCTCGACCCGCAGGTTCACCCACGCCTGCCCCGACCGGGCCAGCGCCTCGACGATCTGGTAGCCGACCTGCAGCGAGGGCGCGACGAGGACCTTCTCTTCGAGCGGCCTCTCGCGACACACCTTCGCCAGCTCCTCGACGTGGCGAGGTGGGCTCTCCTTCTCCTTCTCGCCGAAAGGAAGCAACCGCTGTTCGGCCATGATCACGACGATTCTAGATGCCCGCCCCGACAAACACCGTCCGCCCGAGAGCTCCTGATATCTTCGGCGCAGACCGCTTCGGGGCGGGGAAGCAGGCGTGAAGCACTCGAGTCGAGGGTCCAGGAGCGGCGTCGGGTGCGCCTTCGCGTTGGCCGTGCTGATCGCCGCTCCGGCCGCAGCAACTTCTCGGACAGCTATCCCGACACCGGAGCCCGACGTGCTGCGGACCGAGCTCGTGATACGGCCGGATATCGCGGCGAGACGGCTCGACGTGGAGGCGACCCTCCACATCGCGAATCCGGGGAGCCGCACCTCATTCACGTTTCTCCTGGCCGACTGGTACTCCTCCGTCGCGGTTTGGAGCCGCTCTGGCCAGGCGAGCGTTCTGCGAGAGAAGGGCGTCGTGGAGGTGCGGGTCCGGCGGCCGTCGCGCGAGGAGCGGCTGGTCTTCCGCCTGTCCGGGATGCCCGGCAGGAGCGCCGGGGAGGCGAGGCCTGTGATCGACGACGACAGCCTCTGGTGGCGGACCGAGTGGCTCGAAAGGTCAGGCGTGCCGGAGCTGACCTGGCGCTCCGAGGTCTCCCGCGATCCGGCCGGCTTCCGGGTGTCTTTGATCGTTCGGCAGACAGGAGCGCTCTATCGCCTCCCGCTCGAGATCGGGATCGAGACGGATCAGGGACTGCGGCTCGAACGGGTGCAGCTCGGCGAGCCGCTCCGCGAATTCCGGTTCTTCTCCACCGCGGAGCCCCGGCGCGTCCTCGTCGATCCCCGGCGCTGGCTGCTCGCGAAGATCACTTCGGAGTGAGCGTCCGATGACTCAGCGCGGCGTCCTGGAGGGATCCACGGGAAACGGGATCTGCGGATCGATGTCCACGGGGACGTCCGACGCGGTCTTCAACGCCGCGGCGAGGTCGGCCGGCATCTGCTCGTATTTCCGAAACCAGGCCTCCGCGCGGGAGCGGTCGCCCCTGGCTTCGATCTCGAGGAGCTCCCGCGTCAGTCGGGCGAAGGCGTCGGGCATCTTCGCGGCCTGGATGGCGTACCTGCCGGAGGGATCGCGCGTGAGGGCGCCCTGTTCGAAGAGGAAGTTGAATTCCATCATCTCCGCGCGGCTGTGCGCTTCGCCGGCGCCGAAGCGGACCGTGCGGAAGAGGTCCGCGACGTAGGAGGCGTAGATCTCGGGGAGCTTTTCTCTCGCCAGTCCGCCGTGGGCCGCGAGCCAGGCGAGCGCAAACATGCCCGTCGCGTCCGCCTTGGCTTCCTCGAGCGCCGAAAATGCCGGACCGATCGCCTCGCGGATGCTGACCTGCTTGTCGCCCGTTCGCGCGTAGGCGGGGCCGAGGCCGTGGGCGATCTCGTGCATCAGAGTCCCGGTGAAGTAGCCGTCGGCGGAGGCCTTCGCCGCGTCCGCTTCGCGCAGCAGGCGCCGGGCGAGCGGAACGATGATCTCCTGGACGCGCGCATCCATGTAGTTGTTGAAGAAGATCCGCTTGCTCCCTTTCTCCTGGTGGATACGCGGGTCGTTGGGGAGGTTGTCGGCGACGGCCTGGTAGCCGTGCGCGAGGTCGCCGGACCGGAAGGGCGCGTCCATGACCTCCATCGGCGCCGCCCGGCCGCGCTTGGAAGGGCGGTCCACGGGCGGGAGGGGAAGCGAGTCCTGGATATCCGGGACGTACTTCTGAAAGACAGCGAGCCTTTCACTCTCCGCGTCGTTGCGGACGAGGACGGCGGCGCCGTAGGAGCCCTTCACGCCGAGGAGCTCGTCAAGGTACGTCTCGTAGGGCGCGAGGATCAGGTCGAATTTCGGATTCGTCAGCTCGACCCACACGACGTCGCTCGGGTAGTAGTCGTCGGACAGAAGAGCCCCGGCCCGCAACTTCAGGAACCGCGCGAAGGCCGGATCGTCGGACAGCTCCGAGGCTTCCTCGAGGGCGCGCGCCGCGGGATCGAGGAACTGCTTGTAGGCGACGTGATAGGGAATCGTCGAGAGCTTCGTTCCGTCGCGGACGACGATCGTGCGCTCGCCGTAGATCGCCGTTCTCTCCTCCGGGTGGGCCTCGGCGTAAGCCTCGATCTCCGCGCGGGTGATCCCCTGCGGATAGAGGGTATGCCCGGGCGGCATCGGCTCCCTCCCGACGAAGGGACGGTTCTCGTCGAGGAGATCCCAGCGGCTTCCGTTGATCCACAGGTAGCGCCGGAGAGCCCTGTCGCGGGGCTCGGAGGAGCCTGCGAGCGACCGGAAGAGGGTCAGCCCCTCCGGGTCGCTCTGCTGCCAGAAGATCTTCTCGATCTGCTGGCAAGCCTCGATGAGCTTCTCGACGAGCTGCCGCTCCCGCGAGCCGAGCTTCTCCATCGCAAAGGGCATGGGGACAGGCTTCCACCGCGCGAGACGCGCGGAAAGGTCCGGCGCGACATTCGCGCGCTGGGTCGCGAGAGCCGCATTGGCGTTGTCTCGGGGTGACCGCCCGCAGCCGTTCGCCGCGACGATGAGGATGAGCAGCGCGGCGTTCCAACACGGGCGAAACGAAGCTCGCACGCAGGCCATGCTACCGGATACACCATCGTGTGCCGACGGGGCGCGGCCGGAGCCGACGAGCGCGCTCGGTTGGGAGGGCGCTATGCCGGGGGCCCGAAGTGGCGTTCGATGGCGTCGATGAGGACCCGGAGGTGAAATGGCTTTCGGATGCAGTCGTCGGGCGGCAACCTGAGGACCACCTGCTCGGCCTCATCCACGTAGGCGGAGACGACGAGTTGCGGGATCCCGGCGAGCGTCGGATCCTTTCGCAAGGCGTCGCGCAGCTCCCAGCCGCTCAACACGGGCAGCATGAGGTCAAGCAGGATGACCCCGGGCCGGATGCCCGAGCGCAGGAGGTCGAGGGCCTGCTGGCCGTTGCCGGCCTGAGTCACGGTGAAGCCATGATCCTGCAGGGCCTGGCTAAGGCTCTCCCTCAGATCGGTGTCGTCCTCCACGACGAGGACCTCTCTGTTTGCCATGGTTGCGCCATTATTATGCAGGAGACGTGCCCGACCTTCGGAGAAAGTGCAGGGTCTGAGGTCTCTTAGCGTCGGCTATCTCTATAATGCGCCGAAAATGATTCCGAGGAGAGCCGCTCCGGAGAGCCGGTGATGAGGTCCTCCCGACCGCGCTGGCTCTCTTCGACGGCGCTCATCTTCTACGGGCTCGGTCTCGGCGTTCTCTGCGGCTATCTCTTTCCGGCGGAGCACTACCCGGCCGCTTACGAGACGTTCCGCTTCCTCTCCCGCGCCTTCATCAGCTTGATCAAGATGCTCATCGTCCCGCTCATCTTCTCGACGATCGTCGTCGGGATCGGGAAGACGGGCGACGTCAAGGCGGTCGGGCGGATGGGTATCAAGGCCCTCATCTATTTCGAGATCGCGACGACCGCGGCGCTCGTCCTGGGTCTCTCGATCGCGCACGCCGTCCGTCCCGGACAGGGCCTTTCGCTTCCGCCCTCCGGCGAGACGCTCGCCAAGCCCAAGACGCTCGTCGAGATGCTCCTGCACCTCTTCCCCTCCAACGTCGTGGACGCGATGGCGAAGCAGGACATCCTGCAGGTCGTCATCTTCGCGACGCTTGTCGGGATCGCGGCGGCGCACGTCAAGGGGAAGTCGGAGCCGTTCCTGAAGGTGATGGACTCGGTCGTGGCCGTCATGTTCCAGCTGACCGACTACGTCATGGCGCTGACGCCGCTCGGCGTCTTCGGCGCGATGGCGGGCTCGGTCTCCCACCACGGCCTGAAGGTTCTCGGCTCCTACGCCAAGCTCGTCGCCTCGCTCTACGGCGCGCTCATCCTCTTCACGCTCCTCGTTCTGATCCCGGCCCTCCTCATCGTGCGGGTGAAACTGGCCCTCTTCTTTCGGAAGATCCGCGAGCCCTTTCTCCTCGCCTTTTCGACGGCCTCCTCGGAGGCGGCGCTCCCCCGGGCTCTGGAGAAGATGGTGGAGTTCGGAGTGCCCGAGTCGGTCGCCGGCTTCGTCATTCCCGCCGGCTACTCCTTCAATCTGGACGGCTCGACGCTCTACATCTCGCTGGCGACGCTGACGATCGCGCAGGCCGCCGGAGTGCAACTTTCGCTTCCGACGGAGCTCCTGATGATGCTGACCTTCATGATGACCTCCAAGGGAGTGGCCGGAGTGCCGCGCGCGGCGCTCGTCGTCATCGCAGCAGGCTGCGCCGCCTTCAACCTCCCCGGCGAGGCCGGGGTCGCCATGATCCTGGCCGTGGATGAGCTATGTGACATGGCCCGGACCTCCATCAACGTCATGGGCAACTGCGTCGCCTCCGTCGTCGTAGCCCGCTGGGAAGGCGTTCTCGGCAAGCCCATCATCGTCTCCAACGAGGACGCCCCCGGCGCCCAGCTGGCCCGCGAAGCCGTTCCATAAGCCTGGCGCGCGGCCGCCGCACACCTCAATCCGGCCTCACGGGTTTCCGTTACGTTTTCAGCTTCGCCAGGGCGTCGTTGATCCGTTTCTTCTGCGACTCGGGCGCCATCGAAAAGGCCTTCGTGTAGTTCTCGACGGCGGGTTTCTTGTCTCCCTTCGTCGCGTAGGCCTCGCCGAGGCTGTCGTAGACGTTCCAGGACGTCGGGTGGTCCTTGACGTTCTTCTTGAAGATCTCGATCGCCTCGTCGGTCTTCTTCTGGGCGAGGAGCTGGTAGCCGTAATTGTTCAACTCGGTCTCGTTTGCCAGGGGGAGGGATTTCGCTCGAAGCGCATCGGCGGTTTTCGTGTCCCCCTTCTTCTCCAGAAGCGCCGCCTTCACGCGAAGGTTCGTGAAGGTCTCGGTGATGGCGAGCGACTGGTTGGACCACTCGAGCGCCTCGTCCAGGTTGACGTTGTTGCGCAGGCAGTAGGCCGCGGCCTGGTTCCACCCCTGCCAGGAGAAGCGCGGCAGGCCGCGCAGCTCGCGTCGGAGGCTGGCGACTGTCAGCTGCGGGGTGTCCGCGGTGATCGGGAACGCGATGCGGACCTTCTCCCAGCGCATGACGGCCTGGACCGACGTGTCGGTCGGGTCTTCGAAGCTGTAGCTCAGGCGCTCGAGGAAGTCCGCTGGCTGCGGCGCGGCGGTGATCCTGAGGGCGTCTTCCTTCTGGTCGTAGCTGAAGCTTCCCCAGGCGGCCGCCTGGTTGCTGAAGATCACCGTCCAGTCCTTCTCGGTCGGGAGCATGTGCAGGCCGTAGGTCCCGGCAGCGAGCTTCTGGCCGGCGACGCTGACGTCGGTCGAGAAGGAAATCGTCGTGTTCTGGTTGGCCCCGGCGCGCCAGACTTCGTTGTAGGGGACGAGCTTGCCCCAGATCTCCCGCTTGTTGACGGCCGGGCGGTGGTAGCGAATCTGGATGTCGGTCACGCCGATGGTCTGGGCGACCGAGGCCTCCGGGCTCGCGTCCGGCACCCTCAGCGGCGCGAATGCCTGGGCCGCGACGAAACCAGACGATGAGAGAAGAGTTAGGGCGAGGATGAAGCGACGGGAATTCAGGACGAGCCTCACGACACACCTCCGTTCAAAAAGAGCCTTCTTTCTTCCCAGCTCTTACGGAAGAGTCTGCGCGGAGTTTCGAAGAGTCAGCCGTTCTTCCGGGCGAACTCCTTCAGGAAGGAGACGAGGGCCTCGACCCCCCGCTTCGGAAACGCGTTGTAGAGAGAGGCGCGGATTCCGCCGATCGAGCGGTGGCCCTTCAATCCGTCGAGCCGGGCCGCCTTGGCTTCCGACACGAATTGCTTCTCGAGGTCCTCCGAGGGGAGCCGGAAGGTCACGTTCATGTTCGAGCGGCTGTCTGGCCGAGCGTGCGGCCGGTAGAAGCCGCCGGACGAATCGAGCGCGTCGTAGAGGGCCTTCGCTTTCTCCGCGTTGACGCGGCCGATGGCTTCGAGGCCGCCCTGGTCGAGAAGCCACTTCATGACGAGCCGCATGATGTAGACGCCGAAGACGGGCGGCGTGTTGTAGAGGGACTTGTTCTCGGCCTGCACCTTGTAGTCGAGCATCGTGGGCAGGTTCTTCGGAACGCGCTCGAGAAGGTCGTTCCTCAGGATGACGAGAGTCACGCCCGACGGTCCGAGGTTCTTCTGCGCTCCCGCGTAGATCAGCGCGTAACGGGAGACGTCGATCGGGCGGCTGAAGATGTCAGAGGAGGCGTCGCAGACGAGGGGGACCGAGCCCGCCTCGGGCTCGCGCTTCCACTCGATGCCATGAATTGTCTCGTTGGACGTAAAGTGCAGGTACGCGGCGGCGGGGTCGAGCTTCAGCTCCGCCTGCGCCGGGACGCGACTGAAGTTGTCCGCCTCCGTCGTCGAGGCGATCTGGACTGTTCCGGCCTTCTGGGCCTCCTTGACCGCCTTCTTCGACCAGGAGCCGGTCACGATGTAGTCGGCTTTTCCGCCGGGCGGCATGAGGTTCATCGGGACCATCGAAAACTGCATCGACGCGCCGCCCTGCAGAAAGAGGACCTGGTACTCGGACGGGATGTTCGCGAGCCTGCGGATGTCCGCCTCGCACCCCTGGATGATCGCGTCGAAGGCCTTCGAGCGGTGGCTGATCTCGAGAATCGACATGCCCACGCCCGGCAGGGCCATCAGGTCTCGCTGCGCCTCTTCCAGGACGGGCTCCGGCAGGACGGCGGGTCCCGCGCCGAAATTGAAAATGCGATCAGTCATGTTGACCTCGTTGTAAGTCGAACAAGCTCATAGGGCGAGCAATGAGAGCTCGATGATGTCCGGGCTGCTCCCGCGGATAGCGGAGAGCGTTTCTTCCGAGGGGGTCTGCTCGAGGTGGATGCGGGCGACCGCGGCCTTCGCGCCGTCGAAGACGATGTTCTCGGTCTCCTGGACGTTGATGCCGGCTCCCTTCAAGCGGTCGAAGATGGAAGCGAGGACACCGACCCGGTCGTAGTGGCGGACGACGAGCAGGCAGCAGGCCGGGGACTTCTTGGCGAGGTTGACGACGTTGGGAGCGCGCCCGTTCTCCTGGTACTCGCGAACGATGCGCACGGTTTCCGCCGCGATCGCCTCCTGGGCCTGCTCGGTGGAGGCGCCGATGTGGTGCGTGCCGATGACGCCGGGTTGCCCGAAGATCGGGGCCGCGACGTCCCCGGCGCCTCCCGAAGGCTCCTCCGCGAAGACGTCGAGCGCGGCGCGCAGCCCCTTCTCCTTGACGGCCCGTTCGAGAGCGGCCTGGTCCACGACCTCGGCGCGTGAGGTGTTGACGAAGAACGCGCCGGGCTTCATGGCGGCGAAGAACCTCTCGTCGATGATGCCCTTCGTCTCCGGCTTCAGCGCCAGGTGGACGCTCACGACGTCGGCCGCCGTGGCCACTTCCGCGGGCGAGGACTTGCGTTCGACGCCGAGGGCTGCCGCGCGCTCGGCCGTCAGGCCACGGCTCCACGCGACCACGGGCATGCCGAAGGCGCGGGCGCGAGGGATCATCTCCTTGCCGATGCCTCCGAGGCCGATCACACCGAGGGTCCGCCCATGGAGGCCGCGGGCCTTGCTGTAGTCCTTCTTGTTCCAGACGCCGCGTTTCAGATCCGCGGCATTGTCCACGAGGCGCCGGTCGAGCGCGAGGATGAGGCCGAAAGCCAGCTCCGCCACGGCGATCGAGTTCTTGCCGGGACAATTGGCCACGGAGATGCCGCGCTCGGAGGCCGCCTCGACGTCGATGGTGTTGTATCCCGCGCCGGCGCGGATCACGAGGGAGAGGCGGCCCGTTTCGAGCATTGGCCGGGTGACCTTCGTCGAGCGGACGATCAGCACCTCAGCGCCCGAGGAGCCGATGGCTTCGGACAGGGCCTCTTCCTTGAGATCCGGCTGGTAGACAACTTCGCAGCCGAGGTCCTTCAGCCCTTCGAGCCCGGATTTTTCGAATTTGTCCGCGACGAGAACCCTCATGATCACAGCTCCGATCGGTCCGCGGTTCATCGGATCATCGGTTCATTTGCCATGGAAAACAAGAGTTCAGCCTCAGGAGGTTCGGCGAGCCGGCACCGGCAACCCGCTAGATCTCGTGGATGAGGAGCCCGTCACGCAGCTTCGGCTCGAACCAGGTGGACTTGGGGGGCATGATCTGGTTGGCGTCGGAGACGGCCATGAGGTCGTCCAGGGATACGGGATACAGGGAAAACGCGGCGGCGAAACGGCCGGAGTCCACCAACCGCTCGAGCTCGGGCGTGCCGCGGATGCCGCCGACGAACTCGATCCGCTTGTCGGTGCGGATGTCCTTGATGCCGAGCACCGGCTCCAAGATTTTCTCCTGGAGGAGCGCAGCGTCGAGCGAAGAGATGGCCCCGCCGGCCGCGACGCCCCCCGGTGGAATCCGGAGCCCATACCAGCGCCCCGCCACGTAGACCCCGATGTCTCCCTTTCGCGCCGGACTCGCGGGCGCGTCCTCGGAAACCGGAAACTTCTCCTTCAGCGCGGCGAGGAACTGTTCCGGAGTCTGTCCGTTCAAGTCCTTGACGACCCGGTTATACGGAAGGATTCGGACCTGGCCCGCCGGGAACGCGACCGCGAGGAAGAAGTTGTACGCCTCCTCGCCGGTATGTTTCGGGTTCATCGCGGCGAGCTCCTTGCGGGCGCGAGCGGCGCTTGCGGCGCGGTGGTGGCCGTCGGCGATGTAGAGGAGAGGAGCGGGCCGGAACTCTGCGGCGAGCCGCCCGGCGGCCGGCATGCCGATCCGCCAGACCGAGTGGGCAACTCCGTCGGGAGCCGTGAAATCGAAGAGCGGCGGCGTCCGCTTCGTCTCCTCGACGATCACGTCGATCTCGGGGCGGTCCCGGTAGGTTAGAAAGACCGGACCGGTCTGCGCGCCGAGCGCAAGCATGTGGCGCGTGCGGTCGTCCTCCTTGTCCGGCCGCGTGCGCTCGTGCTTGCGGATCACGTCGGAATCGTAATCATCGAGCGAATAGACGCCGGCGACGCCCGTCTGCTCGCGGCCGTCCATGCGAAGGCGATACACGTAGAGAGACGGCTCATCCTCGGGCAAGAGCGGACCTTCCCGCTGCAGCTTCCGGAAGTTCTCGACGGCCTTCGAGTACACCGTGTCGGAATACGGATCCGTTCCGTCGGGCAGGTCGATCTCGGAACGGGACACGTGGAGAAAGCTCAGAGGATTCCCCGCGGCGAGCGCGCGCGCCTCCGCCGTCGAAACGACGTCGTAGGGAACTGCGGAAACGGCGGCTGCTTTCTCCGGCCTCGGTCGCAGAGCTCGGAAAGGGCGGACGGTCGCCATGGCAGAGCGGATTCTATCCAGACTGCCGGCCTTGATTCCGAGGGGCCGCGCTCGTAGACTTCAGCCTTCTTCCAACGGCTCGCACAACAAGAGGGGAGGACTCCAGATGCGGATGACTAACTCGGGGAAAGCGATCGCGGCGGTGTCCGCGACGGCATGTCTCATGATCCTGGCTCTCGAGGGCACCACGCAGGCGCAGCCCAAGCCGGCCGGCCAGTCCAAAGTGGTTGCCAAGCGCATCGAGCGCGGGAAGTATCTCGTCACGATCATGGGGTGCAACGATTGCCACACGCCATTCAAGATGGGGCCCAAGGGGCCGGAGCCCGATATGTCCCGGATGCTCTCCGGCCATCCCGAATCTTTGAAGCTCCCGCCCGTTCCCAGTGTCTCTGAACCCTGGATGGGCGTCTTCGACGTATCGCTCACCGCTTTTGCGGGGCCGTGGGGGGTCAGCTATTCCGCCAACCTGACCCCGGACCAGAACACGGGGCTCGGCATCTGGACCGAAGACATGTTCATCAAGGCCTTGAGGACCGGCAAGCACATGGCGACCTCGCGCGAAATCCAGCCGCCGATGCCGTGGAGGTGGACCAGCCAGGCAACCGACGACGATTTGAAGGCGATCTTCGCCTACCTCAGGTCGATCCCGCCGGTCACCAACCACGTGCCCGACTACGAGCCGCCGGCTCCGCCGGGGCAACCCCCGGCGCCGGCCAAGAAAGGCGCGAAGAAAGGCTAGTGACCGGGTCTCGCGTGTGAAGAGATCGTTGGCTTCGGCGTAGGAGATCGCTTCGGAGGCTATCGTCGCGTCGCTGCCGCTCTCGAGAAGCTCCCGCGCGATGCGGCGCGGGTGCGCGCCCAAGACACCTCTCGAAGTCCTTTTCGAATCGAGATCGCGATGAAGTCTCTCGGGCTCCTGCTGCTGCTCCTGTCCGGACCGGTACCGGCGGCCGTTCCCGAGAAGCCCCCGGCCCCGCCCGAGAGGCCGTCCGAACGAACCGACGACAGGACGCCGGCGATCGCGGAGCGGATCCGGGACCTCGCGCGGCACGACGGGTTTCTTCCGTTCTACTGGGATGCGCGCAAGGGACAGCTCCTGCTCGAGATCTCCCGCTGGAACGAGGACTTTCTGTACGGCGCCGGCATCTCGGGAGGCGCGGGGCTCCTCGACGTCTCGCTCGACCGCGGGCAGATCGGGGGACTCGGCATCGGCCGGTTCGAGCGCGCGGGTCCCAGGGTGCTCCTGCACCAGAGGCAGACGACGCACCGGAGCGAAGCCGCGAACGCGGAAGGCGCGCGCGTCACCGAGGAGTCGTTTCCTTCAGCGGTGCTCGCCTCGCTGCCGATCGCGGCCGAGGAGGGAGACCGCGTGCTCGCCGACGCGACGGCATTTCTCCTGGCCGACACGGGAGTGCTCCCCCTCTTGAAGCAGGCGAAGCTCGGGGAATGGAAGCAGGACCTCTCGCGCTCCGCCGTGAGCTTCGACCGGTCCGGCGCCTTCCCGAAGAACACGGAGATCGAAGTGATCGCGACGTTCACCTGCGAGAATCCGCCGCGCAGCTTCGGCGGTGTCCTTCCCGACGGCCACACCATGAGCCTGCGGCTCCATCACACGTTTCTGAAACTCCCTGAACCGGGATTCTCGCCTCGGCCGCTCGATCCGCGCATTGGATTCATCCCGCGCCGCCACTTCGATCACTCAGCGCGCTGGAACGAGCCGATCGAGAAGTTCCTCGCCTCACGCTGGAGGCTCGTGAAGAAGGACCCCAGGGCGGCGCTCTCCGAGCCGGTCGAGCCGATCGTCTACTACCTCGACCGCGGCATCCCCGAGCCCGAGCGCTCCGCGATCCGCCGGGGGGCTCTCTGGTGGAACCACGCCTTCGAGGAGGCCGGCTTCAAGGACGCCTTCGTCGTCAAGGACCTTCCCGAAGGCGCGACGTTCCTGGACGCGCGCTACTCCGGCATCGAGTGGGTCAACAGGGTCGAGCGCGGCTGGTCGATTGGAGCCTCGCAGACCGACCCGCGGACGGGAGAGATCCTCCACGGCGTCGCGCGGATCGATTCGCATCGCCGGCGCACGACGTCCCGGATGTGGCGGAACATGCGGCCCCAGGCCGGGAGCGATGCTTGCGAAGCGGCGGACTCACCGGACGTGTCCTGGCTCGCGGCCGGCGACCCGACGCTCGATGAGGAGTCCCTGGTCCTCGACCGTCTTGCCTACCTCTCGGCCCACGAAGTCGGTCACACGATCGGGTTGATGCACAACTGGGCGGCGACGACCTTCGGGTGGGGCTCCGTCATGGACTACCTCGCGCCCAACGTGCAGGTCAAAGACGGAAGACTCGACCTTTCCGACGCCTACCCGGGAGACATCGGGTCCTACGACCGGCTCGCGATCCAGTGGGGCTACACGCCGGAGCAGGATCCGGCCGCCCTCGACAGGATCGTGCGCGATGGGTACGCGAAGGGAATCTTCTATCCGCCCGACGGCGACCCGCGATGGGCCGAGTACGACTGGGGCGCGGATCCCGTCCGGTGGCTCGCGACGACGCAACAGGTGCGCAGGATCATCCTCGAGCGGTTCGGTCCCGCGCAGTTGAAACCGGGAGACTGGGTGTACGGCCTGCAGCAGCGATTCAACCTCGCCTACCTCTACCACCGCTTCGGCATCCAGGCCGCGCAGCGGTTCATCGGAGGCCAGTACCAGTCCAACGCGGTCGCCGGAGACGGACAGACGCCCGTCGCCTGGGTCCCGGCCGCCAAGCAGAAGGAAGCCCTGGATCTCCTGATGGCGGCGATCTTGCCCGAGAACCTCGACATTCCGGACCGGATCCTCGCGGCGCTCGCGCCTCCCCCCTCGGGCACTCCCGGGAGCCACGAGCAGTTTCCCTCGGAGGCGGGGGACACCTTCAGCCTCTGGACGGCGGCGCGGTCCCTGGCGGGCCTCGTCGTGGATCCGCTCCTGGACTCCGAGCGCGCCGCGCGCCTGACGCTTCCGGGTTCTCGCGACGCCCTGACGCTCGATGCCCTGCTCGCGCGTCTCATCGCGTCGACGTGGGGCGCGGCTCCCGACTCTTCCCCGCGGAGGGCCGCGCTGCGCCGCGTTGCGCAGCGGGTCGTCCTCGACGCGATGATGGACCTCGACGCGCGCGCCGAGGCGGCCCCGGAGGTTCGGGCGGCCGTCCACGCGCGCCTGACCCGCCTGAAGACCGACCTGCGCGCAAGACACTCGACCGACGCCGCGACGGAGGCGCACCTGCGCCTCGCCGAGGGAGATCTCACGGAATTCCTGGAGAAGCCGGAGGTCCGAAAGGCGCGGCCGCCGCGTCCCGCAGCTCCACCCGGAAGGCCGATCGGGCAAGACTGACGCGCGACTGCGTCCGGCCGCGGTTTCGGGTATCCTCCGTGAAACCGGTTTCACAACGTGTCGCAACGAAGGAGGAGTAATGAAAAGGACTGTGCTGGTTCTCTCCACGTGCTCGGCCCTGCTCTTCGCCGCCGCTTCGATCTTGTCGGCACAGGCCGCCAAGAAGCCGGCCGAAAAAGCCGCTCCCGCCGCCGGGGCAACCGCGATGTCCATGAAACCCGCGCCCGAAATGGACAGGGTCAAGTGGATGGTCGGCACCTGGCAGTGCACCGGGAAGACGATGGCGTCCGAGATGGGGCCGGAGCATCCGTCCGAGGCTCAGGTCGTCATCGAAATGGCGCTCGACGGCCACTGGCTCCTCTCTCGCTACCGAGAGAAGAAGACCGCGCAGAATCCGATGCCGATCTCGGGCGACGAGTCCTGGACCTACGATGCCGCCGAGAAGATGTGGAATCGCCTGGCGATCGACAACATGGGCGGCTGGGCGATCGGCACCGCGAAAGGGTGGGAGAAAGGAAAGCTCGTCTTTACGAGCGACGCGATGATGGGCGGGCAGAAAATGAAGGCCCGCGACACGTTCACGCAGAAGAATCCTCACGAGATCGACTATCTCGGAGAGATGGGGACCCCGGACGGGAAATGGGCGGCGCTCTGGTCAATCAACTGCAAGAAATAGAGCCTGGCTCCGGCCCTCGGCCGAGAGTCCGCCGCTAGGCCATGGGAATCGTGCGAAGCGTCCTTCTCGCGGGCTCTGAGAGCCGGTGGCTGCGCGAGCGAGCGCCCCGTTACGGGTTCGTGCGCAGCGCGGTCTCGCGTTTCATGCCGGGGGAGACCGTGGATGCCGCGCTCGAGGCGACGCGGACCCTCGGAGTCGGGACGGTCCTGACGCAGCTCGGGGAAAACGTCACGGACCTCGAGCAGGCGCGCGGGGTGGCGCGGCATTACCAGGACGTCCTCGAGCGCATCCGGCAGAGCGGGCTCGACGTCGAGATCTCGGTCAAGCTGACGCAGCTCGGCCTCGACCTTTCCCGGGAGGAATGCGAGAAGAACCTCCTCACGCTGATCGAGCGGGTCCGCGTTCTCTCCCGGTGGATCTGGATCGACATCGAGTCCACCGCCTACACGGACAGGACGCTCGACATCTACCGGCGGGTGCTGGCCGCCTATCCCCGCGTGGGCGTTTGCATTCAGGCGTACCTCTACCGGACCGCCGCGGATCTGAAGACCCTTCTTCCCCTCGGCGGAGGCTTGCGCCTGGTCAAGGGCGCCTACCGCGAGCCGCCCGACAAGGCGTTTCCGAAGAAGAACGATGTGGACGAGAACTATTTCAAGCTGGCGGGCGAGCTGCTCTCGCCCGAGACGCGCGCGAAGGGGGTGCGCGCGATCTTCGGCACTCACGATCCCGTCCTCATTGCCCGGATCGAGGAGCGCGGCCGGTCCCTGGGTCTCCCCCCCGAGGCGCTCGAGTTCCAGATGCTCTACGGTATCCGCCGCCAGGAGCAGGAGAGGCTCGCGAAGGCCGGCCACGTGTTTCGCGTCCTGATCAGCTACGGCGACGCCTGGTTTCCCTGGTACATGCGGCGCCTAGCCGAGCGCCCCGCCAACGTCCTCTTCGTCGCCAGGAACCTCTTCACCCGCTGACGGCCTCCGCCGTCGGGGGAGGCGGAGCCCGCGCCTGAGGTCCGGCGCCACCTCTCGGCCCTCGGACGCCGGCCTGAGCCGGACTGAGAGCCCCGGCTCAGGGCGCAGGGGAGCCTCTGAACTAACCCGGTACGATCTTCGCGAGGACCGCCGGGAATCTCGGGTGCGCGCGGAGAGGGTCGTAGAACGGGGCGGTCCTCGGCCACCACGCCAGGGCGTTGCGCTCCTCGCAGGCCTTCTCCAGGCACGAAATGGCCTCGTCCAGGTTGCCGAGCGGGATGTGAACGAACGCGAGGTGGAAGGGCGCGATGTATTCGCGCGAGGAGCGGTCCGTCAGCTCGGTCAGGAGGCCGAGAGCATCCGCCCGAAGTCCCGCGGCGGCATAGGCGCCGCCCAGGAGAGCCACGTAGTGGGACTGCCGGCGTTTGGCGACCTCCACGGCCTTCTCGAGCGCGGCGATCGCCTCCGAATGCCGCGCGAGCTGCAGGTACGTCAGGCCGATGGCCCAGAGAGGGTACGGCGCGTTGGGATCCATGTGGAGGGCCCGGCGGAACTCGCGGATCGCTTCCTCGAACCGGCGCGCTCCGTAGTAGGCCCAGGCCACGTTGGCCTGAGCGTTGGCGGAGAAGGGCTCGATCTCGGTCGCACGCCTGGCCATCTCGAACGCTTCGGCTGTGCGATTGGTGAAGGCAAACATCAGGCCGAGCCACGAGTAGGCGACCGCGGACTTCGGGGCGAGCTCGATGGCCCGCCTCGTCTCGGCTTCTTCCTTTTCGAGGTCCCACCCGAAGTAGTGCTCGACCAGGGCGAGCGAAACGTGCGCGTCCGCCGACTCGGGCGAAAGCTCCAGCGCCTTCTGCGCCGCCGCCCGCGCCTTCGCGAAGGCGTCGAGCGTCGGGATGCCGCCGTAGAAACCATAGATGCAATAAGAGTCGGCCAGGCCGGTGTAGGCGTCCGTGTAACGCGGGTCGCGCGCCAGCGCCCGCTCGAATTCGGTGACCGCCTCCGGCGCGTCGCGGCGGTTGAAGTAGTAACGCCCCTTCAGATAGTCGTTGTACGCCTCGACGTTGTCGGTGCCCCGAGAGGAGAGGCCGGCTTCCTCGGCCGGAAGGAGACGCACCTTGAGGGCCTCGGCGATCGAGCGCGAGATCTCGTCCTGAACTTCGAAGACATCATCCATCTCCCGGTCGTAGCGTTCCGACCAGAGGTGGTAGCCGTCGGCCACATTGACCAGTTGCGCGCTGATCCGGATGCGCTTGCCGGCCTGCCGTACGCTCCCTTCGAGCACCGTCCGGACGCCCAGAGCCGAGCCGATCTTCCGGACGTCCTCGTCCTTCCCCTTGAAAGCGAATGCGGAGGTGCGGGACGCAACGCGCAGAGTCTCGATCCTCGTCAGCGCCGTGATGATCTCTTCGGTCATTCCGTCGCTGAAGTAGTCCTTCTCCTTTTCGGCGCTCATGTTCCGGAAAGGCAGGACCGCGATCGAAGCCTGCGACGAATCCGATGCCCCAGCCGCCGTGACCGGGCGGGTTGCGCTGTCCGGCCGGCCGGCTCCCGAGCCCCGTCCTTCGGCGACCTTGAGCGCGAAGGCGAGGTCGCGGGCCGACTGGAATCGCTGCTCCGGGCTCTTCTCGAGGCAGTGATCCACGATTTCTTCGAGCTCGGCTGAGAAGGCCTTTCGGGCGGATGAGTCCTCCAGCGGGTCGTCGCGGAGGATCGCCATCATGGTCTCGACGTCGCTCTCCTTGCGGAAGGCGCGCTCACCGGTCAGCATCTCGTAGAGCAGCGCGCCCAGAGAGAAGATGTCGGAGCGGTGGTCCGCCGCGGCGCCGCGGACTTGTTCGGGGGACATGTAGCCGACAGTGCCGAGGATCGTCCCCTCCTTCGTCAGGTCACTCTCTCGTGCCTCTGTCAGAGGCTCCTTGAAGCTGTTTCTTGCCATGGGCCGCTGACCCGCGGCCGCTTGCCCTCTTTCGGCCGCGTCGAGCGGCCGCCTGGAAGCCAGGCCGAAGTCGAGGATCTTGACCATGCCGTCCCGCGTCAGGAAGACGTTCTGAGGCTTCAGGTCCCGATGGATGATCCCGCGGTCGTGCGCCGCGGCGAGACCCTGCGCGATCTGCAGCGCGTAGTCGAGAGCCTTGCGTTGCGGGATGGGTCCGCCATCGATCCGCTCGCGCAGCGTCTCTCCCTCGAGCAGCTCCATGACGGCGTAGGCGATCCCTCGCTCCCGTCCGAAATCGTGGATCGCCAGGATGTTGGGGTGGGAGAGCGCCGCCACAGCCTTCGCCTCGCGCTCGAACCGGACGAGCGCGTCGCCGTCCGCGACGAGACCCTCCGGAAGGACCTTGACGGCGACGTTGCGCTCGAGCCGGGTGTCCCGCGCCCTGTAAACCTCTCCCATCCCACCCGCGCCGAGCGGCGAGAGGATCTCGTAGGGCCCCAGACGCGTTCCAGGAGAGAAAGCCACGACGCCGAAAGACTACAACGGGGAGTCTCTCAGGTACGCGCGATCACTTCTTGAGCCCGGCCTCCCAGTTCTGCGCGAGGGTGATCGG
>DATIRW010000264.1:0-8655 GCA_035469365.1 Thermoanaerobaculia bacterium
CCGGGTGTAGATCGTCGTTCCCGCCGAGTCCATCCAGGTTGAGAGATATTTCTTCAGGTAGTTGTCGTAACCGATGTAACCGAGGCCGGAGAAGGGTCTGCCCATGAACTCGCCCTGATAGGTCTGTTGCAGGAAACGGCCTTCGAATATCCATTTCTGTTCGAGGGTTCCTTCCGAGATCGCCGGCGGCTGTGAGGGGTCCATCCACAGGGACGTCCTGGCCGCCCACACCCCGACAAACACATCCAGTCTCCTGTGCGCACTCGAAGGCGTGGTGATTTTCTGCCTCATCGCCGCGGCCGCCTCCGCATCGAGAGTGGCCGGACGCGCGCGCTCCCTCCCCTGCGCGAGCGTTGAAGCCAGGACAAAACATGCAACCGTCCTCGCCGTGACCGATCCGGAACGCCGGCTCCTCATGGTTCTGCTCCTTCCGCTATCTCCGCACTTCGCACGATAGGGTCCGACGACCGCCGACGCGAGCGGTCTTCGGTGAACGCGCGTATTCGCTCGGTGAACCGACATAAGGACCCGGGGAGACGCGCTATCCTCAAGTCGCAACTCATGCGAGCCCGTGTCGTCGTCGTTCGGACCCTGACGGTCGTGGGGGCCTGGCTCCCGTTCTTCCTCTTCTGGGTCCTTTTCTTCCTGTCGTACGCCGGCGAGAAGTTGACGATGGCCCTCTGGTCGGGCGTCATCGCGATCGGCAGCGCCGCGATACTCGGGATCGAGGTCTGGCGCTTCTGCGCGGGCCACCCCTGGCCGCTCAAGGTCCGCCCGGGCTTCTATGCGAAGCACCTCGCGGCGGCCTCCGCCTACGCCGGCCTGTGGCTCGCTGCCATGAACTGGGCCGAGTCCTTCCTGCGGAAGGTGCCGTTCTGGGACCACATGGCCGACATGGTGTTGTCGCGCATCGTGGCGTGGCAGTTCCTGATGGGGGTCTGGCTTTACGGCCTCGTCGCCGGCGTCTCGTATTCGATCCAGATCCGGGAGCGGGCCAACACAAGCGAGCGCCGCGCAATGCGCGCGGAGGCGGCGCTCGTCGAGGCGCGTCTGGAAGCGCTGCGCAGCCGGCTCAACCCGCATTTTCTCTTCAACGCGCTGCACACCGTCGGCGCTCTCGTCCGGCAGGACGCGGCGCGGGCGGAGAACGCCGTCGAGAAGCTCGGCGACCTCCTGCGGCACACGCTGCGGGACGACCCCGGCGAGACCGTCTCGTTTCGGGACGAGTGGGAGTTCACTGAGCGCTACCTCGAGTTCGAGCAGCTTCGCTACGAGGAACGGCTGTGCGTCTCGCGGGACATCGACCCGCGTTCCTTCGAATGCAGTACGCCGTCCTTCGCGCTGCAGACGCTCGTCGAGAACGCGGTGCGGCATTCCATCGCGAACCGTGTCGAGGGGGGCCGTGTCGAGATCACCACCAATGTGGATGGGACGACGCTCCTCCTTCGGGTCCGGGACGACGGGACCGGGCCCAGGGCATCCGAGGGGGACCGTCCCGGGTACGGATTGCGGGCGCTCAGGGAACGTCTCGACGCGGTTTACGGCAAGGCAGCCCTGCTGACGATCAATGCCGGCGCCGCGGCCGGCTACGAGGTGTCGATCAGACTCCCCTGTCACCCCCCGACGCGGGAGGACGCCGGTGACTCGTAAGGCGGTCGTCGTGATCGCCGACGACGAACCTCTGGCCCGCCGGGCACTGCGCGGCCATCTCGCGACCCTCGACTGGATTGGAGAGGTGCACGATGCCGGCGACGGGCTGGCGGCGATCCGCGCTGTGGACGACCTGCGACCTCACATCCTTTTCCTCGACATCATGATGCCGGGCGTCACGGGCCTGGCGGTCGTCGAGCAGATCAAGCACCGTCCCTACATCGTGTTCACGACCGCGTTTGAAAAATACGCCGTCACCGCGTTCGAGATCGGTGCGCTCGACTTTCTGCTCAAGCCCTTCGGACGAGAGCGCGTTCGGGCCGCGGCCGAGCGCGGCCGGGCGGCCATCGAGCACGGCATGCCCCCCGTCGTCGCGCGGGCGCGCGAAGCGCTCACGGCTTCCCGGCCGATCACGCGCGTGTTCGTGAGGGAGCGGGGGCGGGTGATCGCCGTCCCCCTGGAGAGCGTCGAGCGTCTCGAGGCGTGCGACGACTACGTGGAGCTGCACGCCGGCGGGCGACAGCACCTGGTCCACGCGCGCCTCCAGGACCTTGAGACGCGGCTCGATCCCCGCCGTTTTGTCCGGATCCACCGTTCCCACGTCGTCAACCTCGATTTCATCGTCGCGATCGAGCCCCATGAAGGATCGCGGCTGGCCGCCGTCCTGAAGAGCGGGGCCCGCGTCGTCGCAAGCCGCCCGGGCGCGGCGCGCCTCAAGGCCAGGACGTCGTAACGCCCCTGTTTCGCACTCGCTAACGCGAGAAGCGCCGGACGGCGAGCGCGATCGGGAGCCCTATGAGGAACATGTGCGCGAGCAGCCCGGGGATGACAACTCCGATGGGGTATCGCGGCTTCCATGGAATCGCCGACAGCGGCAGGACCACGAAGTTCATGACACCGTAGATCACGACCCCGAAGAGGACGCCGCACACGGCCGGATGCCTTCGAACGACCGGCAGCGTCCGGTCGAAACCGTAATACACGGCCGCCGCGACGGTAGGGATGAAGAGCTGGAAGACTCCCCCGAGCGCGGCGGTACCGGCTCCCCCGTCGAAGGCCTTTTTCCCGAGGAGACCGCTCGCGACCGACTGCAGGATGCGAACGGGCGGCGTGCCGCGCAGCCCATAGAAGACGAAGGCGAAGATGATGTCCAGAACCCCGCCGATCACGCCGCCGGCAAGTATTCCTTTCCAGGGGCTGGAAGATCGCGGCGGGGCGGAGTTCACTCGCGCATTCTCTACCGGCGGGCCGAGCGCTGTCATCGACCGTGCCCTGCCTTCATGGTACGCGTTCCGCCATTGTTGTATCCTCGCGCCTCAAGAAACAACGAAGGAGGCAATATGCGATTCAGAGCGGCTCTGGCATTCCTGGCGGCGGGCGCGCTGGCCGCGGCGGCGGGCGCTCAGACGAAGACCTCGGGCACGATCCAGTGCGGCAAGCCCGATCCGTCGCACACGATCGAACTCGACGACAAACCCGGCCACATGATGGGCATCGGCAAATCCAAGTGCACATGGTCCCCGGGGATGGAGATCGCGGGCTCCAAGACCAAGGACGGCTACAGCATTTCGTTCGACGACATGCTCGGCAGCAAGTACAGCGGCCACGGCATCCACGTCTCGACCATGGACAACGGCGACAAGATCTTCGTGAAGTTCCAGGGGGGCGGGACGCTCAAGGACGGAGCGCTGCAGACCGATGCGGGCAAGTGGAGCTACGCGGGCGGCACGGGCAAGCTCAAGGGGATCAAGGGCAAGGGCACCTACAAGGGGAAAGGCAACGCCGACGGCTCCATGACTTACGAGATCGAGGGAGACTACCAGCTGCCGGCATCCGGCAAAGGCCTGTAATGCTGTTCGATGCGGGGTCCGGGCGCGGCAGGAAGTGAGCGCAGGACGGCACCCGGCCCCCAGACGGGAACCGGGTGCCGGATCTCTTGCCGGTTAACGAGCCCTGACGCGGAGCAGCAGGCCGGCCGCGACGAGAACGAGGCCTGCCAGCGCGAGCAGGGGCAGGTTGGAGGCAGTCTTGGGAAGTGGTTTGGCCTCCACGACGGGCGGCGGAGCCGGGGGCTCGTAAGCCGGGACCGGCGCAGGCGCGGGCGGGACCATTTCCTTCACCTCGGCACGCGGCGCCGGCACCGGGGCCGCCGCGGTCGTGATGTTGACCTCCTTGCGGTCGATGATCTCCCCGCTGACGTTGAGCGCGACGACCGTGATCTTATGGCTCCCGGGCGCCACGTTCTCAATCCGGGCGACGTTGGCTTCGGTCCCCTGGAGCGTCGTCTCCAGCATGTCGTCGAGGTACACCTTGAAACGGGGCTGGGGGAAGTTCGGATCGCCGAAGCTCGTGCCCTGCCCGCTTCCGAACGCGTTCTGGTTGTACGCCACGACAACCCGGACGACGCTTCCCGTGATGGCGGCTCCATTGACCGGTTCGGCCAGTGTCAGCCGAAGCGTGTTCTTGGTCGGACCCCCGGTGTTCTGGTCGGCCCTCTGCCCCAACGCGACGCCGGCCATGACGATAAGCGCGAGGGCAGCGGCGGCTGCTGGGAATCTGATGCTCATAACTCCTCCTCTCTTCACACCCAGAGGGATTGTCCGCCCGCGGCAGTGCGCTCGTCATGACGCGCTTGAATCAATTTCACGGGGGCGCCGCGAGTTTTCTCAGATTTCTCGAACAGGAAGCGGAGAACCGGCGGCCACGTGCCCGACTATCACGGAAGCGTGGACGCGAGAACCCCGCCACACGGGAGGTGACCCGGATCAGCCGCTGGCCGGCAACGAGCTCCGACGACGCCGAATAACGTGATCCAGGCTGAAGGGCCCCGGGCCGTTGGTCCAGAGAAAGAGAAAGATGAAGCAGAAGAGAACGGCCGGCTGGCCCTGGTTCAGGATCGGCCAGAACCCCATCGGGAAATGCCCCTTGAAATAGGCAACCGCCATCTCGCCCGAGGCGACGAACGCCACCGGCCGCGTAAAGAGCCCGAGCGTGATGAGCGCGCCGCCGAAGACCTCGATCACTCCGGCCAGGATCAGGAGCGGGGTGAGACGGGCGCCCGCCGGCATGCCGCCGAACCAGCCGAACAGCTTCAGGCCGCCGGGACAGACGAACAGCAAGCCGGCGACGATCCTCAGTAGCGAATGCGTTAGGCCCGCGAACCGATTCTCCATAGTGTCCTCCAAGAAACCACCGTCGGGTCACGGGGACAGCTGCAAATAACACACCGATTCGGCGCCAAAACCCGACCGTTGAAACGCCCGCCGGCGCGGTTACGAAACCGCCGGCCAGGGCGCCGAATAATGTGCAACGAGGGCAATGCGCTCGTAGCTGACGAGCCACAAGTGGAGTTTCCCCGGCTCCCCCGCTTCCCGCCAGACGTAGAGACCGTCCACGCCGGTCAGATGGTTGTCCACGTGGGTTCCCTTCGCGTCCAGGATCAGGAGATAGCGAGAACGGTCCTCCGACAATTCCGCAGCGCGCTCTTCGGCCCTGGCATGGATGATGGGCGTTCCGACACCGCAGACGAGCTTCAAGACCTCCGCCTCGACCGCGGGCGGGTTTTTCCGCGCCGGCAGGTCCGCGAGCTTCGCGTCCGCGGCGAGGATGCGCAGTCCATTGTCGAAGACGAGCTCGATCTCGGGGAAAGCTCCGGCGGCGCGCGGGCTCGAGACCTGCCGCCACACAATCTTCGGAGGACGGCCGAGCCAGGAGAGATCGAACGTCATCGACTCGGTCTGGTCATAGAGTCCGGGCGGGTTGAACTTCGCGAGCGTGATCGGCTGACTGGACGCCCGGACGATATCCCCGTAGGTCGAGATGCTCGCGTTTCGAATGAGTTTTGTCTTCCCCTTCTGCTCGGTCAGGCGATCGAGCGCGTCGGCGGCATGGCCCTCGACAGACGACAGCTCGCGCTCGGACTTGGCGGACCGCAGATCCTCGAGCGGGAGGACGAACCCGCCCACTCCCGGGTATTTCGCGAAGAGGCCGTCGAACTTCTCCTCGTCCAGGCCGCCGTTGGCCTCCCGGAACAGGGCTGCGTATTGCTCCCGGGGAAACGTGAACCAGGCGTGGAAGAGGGTCACCGTCTTGCCCGCGTCGGGTCGGGCGAGCTTGACCTCCCAGAGGCCCCGCTCCAGGCAGTTGTTGGCAATCGAGAAGTCCGTGCCGTCCGGCAGCGGGTTGTGAACTTCGTTGCGGTTGAACTCGCGCTGGATCAGGGCCAGCCGCGTCAACGCCTCGTTCCCGCGCGCGAGGCGCGGCACGCGCGGCGCGAGCAGGCTGAGATCGGCGCGGGAGAGACGCGGCGCGTTGTCGCCGGGAGAGAGCCGGACGTCGTAGCGGCCTCCCCCGACAGCAACGAGCTCCAGCGTGTCGTATGAGGGAAGCGTCACGCCGTCGCCCGCCGTCAGCTTCTCCATCTTCAGCGGCAGGCGCAGCGTTTCTTTCGGGGAGGCGCGCAGCAAAAACAGGGCGGTGACGGATACGGCCAACAGGACGAGGATTCTCTTGCCGGCGGGCGATCTCATCGGAACCTCCCCGCGGATTGCAGGCCTTGGAATCTAGCACAGGGAGAGGAAGCTCTCCACAAGGGCAAGGGACGTTCCGTCGCCGGAATGATGAAGGCTCATCTTTCTCGCCGGCGGAGAAAGCCATAGCTTCCGGTGTGTCGCCTTAGCGCAACCGAAGGAGGAAGAGATGAAGCAAAGTCGGACAAAAGCCTCGGGCGTGTTGCTGGCCGGCGGCGCCGCGTTCGCCGTTTACGTGGCGTTGTTCCGCAAATGGCATCTGCGTTGGGGAGCGACCGATGAAGAGATCGCGCGCGCCATGCCGCTCGACGAGGAAGTTCCCGAGCCGACCTACGTCACGAACAGGGCGATCACGATCGAGGCCACTCCCGAGGAGATCTGGCCGTGGATCGCCCAGATGGGAGAACTGCCGCGCGGTGGTTTCTACAGCTATCTCACCATCGAGCGGATTCTCAAGATGAAGGTGGCCAACGCGGAGCGCATCCTTCCCGAGTTCCAGGATCTGAAAGTCGGGGACGCTCTCGACCGGGCGGGCAACATGCGCGTCAAGGCCGTCGTGCCCGGAAGGATGCTCGTCCTGGGCCCGCCGCCCATGCCCGACCTGCAGGTGACCTGGGCGATGTGCCTCTACCCTGCCGGCGAAAAGGCGACGCGGCTCGTCTCCCGGTGCCGCGCCCGGCTGCCTCGAAACGTCAAAGGCATCGTGACGTTCCTGATCCTGGACCCGGGACAATTCCTGATGGAGCGCAAGATGCTCCTGGAGGTCAAGAGGCGCGCGGAATCGCGTCCCGCCGTCCCGGCGGAGACTCCGACCGCGATCAAGGCGGCGGACGAACAACCGACATCCTCACAGCTGGCAAGGCCCGACGTCGAATCGTTATCACCCTCCCTGGGAGAACCTTCCACCTCGAGCATCGTCCAATAGCCGGGTCAGCGATTCTCCTGTGACGATGAGAAAGCGAAGCGGCTTGCGCTTCTCACGGCTGCGAGCTCCGCGCCTCGCGACGCGCTCTCGGGACGGCGATGAGGAGAGCGAGGGAGGCAAGTACCAGCAGCGGCGCGGAGTACGTGCCGGCCAGAATCCGGGATGACTGGATTGAACCGAGAATGTGACCGCAACCATTGAGGAGCATGAGCGCGCCGAACACATATGACGCGCCGCGGGTCCAGGATGCTCCCCGGAACACGAACGGGGAGAGCAACAGGAGCAGGACGACGGCGCCGATGAGTCCTGCCAGCCAGACGCGAAACGTGAAGACCGGGATCGGCAGGATAGGCGCGGCTTGCCGGAGACGGAGCGCGATCGGGTTATAGAGCAAGAGGAAGTCGTGACTCGCCTCGTCCCAGACGTGAAGGGCGAGGCTCAAGGTGAGACCCAGCCAGGCCCACCCGTGGATTCGGCGATTCTGAAAAGGCGCGGCGTCAGTCTTGCTGCCTGGCATCAGCCGCCGGCGGAGCCGGTCTGCCCGTGTTCGACGCCGGGTGTCGAGTCTTCAGGCATGTCCCACGTTTCGCTGATTCTCCCGCAGGAAGACCAGGGATTACCGCGAAACGTTTACCAGGAGCGCCGGCCCTTCACCACAACCGGGGGAGCGGCTGGCCGACTTCCAGGAGAGACTTCAGGCTCGAGAGCACTTTGGGCCACCCCTCCATGATGCGTTCCCTCATGTCGGAGCCGGGCGCGAACGTGTCATGCGTCACGGTCAAGCGCACCACGCCGCGAACCGGCTCGATGTCGAAGGTGACCCTCGTGTGCTTGTCCTCGCGCGCCTCGTCGGCCGGATAGGCCCACGTCAGGACGAGACGCCGGGGCGGCGAGCTTTCGAGGACCTTGCCGACCAGATCGACGGCAGCCGTCTCATCGTGGCGGCGATGCTCCCAGCGGGAGCCGGGCTTCCAGTCCGAGACGTTGTCGTGCTGCCAGTACTTCCCGGTCATCTCGGAATCGAGGAGGGCGTTCCACAGCTTCTCGGGGGTTGTCGCGATGTAGGTCACATAGACGAACTGAGGCTTATCCATGCTCATCTCCTTCCAGTTTCTTCTTGAGGCTGCGCAAGGCATCCAGTCGCCGGCGTTCGTATTTCCTGATCCAGCGCTCGTGGATTTCGTGGATGGGGACGGGATTGAGGTAGTGCAGCTTCTCGCGCCCCCGGCGGACCGTCGCGACCAGGTTGGCGCCTTCCAGCAGGTCGAGGTGCTGCGTGACCGCCTGGCGGGTCATGTCGAGACGCTTGCACAGCTCTCCCAACGTCTGTCCGTCGCGCGCCCGGAGCGCGTCTAGCAGCCGCCTTCTTGCCGGACTGGCCAGTGCCTTGAATACGCGGTCCATCTCACGGACCACACTATATGCAAGTAAATACTTGCATGTCAATCGGGCACCGGAAGCCCGCTGCCGCTACCGATTTGGAGCGCCGGATCCCTGGTGCGGAGGCCGCGGATTCAGGTGCCGGAGGTCCCGCGTTTCACTCGGGGCGCC
>DATIRW010000265.1:0-3882 GCA_035469365.1 Thermoanaerobaculia bacterium
AGCGGCCGGACATATTCCTCGATGCGCCGGCGCGTCGCCTCATCCATGGTCGGAGATCGTAGCCCGAGCGTGTCATCCTGAGCGAAGCGGAGGATCTGCCCTCCTGAATCCATGAAGCATTCTTCGACCCTGCGGGCCTCAGAATGACAAAGGTTCCGGCCTTTCGGCTAGCCGTTGGGGCGGCGGCCCTGCGGTGAGGGCGGAGGGGCGCCCTCCTCGCGGAACATCCGGCGGCGATCCTGCATCCGCTCGCGCCTCTCCTGGTGCATCTGGACGAGGCGTTCCCATTGATCGGGCTTCAGGATCTGCTTCATGTCGAGAATCATGAGGGCGCGCGTCTTCTGGAGAGCCGCCCGGGCGTTCTCGACCGACTCGATCTTCTTCTCGACGGCGGCGCGGTCAGCGGTCTTGTCCTCCATCGCGACCTGGAGATCGAGCTGCTTCTTCTCGAGGTCCGCCTTCAGATCGATCAGCTTCGAGCGCGAGCGCACGAAGACCTTCTCGATCTCAGTGGATTGCTCCGGGGTCAGTTCGAGCTCGGCGACCACGCTCGGGTTCTTCCACCACTTTCCCTCCGCCATGCCCGTCGCGCTGGCCGCCGAAACGACGGCGAGCGCCGCCACTGCCGCGACGATCCAGATCTTCCTCACAGCTGTTCCTCCTCGGTGCCCGCGGGCTCGGGAGCGAGCGTGCTCCAGGAGCCGTTGTCCTCTCCCTGCGACAGGCGCGCCACGTCGCGCAGCAGCGCGTCGTCCTTCTGGTCCTGCGCCGAGAACGCCGCGATGGTCCCCCCGGGCTTGCGGGCCGGGATCAGGAAAATCGCCAGCAAGAGAGCGGCGGCGATCGAAACCGCCCATTTGACGGCGGGACCGCGCCGGGCCCGGTCGGCGCGTCTCATGGCCTCGATCGTCTTTTCTTCCAGCGCCTCCCAGTCCGCGGACGACCGCCGATCGAGCTCTTCGGTCTCCTCGTCGGCGAGATCCCGCACGGCGCTCTTCCACTCCTGCAGCGATCGGCTGCAGCTCCAGCACTCGGACAGGTGCCGCGGGAGCGCCTCGGGCTCGCCCACAGGCGGGACCGCGAGGTTGAAGAGCTCCCCGTCGGTCAGGTGTCGGTTGTCGGTCTTCGGTTCCATGCTCAAACCTTCTTCTGAAGATCCGCGAGCCTTTCGCGGATCTTCTGAGCCGCCCGGAAGAGGTGCGACTTGATGGTGCCGGAGTCCAATCCCGTCAGATCCGCGATCTCGGGGATCGAAAGCTCCTCGAAGTGCTTCAGGACGAAAACGGATCTCTGCCGCGGCGACAGGGACTCCATGGCCAGGCGCAGCCGTTCGCGGATCTCGCGGGAAAGCGCCCGGCGCTCTGGCGACGGATCCGGATGCGCCGCGATCTCCCGCGGACCCGTCTCCTCCTCCTGCTCGGCGGGCGCCTGGTGGAAGTAGAGGACGAGACGGCGGCGCTTCAAACGGTCTTTGCACCAGTTGATGCAGATCCGTGTCAGCCAGGTCTCGAAGGTCGAGCCCTCGCGGAAGTCGCTCAAGTTCCGATACGCCCTCAGGAAACTCTCCTGCGCCGCGCAGTCCGCCTCTCCGGCGTCGCGCAGCAGGCGGTACGCGATGCGTGTGATCCGCTGCTGGTAGCGGCGCACGAAGTACTCGAAGGATTCGGTCTTCCCGGCGCGGATCTCCTGGATCAACCGGGCCTCATCGATGCCGGGATCGGTCTGGCGGGGAATCATCGCGAGAGAGGGCACATAGGATAGACGACCGGGGCGCACCCAGGTTTACGTCGGGCAGACGCCGCGCTCCGATGGCAAGTCATAGATGCGAAAGGATCTCCCGGCGTTTCGCGGCATACTCTTCCTCGCTGAGAAGGCCCCGCTGCTTCAGACTCTCGAGCTCCTCCAGACGCGCCCGGGGAGCCGGCGGCGCGGGCGCCGCCGGGACTTCGGGAGGGGTCTCGACGGCGGGAGGCTCCTGGCCCCAGACATGGGTCCGGAGACCCTCCGGAGACGCGATCTTCGGAAAGACCAGCATTCCCTTCTCAGACGCCGTTTCCACGATCACGGTTCCGTAGCCAAGCATCCTCGCGAACACCCCCTGTTCGACCGTGATGTCCTGGATCTTCTCGAGAGGCGCGTGCTGAACCTCACGCGCGAAGATGCCGACCTTCCGGATAACGCGGCGGTTGGTCACGACGAATTCGTCCATGCTCGCGCGGATCCGGAGCGCGAGAAACGTGACGAGGCCGATGACGACGAATGCGGCCGCGAGCAGGGCGAGCGGCCGTCCCACTTCTTCTCCCGCCTGGGCGTTCCTGGCGTGCAGCGCGGCAAAGCCCAGACCCGCCGCGAGAACGAAAACGATGATCGAGAAACTGTAGAAGACCCAGTGGTAGCGCGCGCGGTAGAGGATCGTCTCCCCCGGCGCCAGGTGCCTGTCCGCGTAGCCCATCGTATTTCCCGCGCAAGGGTAACATCTCGGAATGCCCTCTCAACGCGTGGTCCTCATCACGGGCTGCTCGAGCGGCATCGGCAGGGCCACTGCGCTCGAGGCCGCCGCTCGCGGCCACCGGGTCTTCGCCAGCGCCCGCAACCTGGAGAGCCTTCGAGGCCTGGAGAGCGGCGGGCCGATTCGGCCGCTCGCTCTGGACGTCACGGATGCGGCCTCGATCCGAGGCGCCGTCGCCTCCGTTCTGACCGAGGCCGGACGCGTGGACGCCCTCGTCAACAACGCCGGGTACGCGCAGTACGGGGCTGCCGAGGACGTCTCGGCCGAGGAATGGAGACACCAGTTCGACGTCAATCTCTTCGGCGCGATCGAGGCCACCCGCGCGGTTCTCCCAGCGATGCGCGAGAAGCGCAGCGGCACCATCGTCAACGTCTCCTCCGTGGCCGGCAAGATCGCGATCCCCTTCGCCGCGCCCTACTGCGCCTCCAAGCACGCCCTCGAAGCCTTCTCCGATGCCCTGCGCGTCGAGGTCGCGCCCTTCGGCATCCGTGTCGCCGTCATCGAGGCCGGCCCGATCGAGACGCGATTCGGCGACCGGGCTCGGGCGGGCATCGCGCGAATCCTGGCGAACCCCGGCCCGTACTCCTCCTTCTACGGGAACGCCGAGCGGGCGATGGACACCGACTTCCAGGCGGGAAAACTCCCGGCCGAGGCGGTGGCGCGCGTCATCATCGAAGCCATCGAATCAGACGATCCCAGGACCCGTTACGCGATCACGCGGATGGCTCGCGCCCTGATTCTCCTGCGGCGGCTTCTGCCCGACCGATTCTTCGACCGCCGGATGAAAAAAGCCCTGAAGCTCCCCGACCGCGTCTAGCCCGTGTCAGTTCGGCGGGGCTGTGTAACCCTGGCGCGAGGAAAGAGGCCGGGACAACGGCCGCGACGCCGCGACGAGCTTACGCAGGAGCGGAGTATCCACGGTCCGGGTTTCCTGAGCCGAGGTCAGGACGTCGGTGAAGGACAGGATCCCGACGAGCCTGCCATCCGAATCCACGACGGGCAGCCGCCGGATGTGTCCGTCCGCCATGACGCTCAGCGCGTAGCCCAGATCGGTCCTCGGGCCGCAGGTGAAGGGATTGAGGGTCATGACTTCCCGTACCGGGATCGCCGCGGGAAACCGGTTCTTGCGGGCCACGGCCATGCAGACGTCCCGATCGGTCAGGATCCCCACCGGCCGGCCGGCGTTGTCGAGCACGGGAAGCGCTCCGCAACCGTACTCCTGCATGGCCAGCGCGGCGGCCGCAAGGCTCGCGTCCGGCGTGCACGAATGAGCCGGCGAAGTCATCACGTCTTGAACTCTCATGGCCAACCTCCTCTGACGCTCCCATCGTGCCCCCCGCCGCCTCTCCACGCATGATCCATACGCACCAGAC
>DATIRW010000266.1:0-3683 GCA_035469365.1 Thermoanaerobaculia bacterium
CCGCTGCCGGCGTGGGGCCGGGAATGAGACTCGTGGCCGTCAACGGCCGTCGCTGGAACCCCGTGGTCCTGCGCGACGCCATCAAGCGGTCCACCTCGCGCGCGGTCGAGCTGCTCGTGGAGAACGGGGAGTTCCTGAAAACGTACCGGCTCGACTACGCCGGACCCGAGCGTTACCCGCACCTGGAGCGGGACAAGGCGCGCCCGGATCTTCTCTCGTCCATCATCCGCCCGCTGGCTTCAAGAGCCGCCGACACGAAGAGTGAAAAACCGGCCCGTTGACGGCCGGCCGCCGGAATGCGCGCGGCGCTCCTGACTCTGGCGGCCCTGGCCGCGGCCGGCGTGATCGTGTGCGCCGCAGCGGTCCGCTCCACGTTCCCAAAGGAGAGCGGCACCCAACGCGTCGCGGGAATCGCGGGCCGAGTTCAGATCGAAACCGACGCCCTGGGAATCGTGACGGTGCGCGCGGAGCGGCCTCTGGACGCGATCTTCGGCATCGGTTACTCCCACGCCCGGGACCGCCTCTGGCAGATGGAGTTCCAGCGGCGCGTCGGCTCGGGTCGGCTCTCGGAGGTCCTGGGGGAGAGCCTCGTCAGGACGGATCGCTTCCTGCGCACGGTGGGCTTCCGGCGGGCGGCCGAGCAGGCCCTTCGGAACCTTGCCCCGGCAACCCGGGCCTGGCTCGACGCCTACGTGGCGGGCGTCAATCAGTTCCTCGAGGCCTCTCCCGCGCTCCCGATCGAGTTTCGCCTCTTGCGGATCACGCCGGAACCGTTCTCCCCCGTCGATTGCCTCGCGTGGGCCAAGATGATGGCCTGGGACCTCGCTTCCGCCAACGCCGCGAACGAGATTCGCCGTGCCCGCTTCGTGGCGGCCGTCGGCGCTTCGCGCGCCGCGGAGTTGTTTCCGCCGGTCCCCTCCGAGCCGACGATTCTCCGCGACGAGGACTGGACGTCCCGGCCGATCGTTCGCGACACGACTCCTGTTTCCGGCTTCCCGATTCCCGGCCTCTGGCGCCGGGTCGCCGAACGGTTCGCTCTCCTCGACGATCTCGGATTCGGCGCGGAGACCGCGGGGAGCAATTCCTGGGTGCTCGCCGGCTCCCGCACCCGTTCGGGGCGACCGATCCTGGCCAACGACCCCCATCTCGGCCTGCGAGCGCCCTCGGTCTGGTACCTGGCGAGCCTCGAGGCGCCGGGTCTCTCGGTGGCCGGGGCGACGCTGCCGGGAATCCCGAGCGTCATCCTCGGACACAACGCCCGCATCGCCTGGGGACTGACGAGCCTGGAGCCAGACGTCCAGGACCTCTATCTGGAACAGACCGACCCGAAAGACGGCCGGCGCTATTTCCATGGCGGCGTCTGGCGGACGTTCGAAATCCGCCGGGAGACCATCCGCGTGCGCGGAGGCCGGGACGTCGTCTTCGAGGTCCGCTCCTCGGTTCACGGACCGCTTGTCACGGACGCGCTGGAAGGGGCGAGGACCCTCGGGAACCCGGCCGTGGCGCTGCGCTGGACCTGTCTGGATCCGTCAGATACGACGGCGGATGCGCTGGCGGCGTTGAACGTCGCCGGCAACTGGAACGAGTTCCTGGCGGCGTCCGCCCGGTTCCAGTGCCCCGCCCAGAACCTCGTCTACGCGGACGTGGAGGGACACATCGGCTACACGGCCGCGGGAACGATCCCGATTCGCCCCCGCGCGGATGGGCTGCTTCCCGTCTCGGGCGCCGGAGCCGACGATTGGTCCGGCTTCATCCCTTTCGAGAAGCTCCCCCGCGTTTTCGATCCTCCGCGCGGCCTCATCGTCACGGCCAACAACCGCGTCGCTTCGGAGCGCTATCCGTACCGGATCACGGCCGACTGGCCGGAGCCTTACCGCGCGCGGCGCATTACCGACCTGCTCCTCTCCCGTCCCGCCTGGTCGCCGGAAGAGCTCCGCGCGGTCCAGCTCGACCGTGTCTCGTATCAGGCCGCTGATCTCTTGCCGCTGCTGCTCGACACGAGTCCGGCCAATGCCGCGTCGGCGCGGGCCCTGGAGCGGCTCCGGACCTGGAACCGGGAGTTCTCCCCAGGCTCCGTGCCCGCCTCGATCTACGCCGCCTGGTACGCGAAACTCTCGGAGATGCCGCAGGACGAGCTCCGGGACACGCCGGCCGGCAACGTCCGCTCGCGGTTTCTCGTCAACGCGCTCAAGGAAGACTCGGCCTGGTGCGACGACGTCCGCACGTCTCACATGGAGGACTGCGCGGCCTTCAAGTCCCAGACGCTCTCCCGGGCCGTCGCGACGCTCCGCCAGCGGCTCGGCGAGGATCCCTCGGGGTGGACCTGGGAGCGGCTCCATCACGCCCGCTTCCCTCACGGCGTCTTCGACGGCGTGCCGGTCCTGCGTGGTTTCTTCAGTCTCGAGACAGGCGCCGGCGGCGACGCCTCGACGGTGAATGTGGGCGCCTACCGCCGGGACGGCACCTTCGCCATGACGGACGGGCCGAGCTATCGTCAGATCCTCGATCTTGCGGACCTCTCGCGCAGCGTCTACGTCCACACGACGGGCCAATCCGGAAACGTCTTCGACCGCCGCTACCGCAACCTTCTCCCCCTCTGGCGCGACGGGCGCTATTTCCGCATCGGGGGACGCCCGGCCCACACGCTGAGCCTCGTTCCCTGATCCGGAAAGCCTGGAACCTGAAACCTGGCCTGCCTTTCAGTGCGCCGCCGCGCCGAGCCGCGGGGCGGGACGCAGGTTGGGGCCGTCGTCGCGGATCTTGCCGTCGAGCAGCCGGACGATCCGGTGGGCGTGCGCGGCGATGTCCTCCTCGTGCGTGACGAGGACGATCGTGTTTCCCCGCGAGTTCAACTCGTCGAAGAGCGCCATGATCTCGTTTCCGGTCTGCGAGTCGAGATTGCCCGTCGGCTCGTCGGCCAGCAGGATCGAAGGGGTGTTGACGAGGGCGCGGGCGACCGCCACGCGCTGGCGCTGGCCGCCGGAGAGCTCGTTGGGGTGATGGCTCATCCTGTCGGCCAGGCCCACGGCCTCCAGGGCGCGCGCGGCCCGCTCTCGGCGCTCCCGGCGCGAGAGGCCCGAATAGACGAGCGGCAATTCCACCTGCTGCAGCGCGGTCGTGCGCGGGAGCAGATTGAACGTCTGGAAGACGAAGCCGATCTCCTGATTGCGGATTGCCGCCAGCTCGTCGTCGGTCATCCGGGCGACCTCGCTGCCGTTCAAGACATAGGAGCCGGAGGTCGGCGTGTCGAGGCAGCCGATCAGGTTCATCAGAGTGGACTTGCCGGACCCGGACGGGCCCATGATGCCGAGGTATTCGCCCCTCTCGACGCCCAGCGTAACGCCCGAGAGGGCGTGGACCTTCTCCTCCCCCATCTCGTAGACCTTCGTGATGTCGCGAATGTCGATCAGCATGGTCGCCTCAGAAGATCGCGTTCCAGCCCACACCGAGCCCCACGGCGACGAGCCACAGCGTCACGATGATACCGGCCGCCGCCCCGCGCTTGACCCTGGCCGCCGCCGCGAAGCCGATGACGAAGAGGACGAGCGACCAGAGCGAGAAAATGTCGAACGAGGAAAGAAGCGAATGCAGCGGCTTCGAGGAATCGGCCGGCACCAGGAAACCGAGGTTCGAGGCAAGGAGATCTCCCAGCGCCTGCGGATTCACGGTCTCCTGCCGGGTGA
>DATIRW010000267.1:0-11204 GCA_035469365.1 Thermoanaerobaculia bacterium
GGAGGAGCTTGCGCCCCGTCTGGATGGAGCCCTTCGTCCAGCGGTGCTGCTGGGACTTGAAGCCGTTCATGTCAACTGGCAGCTCGGCGGGGACGACCAGGTCTTTCAGGTAGACGAACTTCCATCCGGCCAGTTGCGCCCGGTAGGAGATGTCGAGGTCCTCCGTCAGGGTGTCCGACTGCCAGCCGCCGGCGTCTTCGAGGCAGCGGCGCCGCCAGATACCCGCGGTTCCGTTGAAATTGAAGAAGCGGCCGGAGCGGTGGCGGGCCGTGTGCTCGATGACGAAGTGGCCGTCGAGGAAGATGGACTGGATCCGGGTCAGGAGGGAGTAATCGCGATTCAGGTGCTCCCAGCGGGCCTGGACCATTCCGACCGAGGGGTCGGAGAAGTAGTCGAGGCTCGCGCGCAGGATCTCTGGCGTCGGGAGGAAGTCCGCGTCGAAGATCATCAGGAATTCGCCTTGGGCTGCCTCCAGCCCCGCCTGCAGCGCTCCCGCCTTGAAACCCTTCCGGTCCGTCCGAGTCCTGTGCGCGATCTCGTAGCCGAGCGCCCGGTAGCGCGCGACGACGCGCTGCGCGACTTCGCGCGTCTCGTCGGTCGAGTCGTCCAGCACCTGGATCTCGAGCAGGGCCCGCGGGTAGTCGATCGCCGCGACCGCTTCGATCAGCCGCTCGACGACATACACTTCGTTGTAGATCGGAAGCTGGATTGTGACGCGCGGCAGGACGGCGAGCTCTCCCGCCGGACGGGGAACGTCGCGGCGATGCCGGTAGTAGAGCCGGACCATCACCGCGCGATGGATTCCGTACATCGCCAGGAGGGCCAGGACGATGTAATAGGCGGCCAGCGTCGCGATGCGCGCGGTCTCACTCGCCACTGGGTTGGATCTCGCTCTTCAAGCCGGTGGTTCCTCCTCGCGGCCGCGGAGGCGATTGTCCTCGGGTTCCTGGTCCTGCCGGATGCCAGGTCCCATCTGGCGCCGTACCTGCTCCTCTTTCTCGCGGGCGCCGCAATCGCGCTGCTGGCCGCCCGGATCTTATCCGCATCGGGTCTGGGCTTTCTGCTTCTTTGCGGAGCTCTCCTGCGCCTGACGCTGATCGCCCGCACGCCGGATCTGTCCGACGACGTGTTCCGGTATCTGTGGGACGGGCGCGTGGCCGCCGCGGGGATTTCTCCCTACGCCTTGCCCCCGAGCGACCCCGCCGTGGCGGGCATCGCGCCGGATATCGCGCGGCGCGTCGCGCACCGCGACGTCGTCACCGTCTATCCGCCGGTGGCGCAAGCGGCCTTTCGAGTCTTCGGGGCGTCCGGCCATCTGCTCGCGTGGAAGACGTTCTCTGCCGCCGCCGACCTCTCGATCGTGGCGCTTCTCTGGAGCGGCGCGCCCGGAGCCGCCTTCGCGGCGGCCCTCTACGCCTTTCATCCTCTGGCAGTCACGGAAGCCGCGGGAGAAGGGCATCTCGACTCGCTCGGGATCGCCTTGCTGCTGGCGTCCCTGGCGCATCTCGCGCATCGTCGCCGCGCTCGTTCCGGGATCGCCTATGCGATGTCCGTCCTGACCAAGTACGTCTCCCTTGTCGCGGCGCTCCCTCTCTTCCGTCATGGGCGTGCCAGGTTTCTCGCCGCCTCCGCGCTTTCCGCCGCGATTCTGTGGGTGGCTGCGTCTCGCCCGGGCGTCTCCCCGGTAGGCGGCCTCGGGCAGTACGCCACGAGGTGGGACTTCAATTCGCCGATGTACGTGGCGGCCGTCGGATTGATGGATGCCTCCGACCTGCCGCAGGTGTCGAAAGACGCCTTTCTCGACCTCAAGGCGAGCTGGAACCATCCGGGCTGGACCCGGAAGGTCTTTCCGTATTTCTACTCCGCGTTCTTCGCGCGCGTCCTCCTCGGCCTGCTCCTCGCCGCCGCGCTTCTCCTGATCGCCTGGCGCGTCCGCGACCTCGAGACCTCCGCCTTCGCGAGCCTGGCGGCCCTGCTGCTCCTCTCGCCGACGCTCCATCCCTGGTATCTGCTCTGGGTCCTGCCTTTCGCCGCCCGCCGGCGCGAGCCGGCCTTCCTCTTCCTCTCCTTCTGCGCGCCCCTGTCCTACGCTCTGCTCTATCCTCTGCCGGGCGTCTCGCGAGGGCTCGTGTTCGCGGGAGAGTTCCTGCCTTTCGCGGTCCTGCTCGCGGGAAGTCTGGCGCGCCGGCGCGAGGCGGCCGCGTGACCACGGCCGCGCGCTACCGCGCCGTGCTCTCCTACGTCGGGACCCGTTTCCACGGCTGGCAGATCCAGAGGAACGCGCCGAGGACGGTCCAGGCCGTGCTGGAGGACGCGCTCGCGCGCTTCTCCGGCGAGCCGGTGCGGGCCGTCGCAGCGGGGCGGACCGACACGGGCGTTCACGCGGAGGGCCAGGTCGTGCATTTCGACCTGGCAAGCCCCCGGCAGGCCGAGAGCATCCGCGACGGAGTCAACAGGCTCCTGCCCGGTGACGTGAGGCTCCTCGCGGTCTCGGAGGCGGCGCCCGGCTTTCATGCCCGGCGCGACGCCGCCTGGAAGGAGTACCTCTACCGGTGGAGCCGCGCGGCGGACATCCCTTTGCGCGACCGCCCCTTCGTCGCGCGGATCTCGGTGAGAGCCGACGCCGGCGCGATGCGGGCCGCGGCGGCGGCGTTGCCGGGCGAGCGGGACTTCGGCGTCTTCGGCGTCCGGCTCCCCGCGGGCGAGTCGAGCGCGAGGCGGCTCCATTTCGTCCGCGTCGAGGAATCCGGCGACGAGATCCGGGCGCTCTTCCGGGGAGACGCCTTCCTGCGCGGCATGGTTCGCTCGATCTGCGGCGTCCTGGCGGCGATCGCGCGGGGAAAGGCGCCTCCGGACCGGATCGCCGAGCTGCTGGAAACGGGAGACAGACGACTCCTGTCGTCCAAGGCGCCGGCGCTGGGGCTCACCCTGATGCGCGTCTTCTATGGGGACGAGCAATCGGGTGATGGATGATCGGGTGACTGAGCCATCGGGTGATTGACCGGGGCCTCAAATCACCCGATCACCCGATCGCAGATCACCCGATTTGCCCTACACTGTTCCCGTGATCGACAAGGACAACCTCGCTTCTCAAGGTACTCCCGAGAGGGATCTCCTCGACGAGATCGACCTGGCGCGGCTGCCGCGGCACATCGCGATCATCATGGACGGAAACGGGCGGTGGGCGCGGCAGCGGGGCTCCCCCCGGGTGGAGGGACACCGGGCGGGAATCGCCTCGGTGCGGGAGACGGTCGAGACCTGCGCGCGCCTGGAGCTCGACGCGCTGACGCTCTACGCCTTCTCCGTCGAGAACTGGAAGCGGCCCCGGTTCGAGATCGTGACGCTCATGTCGCTGCTCAAGGAATACCTGAACCGGGAGCTGGCGAATCTTTTGAAGAACGACATCCGGTTCCGCGTGGTCGGCCGGATGAACGAGCTCGACGCCTCGGTGCAGAAGGAGCTCTCGAAGGGACTCGCGGGCACGTCCTCCTGCCGCGGAATGACCTTCAACATCGCGTTGAATTACGGCGGGCGCACGGAAATCGTGGACGCCTGCCGCTCGCTCGCCAACGACGTCGTGTCGGGCCGCCTGACCCCCGAGCAGATCGACGAGGAGACACTCGGCTCGCGCCTGGGCACGGCCGGACTGCCGGACCCGGACTTGCTCATCCGCACGAGCGGCGAGATGCGCGTCTCCAACTTCCTCCTCTGGCAGATCGCCTACAGCGAGATCTGGGTCACGCCGACGCTCTGGCCGGACTTCCGCAAGCGCCACCTCTTCGAAGCGATCCTCGACTTCCAGAAGCGCGAGCGCCGATACGGCGGCGTCATCGACGAAGGGCGCGCGCTCGAGATCGGCGAGGATCGGGCCGGCGCCGGCCGGCGGTGACAACCGCTCAATCTCCAGTCACCCTGGCATGTCATGTGAGAATCGCTCCTTGTCCTTTCATCCTGAGGAGGAAGTGACGAAGGATCTGCTCCGTTTGGAGGCAGGGAGGACAGATCCCTCGCTGTGCTCGGGATGACACCGGAGCGGCGTTGGCTTTGAAGAGAGAGGCCGCGGCGGCGGTCGCGATCCCGATCGTCCTCGCGATTCTCTTCTTCACGCCCCCGTTTCTCTTCGATCTCCTCGTGGCCGCCGTCGCGCTGGCCGCGCTGTGGGAGTTCTACGGCCTCGCGGAGAAGACGGGGTATCCCGTGGCGAAGACGGTCGGCATGTTCGCGGGTGTGGTTTGTATACCGCTGGCTCTCATCAGCGGTTCCGACATTTACGTGATGGACGTGTACTTTGTCACCGGAGGCCTCTGGGCCGGCGTCCTGATCCTGTTCGCAGTGCTTTCCGCCGTCGCGCCCCTCCTCGCGCGTGTCAATCCTGGCGCGGCACTCGGCGGCGCGGCCTCGACGCTCTTCGGCGTCTTCCTGATCGCTCTGCCGGCCACCGCGATCTGTTCACTGCGCGACTTCTCTCCCCGCGCCGTACTGTTTCTGTTCCTGATCGTGTGGGGGTGCGATTCCTTTGCGTATTACATCGGGAAGAACTTCGGACGGCGCAAGCTCGCTCCGTTCGTCTCGCCTAACAAGACCTGGGAGGGGACGATCGGCGGTCTTTCAGGCGCGACGCTCGTCGGCGCCGCCGCGGGAGCCTGGTGGGTGATGCCGGAGCTGGGGCCCGTCCGGGGGGCGCTGGCCGGGGCGCTGGCGTCCTCGGCGGGTCAGATCGGCGATCTCGTCGAGTCGCTCTGGAAGCGAGGAGCGGGGGTGAAGGACTCGGGGGTATTTCTGCCGGGTCATGGCGGGTTCTACGATCGGATCGATTCGCTGCTCTTTGCCGGGCCGGTGCTCGCGGCGTTCGTCGCGCACCTGTCATAGCCCTCGGCGCCGGTTGCGCCCTCACTCCGTCCCTCTCCCGGGGGAGAGGGGCTGACCCCGCCGGTATAATCACGGATTCATCATGAAAAGGCTCTCCGTGCTCGGGTCTACCGGCTCCATCGGGCGTTCGGCGCTCGAGGTGGTCGAGGCCTTTCCCGATCGGTATCGGGTCGTGGCGCTCGCCGCGGGGCGCTCGGTCGAAAAGCTGGCGGAGCAGGTCGCTCGTCACCGGCCGGAATTGGCGGCCGTCGCAGGCCGCGAAGAGGCGCGCAAACTCGAGGCGCTGCTTCCCGCCGGAGTTTCGGCGCGGATCGTCACGGGCGACGGGGGGCTGGAGGAAGCGGCGGCGCACCACAAGGCCGACGTGGTTGTCGGGGGCCTCGTCGGGGCGCTGGGACTGCGCTCCGCGTACGCCGCGGCCGCCGCGGGCAAGAGACTCGCGCTCGCCAACAAGGAGACGCTCGTGGTCGCAGGGGAGCTGATCCTCTCGGTCGCGGCCAGGAGCGGTGCGGAGATCGTTCCCGTGGACTCGGAGCATTGTGCGATCCACCAGGCTCTCCGCTGCGGCGCGCGGGAGGAAGTCGGGCGTCTGGTGCTGACCGCCTCGGGGGGGCCCTTCCGGCAGCGGGACCTTCTCACTTTCGACACGATCACAGTCGAAGACGCGCTCGCCCACCCAACCTGGAAGATGGGCCCGAAGATCACGGTGGACTCGGCGACGATGATGAACAAGGGGCTGGAGATCATCGAGGCGCACTTCCTCTTCGGGCTCGCGCCCGAGAAGATTGACGTCGTGATCCATCCCCAGTCCATCGTCCATTCCTTAGTCGAGTTCGTGGACGGCTCGTACGTGGCCCAGCTCGGGAAAAACGACATGAAATTCCCCATCCTCTATGCCCTTTCGTATCCCGAGCGGGTGCCCAATGACTTCGGCAGGCTCGACCTCGTCGAAGTCGGCAGGCTCGATTTCTTCGATCTCGAGCCGGAGCGCTACCCGGCGGTCGGACTGGCCCGCGCGGCACTCGCCGCCGGCGGCGGGATGCCGGCCGTCGTCAACGCGGCCAACGAGGTCGCCGTCGAGGCGTTTCTGGCCGGGAAGATTTCCTTCCCGGGCATCGTTCAAGTGATCTCCGAGACGGCTTCCGCCGCCGGCCGGGTTGCCTCGCCGGGGAGCCTCGGGGAAGCGGAAGAGATTGACAGCATGGCGAGGCGCCAGGCGGCGGGGACGGTCGGACGCCTCTCCTCCGCGAGGTCGGGTTCGATCGCGATCCAAGGAGCACCCGTTTGAGCATCATCGAAAACACGCTGGCCCTCCTGCTCGTCCTCTCGGTCCTCGTGGTCGTCCACGAGTTCGGGCACTTCGCCGTCGCCAAGGCGTTCGGATTTCCTGTCGAGGTCTTCTCCGTCGGCTTCGGGAAACGGCTCTTCGGAAAGACATGGCGAGGCACGGATTACCGCGTCTCCGCGATCCCGCTCGGTGGCTACGTGAAGATCGTGGGCCTGGGCCCCGACGAGTCGACCCTTGCGGAAGGGACATCGACGGAGGCACCGCCCCCGATCGGCAAACGGTGGCAGCGCGCGTTGATCCTCCTCGCCGGCCCGTCGATGAACCTCGTGCTCGCCCTGGTCCTGCACACGACGGTGTTCGCCCTGGGGGTGCGCGTGCCCGAGTACGAGCTCGAGCCGCCCGTCGTCCGGGTCGTCGAGGCGGGGTCTCCGGGCGCGACGGCGGGATTCCAGCCGGGCGACCGCATCGTCGCGATCGACGGGACGGCGACGCCGCGCTGGAGAGACGCGCAATTCATCTTCGGCATGAACGCGCGCCAGAAGCTCGACGTCGAGGTGGACCGCGGGGGGAGCCGCCTGTTCTTCAAGGTGACACCCCGCGCTGCGACCAAGTACGACATCGGCGAGGTCGGCCTCTATCCCGCGGCGCCGCGGGAGCCTCGCCTCGTGACGGTCCTCGCCGGCGATCCGGCTGACCGCGCCGGCCTGAAGAAAGGAGACGTCATCGTTTCCATCGCGGGACGTCAGATCCGCGGGGCTCCCGAGGACATCCTGAACAAGTTCGTCCAGGCCATTGGCCAGGCTGCCCCCGGCCCCTTCGAGATCTCCTACCTCCGCGACGGAAAGCCTGGAGTGACGCAGATCAAGCCGCGCCGCGATCCCGACGGTTCCTGGAAGGTCGGCGTATCCGTCGCCGCGGACCTGAAGGAAGTGACCGAGCGGTTCCCGCCCGTCCAGGCGGCCGTGGAGGGATATCGGCGGGTCAAGACCGATTTCCGGATGACGCTCTCCATCCTGGGGCGCCTCTTCGTCGGCCGGGCGAGCTTGAAGACGATGTCCGGGCCGCTCGACATCGCGAAGTTCTCGGGAGAGGCGGCGCGCACCGGTGCCGTCCCCCTCGTGGCCCTGATGGCGGCGATCTCGCTCCAGCTCGCGATCTTCAACATCCTGCCGATCCCGGTCCTGGACGGCGGCCACCTGTTTCTGCTGACTCTCGAGGGCGCCGCGCGGCGCGACTTTTCCCTGGCCGTCAAGGAGCGCATCCTCCAGGTGGGTTTCCTGGCGATCCTCGCCTTGATGTCGGTCATCATCTACAACGACCTCGCCAAGAACATGCCCGCGAAGTGGTGGCCCTTCTAACGTCGCTCCGCGCCTGCGCGTGATCTGCGCCTGACGGCGCACCGGCGAGCGGCTCGGCCGGATGCGGCCTCGACCGCTCGCCTGATCACGCGCAGCCGCAGCGCTCCCGCGGCGCGAGGCTCCTTCCCTCTGGGAGACTCCTCGCGCCGCGAGAGCCGACGGCAGCCGGCTGGTCCTTTTGATGTGTCGCTGAGGATGTGTCGAAGTATCGCTTGCCGTCTGTCATCCTGAGCGAAGCGAAGGATCTGCTCTCACGCGGTGGGCAATCGCCGCGACCGGGAGGCGGAGGTAGACTCGGGGCGCGTGTTTCTGCTCGTGCTGCGACTGCTCGCCGTGTATTTCGCGACGGTTGCGGCGGCCCTCTTTCTCGCTCATCGTTTCGTATCGCCGATCCGGGCGCGGGTAGGGCTCCTGCTCGCCTTCGGTCCTTTCCTTCTCGTGGGCGAGGCACTTCTGACAGCGGGGGTCCACGCGCCGATCGACATCGCCTACCAGGGTCCGCCGCTCTCGAGCCTCGCGGCGCAGATGGGGACGGAGAAGACGAAGACGCCGATCCTCTCCGACGTCGCCCTGCAGGAGATCCCGTGGCGCAAGGCCGTGCGGGAGGCCGTCAAGAACGGAAGGCTGCCCCTTTGGAACCGGTTCGTGCTGGGGGGCGAGCCGCTTCTGGCTGTCCAGCAGCACGCGTTCTTTCACCCGGCGACCTGGATCGGGTTTCTCCTGCCGCTCGCGCAGGCCTGGACCTTCGAGATGGCGCTGCGCTATTTCCTGGCGCTTCTCTGCGGGTATCTCTTTCTGCGCGACCTGGCGTGCGGCGAGGTCGCGGCGCTTCTGGGCGCCGTCGGGTGGGCTTTCTGCGATTACCTGGTCTTCTTCCTCGGTTACCCGTTGACGCCGGCGGCCGCCCCGTTCCCGCTGCTGCTCCTGGGCTTGCGCCGGCTCGTTTCGGGCGGGGACCGCCGCGCGGTCGGCCTGACGGTCGTGGCCCTCCTTCTCAATCTGACTTCCGGCCACCCCGAGAGCCTGCTCCATGCCGTCGCGGGCGGCGGGATCTATTTCCTCTTCGAGCTCGCATTCGCCGGCAAGGGCCGCCGGCTGCGCCCCGTGCTTCTGTCGCTTCTCGCGGGAGCCCTGACCCTGGGGCTTTCCGCCGTGCTCCTCCTCCCTCTGTCCGAAGCCCTGCCGTACACCCAGGAGCAGTACTTCAGGTCCGCGGTGTATGCCCATTCTCGAAAGGCGTTCCCGCTCTGGGAGAGCCTCCGGCACGCCTCCTTGAACGTGACGCCCTACGGCTACGGCGTCTCCGGCTACGGAGAGGCGATCGACGGCTTCGCCGAGCCCTCCTCCTACGGAGGTTCGCTTCTGTGGCCGCTCGCTCTCCTGGGCCTCTTCTCCGGCCGGCGCGAAAAGTGGGCCTTCCTCGCTCTGGGTGTCCTGGGGATCGGCGTCGGCGCTTCCTTTCCGGGAATCACCGATGCCTTGTCGACGCTTCCTCTCTTCGACATCGCGATTAACTCCCGGATGAGCTTCCTCGGTTCGTTCGCGCTCGCGGCGCTCGCGGCACTCGGACTCCAGCGCCTGCTCGAAAAGGGAGGCGCGCGCCTCTTCGCCGCCGCGGCTCTCGTCTCGACTCTCGCGGTCGGCAGCCTCTGCTTCCAGGCGCGGACCCGCCTGGCCGAGCGCCCGATGCCGCCGGGGTATTTCGGCAGCCGGATGCTGCTGCAGGTCGTTCCGCTCGCGCTGGCGGCGGCGGTCGGCCTCGTCGGATCCCGTCGGGAGCGCGGTTTCGGACTCCTCGGCGGCGGCGCGCTCCTGCTTCTCCTCGTCGCCCAGCGCGGCCTCGAGGAGCGCGACTACTACCCGACCTACCCGTCGCGGGCGTTCTACCCGCCGCTTCGTCTTCTCGATGCGATCCCGAAAGCCGCCCCCGATCGAATGACGGCGCTGGGTTTCACGTTCATTCCCAACATCGCCGCTCTCTACGAGGTCGAGGACGTTCGGGGATACGAGGCGATGACCTTCAAGCCCTTCTTCGAGACGTTTCCCCTGTGGTGCGTTGCCCAGCCCGTCTGGTACAACCGCGTGGAGGATCCCACGAGGCCCTTCCTCTCCTTCCTGAACGTCCGTTACGTCATAGCGCATCCGCGCGATTCGCCTCCGGAAGGGTGGAAAACGCTCTACAAAGGCGATGAGGGACAGCTCTTCGAGAATCCGCGGGTCATTCCGCGGGCATTCGTGCCACGGCTTCTGCGCTACGAGCCCGACGCCGTGTGGCAGGTCGCGCTCCTCCGAGGGATTCGCAACTTCGCGGACGAGGGAGTCATCGGCGGGGACCGTCCCGCCGGAGCTTCCGGAAACGAGGCCCGCGGCAACGGCGAGGCCTCCGTGAGGATCGCGTCTTACAGGCCGCAGCGGATGACCCTCGAGATTGATGCGCGACAGCCGGCGCTCGTGGCCACCTCGATGACCGCTTGGCCCGGCTGGAAGCTGACCGTGGACGGAACGCGGGCTCCTCTGGTCCCCTACAATCACGCGTTCCTCGGTTTTCGTGTTCCCCCGGGGCGCCACACCGCGGTCCTTCGCTATATGCCCGACAGTTTCGTAGCCGGGTCCGTAATCACTCTGGTGAGCCTGGCCGCCGGTCTGTACCTGCTTTCGCGCGCGCGCCGTCCGGGCTCATCGCGCGCGTCCGGCTGATGCTCCTCCTGACGGCCCTCTACCTGCTTGTCGGAGCGGCGGCGGTTGCCGTAGTCCGGTGGCTGCGCAGACCCGTCCCACTCGGATACACGCTCGTCTTCTGGCTGCTCCCGATTGTCTTCGCGTACCCAGGGTTCTTTGACGATCGGACCATTCTTCCGGTCGATCACATGGCGCTCATCGCTCCCTGGAGCACTCTACGGCCCCCCATGGTTCACAACCCGAACTTGAACGACGTCGCGACCCACCTGGCGCCGTGGGCCAAGGCGGTGCGGATGACGTGGAAGGAAGGTTCTCTGCCGTGGCGGCAGCGCTGGAACGGTTCCGGAATGGCGCTTGCCGCAAACGGGCAGTCGGCGGCGTTCTCCCCCCTGACGTTTCTGATGTTCGCGCTGCCGCTGGCGCGCGCGTTCACGCTCGCCGCCGCCGTGAAGCTCTTCCTGGCGCCCCTCGGGATGTGGTTGTGGCTCTCGGAGCTCGGCGTGTCGCGCGTCGGCGCGCTCTTCGGCGCCGTTTGCTTCGGGCTGTCGTGCTCCATGACTCCCTGGATTCTCTTTCCCCACACGTCGGTGATCTGTTTATGGCCCTGGGCGCTCTTCGCGATCGAGCTCGTACGGGAGGAGCCGGCCTTCGGCCGCTCGTTTTGGGTGCTGACCGCGATCTTTCTCTTCTGGGCACTGGGAGGCCATCCGGAGAGCGCGGTGCTCGGAGGAACCTTCGCGGTCTTGTGGCTCGTCGCGCGGGCGCTCTGGCGTGACCTGCAGCGGCCGGCGCGTGTTCTGGGACGGGTGGCTCTGGCCGCGGCGCTCGGGCTCGGGCTGTCGGCGTTCCTGCTCGTGCCGCAGGCGCTGGCCATCTCCCGCTCGAGCCGGGTTCCGGTCGCGCAGGAGTTTGCGCGCCACCTGCCCGCCAGCGTGGCGCCCCATGGATCCCTCTGGCCGAACGGCTTCGTCACGGCGGTCTTTCCGCGCGCTCTCGGCGACGCCGTGGGC
>DATIRW010000268.1:0-41991 GCA_035469365.1 Thermoanaerobaculia bacterium
AGCAAGCCCCAGCCGAACGCCTTCGGAGTACGGGGCGCTCCGACCGAAGAGCAGTTCCCTTGTGCGCTCAGCGCCTGCCCCCTGAGCACGAGGGTACCCCTCGAACGGATGAGAGCGGATCCTTCGCTTTGCTCAGATGACAGGGAGAAAGAGTGAAGAGATGACAGACGTGGGGCCTGGGACGCTAGACCTTAGACGGGAGACGGGCGGGGCAAGCCCCGCCCCTACCGCGCCGCGGGGATTCCGGAGAGTCCGGCGGGAATTCCCGCGAGTCTTCTCTCCTCGGCGATCAGAGCCTTGCGGAGCTCTTCCGGATCCTCTTCGACGGATTCGGCGAGGCCGGTGAAGGGAGCCTCGGTCAGGGCCTGGTGATAGCCGATCGAAGGCAGGCCGCCATCCCGCAGCGCGTGAATGAGCTGGACGGTCTTCAAGGCGTCGAACCACGTGTGCAGGTGGCGAAGGAGAATCTCCTCGTCCTTCGAGAGGGTGAGGGCCTCCTGGACGGCGTGAAACGCGCCCATCCGCTCGAGGGCCTCGGTCAACACGTCGGTCCGGAAGAAGGGAGTCGACGAAGGCAACTGCGCCAGGGGCGCACGCGCATCGCCGCCCGAGCTCGCGATCGCCGCGAGCACGCGGAGCCACGCGGCCAGGTGCGCGAACACCAGCGGGTGATAGAGCCGGAATCCCGAGAGCGCGCCGCGCCGCGAGACGAGCCCTCCGATCGCCACTCCGGTGCTGATGGGGACGCGCTCGGAGATGCGGCCCTCGAGCATCAGCGGCAGGCCCGACAGTCGAAGGATCGAGCCGACCTTCGCGAGCTTGTTCAACGCATGGAAGTCCTCGAGAGCGTTGCGCCTTGGAAAGCCGCGCACTGCCGCGTAGGCCGCCGCGGGAATCGCAAGGCAGCTTCCCATGCTGTGGTACGCGTAGGGCGATCCCGCCCATGCGAGGCCGAGCAGGTTGTAGCGCAGCGAGATCTCGTACAGGCGCGCCGCTTCCCCCTGCGCCGGGTCCGGGTCGAAGCGGTGCTCGAAGGCATAGATGGCCGCACCCGCAGTCTCCGCGTCGAGGGTTCGCGTCTGCTCGAAGTAGTCTCCCGGCAGCACGGTGTCGGCGTCCGTGTTGTGGATCCAGGGGGAGGCGACGCGACCCGCCGCGCGAAGAGCGAGTACTACGTCGTTGCCGATCTTGCGCGCGATGCCGACGCCCTGCCCCTCCGGAAGGAATTGTCCCGGGAGCGCGCGGTCGATGAGGAGCAATGTTCCGCCCCGGAGCGCGAAGTAGCGCGCGCGTGCCCCGGCGGAAAGCTCGGTCGCGGGCGCGAGTTCCCGCTCGAGACGCCGTCGGACTTCTTCGTTCGCCTCGTGGACGCCGGCGGGGGAGTCCCCTCGCGCGTTCAGGACGAGGACGATCAGGACCGGGCCCTCGGGGCTCCCCGGAACGGACCCGAGCAGCTGGAAGAGACTCTCCCGCTCGCCGTACGCGGGAATGACCAGGGCATTGCCGCAGGCGCCGGGCAACTCCCCGGCCCACGCCGCCTCCGGCTCGGCGTGGCGAGCGAGATATTTGGCGACCGGGTCCTTCCTGTTCACTGGAAGTACCCGAACACGTCGAAGAAGAACTCCGTGTTGCCGTAAGGCATGTCGCACTGGACGGCGAGCTGGCCTCCAATCCCGAGCGGGACGACGGCGTTGTTGGCCCGGACGATACCGGGACGGACGTTGATGAGCACTCTGGGGATCCTACTAAAGGTCTAAGGTGTCCCGGCTGCGCCGGAGACGGTCCTGGAACTGCAGCGGCTGTTCAAGCTCTGACCCCTCTTCGGTCCGGTGGGCAGGGGTGTTTCGTCTCAGGCAGGCCATACCCGCGCAAACGCGGACCGACAGCTAGTGCAGCGCCGCGCGCGGCGGTAGGTCGGTGACGATGCGCGCTTCGGCTTCGAGTAACTCTTCCAGGCGCGCTTCCACCGGGGTCCGGTCGAAGTAGAGGAGCGCCAGACGGACGAAGAGATCCTGGTGCCGGGCCTCCGAGCGCGTGATGTCGCGGTAGAAGTCTTTCAGAGGGCCGGGGTGAAGAGCCGAGGCGATCAGGCCGAAGCGCTCGCATCCGCGCGCTTCGAGAATCCCGGCCACGAGCAGCCGGTCCAGGAAGTACGCGTCCGATCCCTTCCGGTACTCCTGCGAGAATCCGCGGACGTACGGGTCCTTCCGGTCGGCGCCGAGCGTCAATCCGCGGGCCGCCATGTGCGCGTACACCTGTTGGAAGTGCGCGAGCTCTTCTTGTGCGAGATCGATCATGGCCGGGACGAGCTCCTTGCGGTCGGGATAGTGCGAGACCATGTTCATCGCGCTGCCCGAGGCCTTGCGCTCGCAGTTGGCGTGGTCCTGCAGGAAGGAGTCGAAGTCGCGCAAAACCGCCTCGGTCCAGGCGGGGGAAGTGGGGATCTTTAATCGCATGTGAGCAAGGTGTCAGGTTATACGTGCCCGGGATAATGCAGGTGCCAGGTATCAGGTATCAGGGACGGGAACTGGCTCCACGGGAGCCTGAACGTGGCACCTGAAACCTGTCAACTGCATTTCACCTGATACCTTTCCCTGACGCCTATCTTCCCCCACTGACAGCGGGCAGGATAGGTTTTGGGGAAATGCAGGTATCAGGTGTCAGGTTGGACTCGGGCTTCCCTGACACCTGACAGCTGGCGCCGGACACCTGCCTTTCCCTGACACCTTTACCCTGAAACCTTGCTCCCATCCGTCACCCAGGACCTGTAAAGAGCCTCGACCTTCTCTCTCAGATCTTCTTTCGTTCCGTCGTTGACGAGGATGTCGCTGGCACGGCGGGCCGCGGCTTCGACGGGCATCTGCGCGGCGATGCGCCGGCGCGCGTCTTCCGCGGCGCCCCCGGAGGACTCCCAGCGGCGCACGCGCTCGGCTTCCGGCGCGGTGACGAGCAGCACACGATCGAAATTCGACTGGGTGCCCGCCTCGAGGAGCTGGGAGACCTCCGCGACCGCGACGGCAGCGCCCGCCCCTCTCGCGTCGGCGAAGCGCCGCTCGATCTCGCGCCTCACGATCGGGTGGATCCGCGCCTCGAGCTCGTGGCGCCGGCGCGGGCTGGCGAAAATGATCGCGGCGATGCGCGCCCGGTCGATGCGACCATCGGCGTCGAGAACCTCCTTGCCGAAAAGGTCCTGCGCTGCGCGGGCACCCCGGCCGCCCGGCCGATAGAGATCGGCGACGATCGCGTCCGCGTCGAAAACGATGGCGCCGAGCTCCTTCAGGAAACCAGCTACCGTGGATTTCCCGGAGGCGAGACCGCCGGTCAGACCAACACGCAACATGGATATGAGTTTAGTGGCATCGGTCGCGCCCTCGCCCCTCCCCTCTCCCAGAGGGAGAGAGGGCTACCTTGGACATTGGACTTTGGACCTTGGACTCACTTCGGCTGCGGCTTCACCACCTGCCCGCCCTTCATGACCCAGTCGATCTTCGAGAGGACGGAGACGTCTTTCAGCGGGTCGCCGGGGACTGCGACGAGGTCTGCGAAGGCGTCCTTTTCGACGACGCCGGCCTTGCCCTGCCAGCCGAGAAGCTCGGCCGCGACAGTCGTGGCGCTGCGGATCGCCTCGATCGGAGTCATGCCGAGCCTGACCTCGTGCTCAAACTCCCGAGCCTGGTTGATCTCGGTCCATGGGAATCCTCCCGCGTCCGTTCCGAAGGCGATCTTGACTCCGGCTTTGCGGCAGTTGGCGAGCGACTTCGCGTGGATCCTGGGAAGGTCGCCGCAGATGGCGCAGCCGGCCTGCGCCCGCGGCCCCGCGACGTAGGCCGCGACCGTCAGGGTCGGGGAGAGGAAGATCCCCTTGCGCGCCATCTCCTGCGCGGCCTCGGGGCGGATCGAGTCGCCGTGCTCGATGGAGTCCACGCCGGCGGCGATCGCGATTCTCACGCCGCTGTCGGAGCGGGCATGCGCCGAGACCTTGACGCGATGCGCGTGCGCCTCCGAGACGACGGCCTCGATCTCCTCCTTCGTCCAGTTGGGAGGCGAGTCCACATAGCCGTCTTCGGTGAGGCGCATTCCGCCGGTGTTGGCGTAGATCTTCACCCAGTCGGTGCCGTAGGAGAGCTGCTCGCGCACCGCCCTGCGGCAGGGGTCCGCGCCGTCGCAGACCTGGACTCCCACGGGAAAGACCCAGTCGGGGCGGAAGCGCGTGATGGGGTAACTCCCCGTCGTCGAGAGAGCGGGGCCGGCGACCCTCAGGCGCGGCCCCGGGATTACGCCCTCGTTGACGGCGTCCCGCAGCGCGACGTCGCCGTACGAAGCTCCCTCGGTCTCGAGGTCCCGAAGAGCCGTGAAGCCGTGCTCAAGCGCGATCTTCAGCGCCCGCACGGCGCGCGCCACTCGGTGGGCCGGGTACTCCTGGAGGATCTGCTCGTGGTACTCGGGCGCCGTCGCGTCCCCCTGAAGGAGGATGTGCGTGTGCGCGTCGATCAGGCCAGGAAGGAGCGTCCGTTCGCCTAGGTCGATGACTTGAGCTCCCGCCGGAACGCGCGTCCCCACGCTCTCGACGATCCCGCCCTTGACCACGACGACCGGATTGGCGATATAGGCCCCTGTCTTCACGTCGAGCAGCCGCGCCGCCGTCACGGCCACGGCGCCCTCCTCCGCGCGGAAAGAAAGTGAGGCACACAGGAAGAACGTCAGGGAGACGACTGTCTTTCTCATAGGTCGAGTCTAGTTTAAGAATTCTTTTCGCGCGTAGGGGCGGGCCTCGCGCCCGCCCGCCTCTTCCCGACGCGCCGCGCGTGCGAGAACTGAGACGTTTGGATTCGTAACGCTTCCCACGATCCTGTCCACCGCCACTGGCACCCGGGCACGACGAGGCTTACGTTCTGGAACGCCTCGTCTTGTCCAGCCAGCCGCCGCGGAAGCCGGCGCGCCGCAACCCGGTCACGAGATAGGGGCAGCGGCGCAGGAGGCGCCAGAGGAGGCGGGAGCGGTAGTTCTCGATCATCAGGACGATCGGCCCGTCGTTCAGGCCGAAGTTGCGCGGAGAGACCCAGCCGCAGGGCTTTCCGGAATTGGATGGGAAGGTCGGATTGAATGTCGCCTCGAAGCCGTAGGGGCTCGCCCGGCCGACGCCGAGGTCGTCGATGGAGCGGATCGTCGGAAGAACGATCTCCGGCGCGAACGGGAGAGAGGCCACGACCGCCCACGGAGCGAGCGTCCCGTCGTCGGGACCCCGGGGGATCGAACGCGCGACGTAGTCGAAGAAGCGCCGCTCGACACCGTCGATCACAAGAGCCGCCGGCCCGGGGCCTTCGCTCGCGGTGATGCCCCAGCAGAACTCGCCGTATCCCTTGAAGCGCTTGGGATTGTGCATCGCATAACGTTGGTGCACGTAGGTCGCGCGCCGGCTGTTCTCGAAGTAGTCGCAGCTCTTCGCGCGCATGAAGGCGTCCCGGATTCCGCGGAAATCCACCCAGACGTGCGAGAGCTGGTGGATGAACAGCGGACCGGCGTAGAGGAACTCCTCGCCGTAGAGCCGGCGCCACTCGTACTTCGAGGTGAACGCCGCATAGCTCTCCCGCGGGAGCGGGTGAGTCGGCGACCCCAGCGCGAGCAGGTAGAGGATGAGAGCCTCGCTGTACCCGCGCCAGCGGTAGCGGAGAAACCCGCGTTCCGGCCTCCAGCCGTGGGTCAGGGTGCGGCCGCGGTTGGCCGCCCACGGCCATTCGACCCGGCGGTAGAGGCGGTCGGCGGTGTCCCGGATTTCGCGTTCCTCCTCGTTCGCTCCGCGAAAATACGCCGCGGCCGCAAGCGCGCCGGCAAGCAGGTGCGCGGTGTCCACCGTCGAGAGCTCGCAGTCCCACGCGCGGCGGCCCGAGCTCATGTGGAGGAAGTGATAGTAGAAGCCCTTGTAGCCCGACGCGTCCGGCTCCTTTCCGTGAGGGCTGTTCCAGAAGAAACGCAGGGTCGCCAGCGTGCGCGCCGCGGCCTCCGCGCGTTCCATGAAGCCGCGCTCCGCCGCGACGATGTAACAGCCGAGCGCCAGCCCCACCGCGGCGATCGAAGCCGGGGAGCCGACGTGCGTGCTGTCGCGCACGAGGCCGGTCGAGGCGTCGGTTTCGTGCAGGAAGTAGCCGAAGGTGTTCTTCTGCAGCCGGTGCAAGTCCTCGTCGGTGTACGCGGCCGGCGTCACGAGATCTTCGCGACGGCGCTCTGGACCGCTTCCGCGAGCGTCGGGTGGATGTGGACGGCGTCCCGCAGAACGGTATAAGGCGCTCCCGCATTCATCAGGTCCACGTATATGTGCACGAGCTCCGAACCTTCGGCGGCGAGCACCGCGGCCCCCAGGATGCGCCCGCTCTTTGCGTCCACGAGGACTTTGATCAGCCCTTCGGTCTCCGAAAGCTCCTTCGCCTTGCTGTTGTTACGCATCTCGAAGCGGCCGACCTTGAACACGACGCCGGCCTCCTTCGCTTCCCGCTCGCTCATCCCCGCGCGCCCGAGCTCAGGGTCCGTGTACACGGCGTAGGGGACGACGCGCCGGGTCGTGTGCGACCCGTCTCCCGCGAGCTGCGACTCGAGCACACGGTAGTCGTCCCAGGACGTGTGCGTGAACATGGGCCCGCCGCGGATGTCTCCGGCCGCGAAGACCCCGGGGAAGCTCGTCGCGAGGCGCTCGTCCACCTGAACAAAGCCTTCCTTCGAGGTCTCGACGCCGATCGTCTCGAGGCCGAGGTCGTCGGTGTTGGGCCTCCGGCCGGCCGCGAGAAAAAGACTTGACCCCCGGATCTGGCCGGGGCCGGACCGGGACCGGATCGTTAGGAGCACGCCGCCGCGCGTATTTGCCGCCTTCTCGACGTGGGTGTCCAGACGGAACTGGATTCCCTCGGCTTCGAGGAGCCGCTGGAGCGGGAAGACGACGTCCTCGTCTTCCCGCTTGAGAATCTGTCTCGCGCTGTCGACGACCGTGACGTCGCTCCCCATGCGCCGGTAGAACTGGCTCATCTCGAGCGCGATGTAGCCGGCGCCGACGAAAACGAGGTGCCGCGGGACTTCGTGATGGTCCAGCCAGTTGCCTGAGTGGAGATACGGGATCTTCTCGAGTCCCGCGATGGGCGGGCGCAGGGCGCGCGTGCCGGTGTTCAGGACCACCCGCGCCGCCAGGAGGTCTTGCTCTCCCACGCGCACACGGAATGCGTCCGTCTCGCGCCCGCGCAGGCGCGCATGACCCCGCAGGAGCCGGGGGTTCTGCGCCTTCTCGAAGCCGCGTCGAAGTCCCGCGCGCGACTCCATGACGATGCTTCTCGCGCGGTCGAGAATCGCTGGGAAATCGACCTCGACCTTGGGGATCCGAAGGCCGAACACGGCCCCCCGCCGCGCCTGGAAGGCGACGCGCGCCGATGCGATCACCGCCTTGGTTGGAGTGCAGCCGAAGTTGACGCAGGAGCCGCCCAGGTCCTGGCGTTCCGCCAACGCGACCTTCTTCCCCGCACCGGCAAGGGCGTGCGCCAGAGGAATCCCCGCCTGCCCGCCTCCGATGATCAGGACGTCGTAGTGGTCCATATTAGGTGGTCGGCGTCAGGTGTTAGGTGATAGGGACCACGGCTGAGCCTTCCCTACCACCTACCACCTTCCACCGATCACCTATTCTCTACTCCCAGTACGGCGTGACGTTGTAATAGGAGTAGATCCGCGTCCCGAAGTCGGCGCTCGTCATGTCCGGCCAGTTGTCCTTGTCGAATCCCGGAGCGTTCTTCAAGCGCTGTTTGTCCACGTTCAGGATGAAACGCTTGTTCTCGGTGTCCAGTGTCAGCGCGCCCCAGGGAACCGCGAAGAGCTTTTCGCCCATCCCCAGAAACCCGCCGAACGAAAGGACGCAGTAGGCGATCCGGCCGTTGTTCAAGTCGATCATGTACTCTTCGATCTCTCCCAGATTCTCGCCGGCGGCGTTGACGACCTTCTCGTTCTTCAGCGTCGACGCGGAAAGAACTCTCGGAAACTCCGTTACCGTACGGGCCATGGAAACCTCCTTGGAAATAGGGTTGGCTAAACGGCCGGACGCTCTTCGTGCCGGCCCTCCTCGAACTCCTCGATCATCTTTCTGTTGAATGCCGGGATGTCGGCGGGCTTGCGGCTCGTGACGAGACCGTGGTCCACGACGACTTCCTCATCAATCCAGTTTGCCCCGGCGTTCTTCAGGTCCGTCCGGATCGACGGCCAGGACGTGACTCGCCGTCCCTTGACGGCGCCCGCCTCGATCAGCGTCCAGGGCCCGTGGCAGATCGCCGCGACCGGCTTTCCCGAGGCGAAGAACGCCTTGACGAATCGAACCGCGGTCTCGTTCAGGCGGAGCTTGTCCGGATTCATGACGCCTCCGGGCAGGAGCAGCGCGTCGTAGCCGGCGGGGTCCGCCTCTTCCAGAGGGACATCCACGTCGAACAGGTCTCCCCACTCGACATGCTGCCAGCCGCGCACGGTCCCCTTCTCCGGCGAGATGATGTCGGCCCGCGCGCCCGCTTCTTCGAGCGCCTTCTTCGGGTCCGTCATCTCGACTTGCTCGAAGCCGTTCGCGACGAGAATCGCGACCCTCTTGCCTTCGAGAGAGTCGACAACGGTTTTCTTTCTGTTCATTTTGTTTTTCATCCTCCAGCCCGTTGTTCTGCCGGCCATCAACACCGTGGCCGGCTCATTGGTTCTCGCTGAAGATGCTCGAGCAAGAACCAAGCCTGACGATTCCGGATCGAGGCAGAAGCGAGGCGCAGCTCTAGCTCGCGCGCCGTCCCGTCGTCCGGTTGTGGACTCTGGCGGGAGAGAGACCGACGCTCCAGCTCTCGTCGCCCGCGTCAAGGCTGTTGGCTCCCGCGCGATCGAGAACGCGGCGAGCGGTCGCTTCCTGCCTGCCGCCGGAGGCGAAGGCGAAGACGACCGAGCGGCCCTTGCGAAGGGCCTCCTCGTAGAAGTAGATCTCGTCCTTGGGCAGGCCCGTCGAGAGCCTTTCATCCAGAACGCCGCCCGCGATAAAGCCGATCCCGGCTCCGACAATGGCGCAGAGAGCCGCGATGATCCAGGCAGTCAGGCCGAGCGCTCCCATTCCTCCTTGCAGGACGGCCGAGAGGCCGAGGGCGAGTGCGAGTCCCACGACTCCTCCAACGACGGCGCCGACCGCTTTTCCCATGCCCGGCTGTTCTGTTTCGGTCGTGGGAATGGCTGAGTGGATTTCGCGCTCCGGGCTTCCGGGCGTCAGTTGCCGAATTCTTGCCGGCGGCACGCCGGCGTTGACGAGATCTCTGGTTGCGCGTTGCGCCGCAGCGGGGGAACTGAAAATCCCGACGACAGTTCTCATGCATGCCTCCAAAACAAGACATTCTGAAAAAAGCAAGAAGCACGCCAGCGACCAACGCCGGTCGTCAATCTATAGCGCAAGCCAGGGACCGACGGCGAGGTCGTGAAGCCTCGGCAAATCCTCGGCGAACCCTCGGGACTTTGGGCGCCCTGTTCTCGTATAGACGCGGAAGGAGGAAACGATCGTGAGATACCGTTTGACGGTCAACCGGAAGCTCCGCGAGGTCGAGGCCGAGCCGGACACGCCGCTGCTCTGGGTGCTGCGCGACGGCCTGAATCTGACCGGCACGAAGTACGGCTGCGGCGTCGGCGCCTGCGGGGCTTGCACGGTGCTCGATGGCGGAAAGGCCGCGCGCTCGTGCCAGATCCCGGTCGAGCTCGCCGCTGGCCGGCGTATCACAACGATCGAGGGCCTCTCGTCCGATGGCGGCCACCCGTGCCAGCGCGCCTGGCTCGAAGAGGACGTGGCGCAATGCGGTTACTGCCAGTCCGGGATGATCCTGGAGGCTGCGGCGCTCCTTGCGGCAAAGCGCAGGCCGACCGACGAGGAGATCGACGCGGCTTTCGCCGACCACGTCTGTCGGTGCGGCACCTGGCAGCGTGTGCGGCGGGCGGTGCACAGCACGTCGCGGCTCGCCTCGAAGGGCGCCACGCCTTCGGAGGGCAGGCAATGAGCGCGTCGCGGCGAGACTTCCTGAAGCTGACCGGTCTGGCCGGCGCGGGCCTCGTCGTGCGCGTGCCGTTTCTTGCAGCGGCGACGCCGGCGGACCCGGGCGCCGAGCCCTTCGCACCAAACCAGTGGCTGCGCGTGGGATCGGACGGGCGCGTGACGCTCGTCGTCGCCCGCACGGAAATGGGACAGGGCGTTCGGACGGCACTCTCGATGATCCTGGCCGACGAGCTCGAGGCCGATTGGGCCTCCGTCTCCGTCGAGCAGGCCTCGACCGGTCCCCTCTACACCGACATGAACACCGGAGGCAGCGACAGTGTCGAGTCCTCCTGGGTGGAGTTGCGGCGTGCCGCGGCATCGGCTCGAACGATGCTCGTCGCCGCGGCCGCCCGGCGCTGGAACGTCGGGGTCGAGAGCTGCCGGGCCGCGTGCGGATCGGTCGTCCACGTGCCGACGGGTCGCCGGCTCTCCTACGGGAGCCTGGCGGCGGCCGCGGCCAGACTCCCTGTCCCGAAGGAGCCGGCGCTCAAGGATCCGAAGGACTTTCGCATCGTGGGGAAGCCCGTTCGGCGCGTGGACGGGCCGGCCATCGTGACGGGAAAGGCCAGGTACGGCCTCGATACCCGCGTGCCCGGAATGCTGTTTGCAGCCGTCGCGCGATGCCCGGTCGCGGGCGGGAAGCTCGCGCGCTTCGACGCCGCGAAGGCCAAATCGGTGCCCGGGGTCGTCCGGGTCGTCGAGGTCTCGACCGGAGTGGCTGTCGTGGCACGAAGCACGTGGTCCGCGCTGTCGGGCCGCGAAGCCCTCGACGTCGCCTGGGACGAGGGCGGGAACGCGGGTTTGACGACGGCGGAGCTCGTGCGGCGCATCGACGCCGCCGCGGTGTCCGGAAAGCCCCACGTGTCGCGCCGCGAGGGGGACGTCGAGAAGGCGCTCGCCGGGGCGGCCGTCCGGATGACGGCCACCTACCGTGATGGCTTCCAGGCGCACGCGTCGGTCGAACCGCAGAACGCCATCGCTCGCGTCTCGAGCGGCGCGTGCGAGATCTGGGCTCCCACGCAGAATCCGCAGCGCGTCCAGCGCGAGGCGGCCAGGCTTCTCGGCATCGCGCCGGAGAAAGTGACCGTGCACGTCACGCTCGTCGGCGGAGGATTCGGACGGCGTCTCGGCGCGGACTATGCGGTCGAGGCCGCGGACGTGGCGCGGGCCGCCGGGGCGCCCGTGCAGGTGGTCTGGTCCCGCAAGGACGACTTCGAGCACGACTGGCTGCATCCGGCCGGGCGCGCGGACCTGGAAGCGGGGCTCGACGGGTCGGGACGCATCGTGGCCTGGAAGCACCGTTTTGCCTCGCTCCACCTCTCGATGTTCGGGGCCTTCGACCCCGAGAGTGTCGACCAGCCGGACGTGGATCCCTGGGGCGGCTACGACACTCCCTATGCCGTGCCGAACCTGCTCGCCGAATGGATCGCCGTCGAGTCCCCGATCCGGACCGGAGCCTGGCGCTCCGTGGAGTACCCGGCCAACGTCTTCGCGCGCGAATCCTTCCTGGACGAGATCGCCCACCGCACGGGGCGCGATCCGCTCGACCTGCGGCGCGAGCTATTGACGGGCTCCTTCCCCTGGGCCTCGAAGCGCGTGGACCGCTCTCAGCTCGCGGCCGTGCTCGATCTGGCCGCGTCGAAGGCGGGGTGGGGAAAGCATCTTCCCGACCGCCCGGGCCGGCGCTCGGGACGCGGCGTCGCGTGCAACGTCTACCACGGCCGCACGCTGCTCGCGCACGTGGCGGAGGTGTCCGTCGGCGCGGGCGGGGATGTGCGGGTGCACCGCATCGTGACGGCCGCCGATTGCGGGCAGGTCGTCAATCCCCTGGGGGTCCAGGGCCAGGTCGAGAGCGGCGTGGCATGGGGGCTTTCGTACGCGCTCAAGGGAGGGATCGCCATCGAGAAGGGCCGCGTCGCGCAGGCCAGCTTCCGGGACTTCCCGGCGCTCGGCATCGCCGAGATGCCGCGAGTCGAGGTCTACACCGTGCCCGGCTCGAATCGCCCGACCGGATTCGGCGAGCAGCCGGTGCCGCCCGTCGCTCCCGCCGTCGCCAACGCGATCTTTGCCGCGACGGGCCGCAGAGCGCGCTCGCTTCCGATCCGCCCCGCGGACCTCGCGTCCTGAGCGGCCCCGGCGGAACCGGCCAAGTAGTCTACGGAGCGTTTTCGATCAGGCGGATGTCGCAGGTGTGCCGGTCGACGCGGGGGTAGACCAGCCAGGAGCCGTCCGGCGCAACCGAGAACCCCGACCAGCCCTGTTCGGAGAGCAGCGCGAGATGGACTGGCTGCGAGGATCCGAGTGCGAGAAAGACGACCGCGGGCTCCTTGTGCTCGCCGCAGAGCTCGCGAAAATACAGCCCGTCCGCCCCGACCTCCCAGTTTGCCCAATCCTCCGGCGCGAGCTCCGCGACGACGCGTGACGCCGGGCCGCCGTCCGCGACCTGCCGCCAGATTCCCGGCTCGCCAGCGCGCGTGAAGTAGAGGGCCCGGCCGTCGGGCGACTCCCTCGCCGCGTACCCGCCGTTGCGCGTGACCGCGGCCGCGCTGCGGTCGGACATGCGCAGCTTCCAGACCTGCCAGGCACCGGAGCGGCGCGAGGCGAAGTAGATCGACTGCCCATCGCGCGACCAGGAAGGCGCCACGGCGTCGCCCGGTCCGCTCGTCAGGCGGTCCGGCACTCCTCCGGCGGCCTCCACGACCCAGAGGTCGGCGCGCGTTTCGCGCCGCGCGGAAAAGACGAGGCGCCGCCCGTCCGGCGACCAGCGGGGCGTCTCCATTCGGGCGCCCCCGAAGGACGTCAGCTTCTTCGCCGTCCCGCCGTCGCGGCCGGTCAGCCAGATCTCCGGGCTGCCCGAGCGGGTCGAGACGAACGCCACGCTGCCGCCGTCGGGAGAAACGGCCGGCTCGAAGTTCCATTCGTCGTTGACGTCGGTCAGACGCAGCGGTGCTCGGGGTCGAGGGTCGGGAAGCGGGGACCCGGGCCGGGCCGGGACGCGCCAGAGGTTGACCTCGTAGAGCCAGTTCTCGAACGCGACGGCGTTCTTCGCGCGCGCGATCGAAGGGTGCTTCATCTTGATGCCGCCGCCGGCGACCCACGTGGGCTCGCCGCCCGAAGCCGGGACGCGCCAGAGGCTGTAGATGCCCGCGCGGCTGGAGGAGAAGACGAGACTCTTTCCGTCTTCGGACCACGAGGAGCCCATCGTGTCGCGATTGTCGAATGTCAGGCGCGTCGGCTCCCCGCCCGCCACCGGGACGCGATACAGATCGTCCACGCCCTCGGTGATATTGCGGGTGAAGGCGAGCGTGCCGCCGCCGGGCGAGAACGCGGGGGAGGAGTCGCCGAGGATCTCCGCGGGAGGGTGCGTGACACGCCGCCGCTCGAGCGTCTCGGGTGAAAGCAGCTCAAGGGCGAGCGGCCCGCCGTTATAGCGCCGGGAGAGAGCAAGCCACTTGCCGTCGGGCGACCAGGCGAGCCGCCGGTAATCCCGGTCGGCGCACGGCGCCAGGGGCCGCTCTTCGCCGCCGAGCGCGGAGACGAGAAGGATGCGACAGTCGCCGGGCGAGGAGCGCGTGAAGGCAAGACGCTGTCCGTCGGGCGACCACGCGGGAGCGCGATCCTCGACGCCGGCGTCTTTCGTCAGGCGCAGCGGCGCTTCCCCCTCGACGAGCTGGACGTAGAGGCTGTAGTCCTCGCCTGAGCCTCCGTTCCAGGCGAAAGCGACCCGCGTGCCGTCGGGCGACACCGCGGGGTCGCGCTCGTTGCCGGGCAGCGTCGTGACGGGACGCACTCGCATGGGCCCGACAGCGGAACGGCGGCTGCGGCTCATGGTGATGAGACCTGCGGTGAAGAGCCCGGCCAACGCGAGGGCGATGAGAATGGAGACTCCGGCGCTTGGAAACCGCGGCGCCGTGATCCAAGCGCCGGCGGGATTGGTGGCCGGCTGCGGCAGCGCCGGAACGATTGGCGCGATCAACCGGTAGCCGGACTTTCGGATCGTCTCGATTACCCGTGGCCGGGCGGCATCGTCCTGGAAGGCGCGCCGGAGCTCGCCCACGGCGCGCGTCAGGACATCCTCGGTGACGAATGCGCCCTGCCAGACGTCACGGAAGAGCTCCTCCTTGGTCACGACCGCGCCCGGCCGGTCAACCATGCGCAGGAGGACCTGCATGACCTTCGGCTCGAGCTGGAGGGTCCCATCCGGAGTCTCGATGCGATTCAATCCAGGACAAACAAGGCGATTCCCGATGCGAAAGTCCACCGGCGAGGGACGGATGGCCCCGGCCTCGGTTTTGGCGCGTTCGCGTGGCTCCAGGCTCATCGGCTCTCTGTCCATACGTCGCCAACCCTGCGGGGTTGCGCGCGGTTCCCGCGGCGGCTTCCGGTTGCCGCGATGGCTCCTATGCCGGCCTGGCCGCGAGCGGAAGAGTCAGGCGGGCAAGGCAGCCGGAGCGGTCGGTGCGGTTTTCGAGGGAGAGCGTGCCGCCGTGAGCCTCGGCGATCTGGCGGGAGAGGACGAGGCCGATGCCCGAGCCTTCCGGCTTGGTCGTGAAGAAGGGAACGAAGAGGTTCGCGGTGCTCGTCAGGCCGGGGCCCTCATCGGCGACCCAGACCTCGAGCCGCGGAGCGGGACCGGCGGCCCGGCGCCACCCGACGTCGACGCCTCCGGAAGTCTCGAGCGCCGCGTCCACGGCGTTGCGGACGAGATTGATGACGGCCTGCTCGAGCTGGTCCGGGTCGGCGGACAGCGCGAGCCGGGGGCCCGGACAGAGACGCACGGGAAGGCGCGTCTCCAGCCCGACGAGCCGCCGGATTAGGGGATCGATCTCAACTCTCCGGAACTTCGGCTGCGGCAGGCGCGCCAGCTTCGCGTAGGCGGTCGTGAACCGCGAGAGGGACTCGGACCGCGACGCGATGACGGCGAGACCCTGGCGCATGTCCTCGCGCCAGTCCGGCGGGGGGTCTCGCAGGGCGAGAAGCCCGCGCAGGCTCTCGGCGAGCGACTGGATCGGCGCGAGCGAGTTATTGAGCTCGTGCCCCAGGACGCGGATCAAACGGCGCCAGGCCTGGCGCTCCTCCTCGCGCAGCGGGCGGCTGACGTCGGCGAGCACGAGGAGACGGTGGGGGAGGCCTCCCTGGCGGAACGCGCTCTTGCGGATCTCCCAGCGGCCCGAGCCGCCCGGAAACGCCGCGTCGAGGATCGGGGGCGCGTCCTCCCGCAGGCACTCGTCGAGCCCGAGGTCCGCGGCGCTCGCTCCGATCAGCCGCGGCTCCGGCTGCCCGAGCAGGCGCTCGCCGGCGCGGTTGGTCAGCCTCAACCTCCCCGCCTCGTCGAACGCGAAGACGGCGACGTCGATCTCGGCCATGACGCGCGACAGGAGTGCGGTCGCCTCGAGCGCCTTCAGGCGCTGGTGCTGCAGAGTCTCGGTCAGGGCGTTGACCTCGAAGAGGACCTCGCCCAGCGGATCCGCGGCCCTGGCTCCGCGGGCGCGGATGGAGAAGTCTCCCTCCCGCAGCGCGGCGAGCAGGTTCGAGATCGTTTGCAGCGGGCGCACGAGGCGCTCCCACAGCGACGAGGCGAAGCCGAGCCAGAAGAGGACGATCACGGCCGTCAGCGTCCAGCGGACCTTCGGTGTGAAATCGCCGAGCCACAGGAGCAGGAGCGCCACGATGACGGCGGGGAGCGCGGCGAGCGCCGCGAGCATCAGGACGCGGCGGTCGTGCCGGAGAGGCTTCATTCACAACTTCTCGAGCCGGCGGTAGAGGGCGCTGCGGGACAGGCCCAGGGCGCGCGCCGCCTGGCTGACGTTCCCCCCGTAGCGGGCCATCGCCTTCTGGACGAGGAGCCTCTCGACGTCCTCCAGGCTCATCTGCTCGAGCGACGGGCCTCCGTCGCCCCCCGCGCGCAGGCCAAGGTCGCGCATCTCGATCGCGTTGCCGCTCGCCATGAGGGTCGCCCGCTCGACCGCGTGATCGAGCTCACGCACGTTGCCCGGCCAGGGATGGTCGAGCATCGCCTGGAGCGCCGAGGCCTCGAAGCGCTGGATGTTCTTTCGGTACCGGCGGGCGTGGCGCTGGAGAAAGTGGAGGGCCAGCCCGGGGATGTCCGCTCCGCGCTCGCGCAGCGGGGGGAGGCGGATCTCGATCGTGTTCAAACGGAAGAGGAGGTCCTGGCGGAACCGTCCCGCGGCAACTTCCGCATGGATGTCGGCGTTCGTGGCCGAGAGCATCCGTACGTCCACCTTCCGTGTGCGCGAGGAGCCCAGGCGCTCGAACTCTCCCGTCTCGAGGACTCTGAGGAGCTTGGCCTGCTGGCTCGCCGGCACGTTGGCGATCTCGTCCAGGAAGAGCGTGCCCCCGTCGGCCAGCTCGAACCGTCCGACGCGGTCGGCGCGGGCGTCGGTGAACGCGCCCTTGACGTGCCCGAAGAGCTCGCTCTCGAAGACGCCTTCGGAGATCCCGCCGGCGTTCAGCGTCACGAGCGGCCGGGAAGCGCGGCGCGACGCGGCGTGGAGGGCCCGCGCGACCATCCCTTTCCCGGTCCCGTTCTCTCCGATGATGAGGACGTTCGCGTCGGAAGGCCCGACCCGCTCGATCATCTCGAGCACGGGGCGCATGGCCGCCGACTGCGCGATCATCTCCGGCTCTCCGTCCTGGCGCAGGATCCGGTTCTCCGCCTCCAGCCGCTGCCCGCGGCGCAGCGCCCGCCCGAGCGCGATCTGCGTCCGCAGCGTCGTCAGCAGGCGCGTGTTGTCCCACGGCTTCTGGACGAAGTCGCGAGCCCCGCGCCGCATGGCCTCGACGGCGAGATCTACGGTCCCCCAGGCCGTCATGACGATGATCGGCAGCGTCGCGTCGAGCTCGCGGATCCGCGCGAGAAGGTCGAGGCCCTCCTGACCCGACGTGGTATCCCGCGCGTAGTTCAGGTCCATGAGCACCACGTCGTAATCCTTCGCCTCGAGCGCGGCGAGGACGCCGGCCGGGGACGTGGCCGTCTCGATCGCGAGGCCTTCGCCCTTGAGCAGGAGGCGCAGCGCCTCGAGCACGTCGCGCTGGTCGTCGGCGACGAGGACTCGGTCGGGAGAGGCCGTGTCTGACGTCTTCACAGTCCGGGAGCGGTACTGTCGTTACGGCTCAAAGTGGAAGACTTCATGCCGTAATTTACCGCGGATGGTCCACGGGCCCGCGCGGGGGTCATTCGGCGCGGAGAGCGCGTCATCTCACGGCGCGCGCAGCGCCTCGATCGGGTCCACCCGCGCGGCGTGCAACGCCGGCGCCGAAGAAGCGAGCAGCGAGGCGGCCAGCAGGAAGAAGGCGACGGACGCGAGGACCCCGGGATCGAACGGCCGGACTCCGAAGAGCAGGCTTCCGAGGAGCCGGCTCGCGGCGGCGGAGACAACGAGGCTGAGCGCGAGCCCGGCGGCCGAGGTCTTCAGGGCTTCCGAGACGACCATGAAGAGGACGCTCCGCCTGTCCGCTCCGAGCGCTATGCGGACGCCGATCTCGCGTGTGCGCTGCGCGATCCCGTACGACGTGACGGCGTAGAGGCCCGATCCCGCCAGCAGGAGGGCGAGCGCGGCGAAGATCACAAGCATGGAAGCGTAGAAGCGGGGCTGGGAAACCGTTTCTGAAACCGCCAGCTCGAGCGGCTGGATCTCGGAGATCGGTTGGTCCGGCTCGAGCCCTCGGATCGCGGCGCGCGCGGCCCCGGCGACGGAGAGGGGGTTGCCGGCCGTGCGCAGGAAGATCTTCAGCGAGCCGCGGGGAAAGCGGGACATCGGGACGTACATCGCGCCGCCGGCGGCTTCGCGCAGCCCCTCGTGCCGGACGTCCCCGGCGACTCCGATAACCGCAAACGGCGCGCGCCCGAACTGGAGGATCCTTCCCAGCGGATCCTGGCCGGGCCAGAGCTGCCGGGCGAGCGCTCGGTTGACGACGAGGACGAGGGACTTCTTCATGAAATCCTCTTCCGTGAAGTCCCGTCCCCGGAGGATCGGGATCCCGAGCGCGGTGAAGTAGTCGGGAGTGACGATGAGCGCGCCGGAGGCCGGCTGGAAGAGCGCGAGATCCGGGCGTCCCGGGACCGAAACGCGATACGCCTCTCCTCCTCCGCTCAAGGGCATCGTCTTGCTGCCGCCGGCCGCCACCACTCCCGGAAGCGCGCGCATTCTCCGGAGCAGTTCCGACCGGTAGGCGGCCTCGCGGTCGAGCTCCGGGTATTTCCAGCCCGGAATCGTTATGGAGAGCGCGAGGACCCGCTCGGTCTGAAGGCCGGAAGGGACCTGCATCAGCCGCCAGAAGCTCTTGGCGAGGAGTCCTGCTCCCGTCAGGAGAATCGCCGCGAGCACCGTCTCGGCGACGACGAGGCCGCGCCGCACGTCCCCCCGGGAATGCGTCTCGCCCCGTCCGCCGGCTTCGAGCGCCGGCGCGATGTTGGGACGCATGGCGCGCCGCGCAGGCAGGAGCCCGAAGAGAAGTCCGGTCAGAAGAGAGACGCCGAGCGTGAAGGCGGCAACGGCGGCGTCCGGATGAATCTCGTTGGCGCGGGGGATGCGTCCGCCCGCCAGGGCCACGAGTCCCGCGACGCACCATTGCGCCGCGAGGAGCCCGAGGCCGCCGCCGAGAAGAGCGAGAAGGACGCTCTCCGTCAGGAGCTGGCGCGCGATCCGCGCGGGGCTTGCTCCGAGCGCCGTCCGGATGGCGATCTCGCGCCGCCGCGTGGCCGACCGGGCGAGCAGCAGGTTGGCCACGTTGCCGCACGCGATCAGAAGCACGAGGCAGACGGCGCCGAACAGAACGTAGAGCGGAGCGCGCACGTCGCCGAGAAGCGATGTCTCCAGCGGCACGACGAGGGCCTTCCCGAACCCCTGGTTGCTGTCGGGGTACTCCCGCTCGAGGCGTGCGAAGAGCGCGCTCGCGCCGGCCCGCGCCTGCTCCAGGGTTGCTCCCGGCGCCAGGCGCCCCACGACTTCGAGCCAGCGGACCGAGCGCCGGTGCGGGACGTCGTCTTCGGTCATGAGCGAAACGGGGACCCACAGGTCCACTTCCGATGAGGGAAACTGGAACGAGCGCGGCATGACGCCGACGACGGTGAACGGCTTTCCCTCGAGGACGAGCGTCGAGCCTACGGCGACTCCTCCGGTTCCGGAGAGCCGCGTCCGGAGGCGCTCGCTCACGACGGCGACGCGGTCCCGGCCCGGGGTGTTCTCCTCGCGGACAAGCGTGCGGCCTTCCGCCGCGGGAACGCCGAGTGTCTCGAAGAAGTCAGCGGACACGACGCAGGCCGAGACGCGCTCCGGCTCTCCCTTGCCGAGGAGGTTCATGCCGGAGAGGCCCGGGACGAATTGATAGGCAGCCACGCGCGACAGGCCGGGCCGCTCCCGCGCGAGGTCGTCGAAGTCCTGAGGCGAGAAGCTCTGCCCCGGGCGCCCGCCTTCGGAGCGAACGTGCCCGATCCGCACGAGCCGCTCCGGTTCGAGGTACGGCAAAGCCCGGATGAGAACGCCCCGTACGACCGAGAAGATCGCCGTGTTGGCCCCGATTCCCAGGGTGAGCGTGATGACGATGACCGCCGTGAAGCCCGGTGTCCTCGCGAAAGTGCGGAATGCGTAACGCACGTCCTGGAGGATCAGCGTCATGCTTGTGCCTCCTTCACCGTGAGCTTATTCACTCCGAAGCGCCTGCCGCCTTCACTCCGACCGCAGCGCGACGATCGGGTCGACACGGCTTGCGCGGCGCGCGGGCAGCCCGCTGGCGAGAAGCGTCGCGCCGAGAAGAACGGCGGCCATCGCGGCGTAGGTCGCCGGGTCGAACGCGCTGACGCCGAAGAGGAGCCTGGACAGGTAGGCGCGGGCAAGCAGCGCGCCGCCGACCATGCCGAGGACGATGCCAATCGCGCCGAGCGTGGCGGCCTGGCGCAGGACGAGCCGGACAACGTCCCCCGGCCGCGCCCCGAGCGCGACGCGGACGCCGATCTCGCGGGTGCGCCGCGAGACCGCCTGCGAGATGACGCCGTACACGCCGACGGCCGCGAGGCCGAGCGCCAGCGCGGCGAAGAGCGCGAGCACCGTGTTTCGGCGCGCGGGCGAAGCCATCGAGGAGGCGAGGACCTCTTCCATCGTCGCGACCTCCGCGATCGGAAGATTCGGGTCGAGCGCCCGGACGGCGGCCTTGACGGAAGCGGTCAGCCGCAGGGGGTCGCCCTGCGCGCGGACCACGACGCTCGTCCAGCGCTGCCACTGCTGGAGCTTCTGCGAATAGGGGGTATAGACCGCCGGCCCTTCTCCCAGCGCGAGCCCGAGATGCCGCACGTCGCGCGCGACGCCGACGATCGTGATCCAATCGGTCCCGGGCAGCCGAGCCCACCGGATCCTCGCTCCGATCGGGTCGCGGCCGCGGAAGAACTCGCGCGCCATCGTTTCGTTGACGACTCCGACGAGAGGCGCGCCTTCCCGATCCGATTCGGTGAATGCGCGTCCGCGCAGGATCCCGATTCCCATCGTCCGGAAGTAGGCGGAGCTTACGAGCCGCGTGTAGGCCGAGGGCTCCGCGCCCTTCGGGTAGACGGGGCCTCCCTCGACGACGACGTTGTGGTCGAGCGGAGAGCCGCCGACGGGCAGGTCGCTGATCAGCACCGCGCCGGTCACGCCGGGGAGAGCCGAAATCCTTTCCAGCAACGACCGGAGGAACCGGGTCTGAGGGGGGATCTCCGCGTAGCGCGTCTCCGGCAGGTCGAGGCGGAAGGTCAGCAAGCGTTCGGTCCGGAACCCGGATCGGCCGACGCCAGCCGGGAGAGCCCCTTGAAAAGAAGGCCGGCGCCGTTCAAGAGGACGAGCGCGACGGCGATCTCCCAGACAACGAGACCGCGGCTGACGCGAGACTCGCGGAAGGTCCCGGCCCCTCGCCCCGCGAGGTTCTCGGCTCCGGCCTTGACGCGGGTGAGCTGAAGCGCGGGGAGGAGCCCGAAGAGAACGCCGGTCGCCACCGAGACTGTGAGCGCGAAGAGGAAGACACGGACGTCCAGATGCACCCGGGCGGCAAGGCGGGCGGAAACCGGAGGCAGCTTCGCCGCCAGCCCCTGCGCCCAGGCGGCCAGCACGAGACCGGCCGCGCCGCCGAGCGCCGAAAGCAGGACGCTCTCGGCGACGAGCTGGCGAACGAGCCGCGAGCGCCCCGCTCCGAGCGCCGATCGGATCGCGATCTCCCGGCTACGGCGGGCCGAACGGGACAGCAGGAGGTTGGCGAAGTTCGCGCAACTGATGAGAAGCACCACGAAGACAGCGGAAAAAAGCAGGAAGAGGGTCGGCCGCGATCTCGCCACGACCTGTTCCTGGAGCGGAACCAGGCGGAAAGTCTGCTCTCCGTCTTCCTCCGGATGGATGTGCTTCAACTCGCCCACGATCGCGTCGAGTTCTGCCTGGGCCGACGCGAGAGAAACTCCGGGCGCCTGACGCGCGAACGAGCGCAGGAGGTGAGCTCCGCGCGCCGGCGCGGCCTCCGCCGCCGCGGCCTGGAACGGCAGCCAGATGTCGGCCACCGCGCGCGGAACCTCGAACGCCTCCGGCATGACGCCGGCAACCGTGTAGGGCTTGCCTCCGAGAAGCAGGACCCGGCCGAGGGCCGCCGGCTCGCCTGCGAGCTGAGCCTTCCAGAAGCCGTGACTGATGACAGCCACCGGCTCCGCGCCCGGCCGATCATCCGCCGGTGTGATCGTCCGGCCGAGCTCGGCCCTGCCGCCGAGCGCCTCGAATGTCTGGCCCGTCACGACCGCCGCCTGGACCCTCTCCGGCTCGGCGCCGTTGCCCCAGTCGAGCGGCCAGATCTGGGCCCCGGCCAGCTGCGCGAAGGAACGGCTCTGACGGGAGAGGTCCTCGAGGTCCGGCCCCGACTGGTTCGTCGTGAAGCCGGCGAGGCGCCCGGCGTCGGGATAGGGGAGAGGCCGGAGCAGGATCGCGTTGACGACGGAGAACATCGTCGTGTTGGCTCCGATCCCGAGCGCGAGTGTCAACACGGCCACGACCGTGAATCCCGGGTTCTTCCCGAGAGTCCTCAGCGCGTACCGGAGATCCCGCAGAAGCGCGCTCACCGTGTCACCTCGCGGGCGACCCGGCCTCGATACCGATGCGGTCGGTCACCGTCTCCTCGCCGGCGATCCAGCCGTCGTGCAGTCGAATGATCCGCTCGCCGTAGCGCGCGTTCTCCTCGGAGTGCGTGACCTGAACGATTGTCGTGCCTTCATCGTTCAACCTCTGGAAGAGGCGCATGATCTCGCGCCCCTGGTCGGAGTGGAGGTTGCCGGTCGGCTCGTCGGCGAGCAGGAGCTTCGGTTTCGCGACAAGCGCTCGGGCCACGCCGACCAGCTGCTGCTGGCCGCCGGAGAGCTGGCTCGGGTAGAGGTCCTTCTTGCCGACGATCTGGAACCGGTCGAGCGTGTCGGCGACGGTCGCTGCGCGCTCCGAGCCCTTGACGTTCCTGTAGGAGAGGGGGATGTCGAGGTTTTCGGCGACCGTCAGGTTGTCGAGCAGGTGATACTGCTGGAAGACGAAGCCGACGTACCTCTTGTTCAAGTCGATCCGCTCCTTCGGTTTGAGCTTGTGCACCGGGTGCTCGAGGAGGCGGTACTCGCCTGTCCAGCTGTGGTCGAGCATCCCCAGGATCGAGAGGAGCGTGGATTTGCCGGCACCCGACGGCCCCATGACCGTCACGAACTCGCCCTGCCCGATCGTCAGGTTGATCCGCCGCAGGACGAAGGTCTGCCCCGCCTTCGTGACGAAACACTTTTCGATGTTCTTGAGCTCGATCATCGGTTCACCTCATTCGTGTCTCAGAGCGGCCATCGGGTCGATGCGCGCCGCGCGGCGTGCCGGGATCCAGCTCGCCGCCATCGCCACCGCCGTGAGAACGAGGGCCACAGCAGCGAAGGACAGCGGGTCCGTCGGCGCGACGCCGAAGAGCATGGTCTTCAAGAGGCGCGTGGCCGCGACCGCGAGCGCCAGTCCCGCGAGGAGGCCCGCCCCCGCGAACCGCGCGCTCTCCCCGAGGAAGAGCGCGAGGACGTCCCGGCGACGCGCACCCAGGGCGATCCGGATGCCGACTTCGCGCACGCGCTGCCCGGCCAGGAACGCGACGACGCCGTAGATGCCGACCGCGGCGAGGAGAAGCGCGAGGCCGGCGAACGTGCCGAGCAGAAGCATCGTGAAGCGGCGCTGGCCGAGCGAACGGGCGACGACTTCCGAGAGCGCCTGGACCTCCTCGACCGGCAGCTTCGGGTCGAGCGAGCGGATCCTCGAGCGCACGGCCGGAGCGAGGCGCAGCGGATTCCCCTCGGACCGGACGAGGATCGCCATTTCGTCCCAGGGCACCTGCTCGGCCGGCACGTAGAGCTCCGCCAGGGGAGGGTCCGCGAGGCCCTCCTCGAGCACGTTGCCGACGATCCCGACGACGCGCCGGGCGCTTTGGCGCGGTCTCCAATCACGATCTCGCGCCCGATCGGGTCTTCTCCCGGGAAGTAGCGGCGGGCCAGCGTCTCGTTGACGAGCATGACGAGCGGCGAGCCCGGCCGGTCTTCCGGAGTGAAGACCCGGCCCCGCTTGAGGGGGACTCCCGCCGCCGCGAAGAAGTCGCCGCCCACGACGCGGTACGTGATCGAGGCCTCGTCCCCGGCCGGCACGGGATGGTCGAGAAACCTGACCGACAGCGTGTACTGCCGGCCGGTCACTGGCAGGAAGTTCGTCGTGCCGACGGCCGCGACTCCCGGCAGCGAGGCCAGGCTCGCCGTCAGCTCGCGGTAGAAGGCCGCGATCTGCGGGGGCTCGGGGTAACGCGAGCTCGGCAGTTGGAGTTGGGCCGTCAGGACGCCTTGCGGGCGGATGCCGGGCTCCACGCGGAGGACCGCGGCCATGCTCCTCAGAAGCAGGGCGGCCCCGACGAGCAGGACGAGGGTCAGCGCGATCTCGGCTACGAGCATCGCCTGCCGCGCCGCCCCGGCCCGCGGCCCGTAGCCGGCCGACCCGGCGGAGGCGCGCAGCGCATCGCGGCCGGCCGGATAGGTCGCGCGCAGGGCCGGCCAGAGTCCCGCCGCCAGGGCGGTCGCGAGCGACACGGCGAGCGTGTAGAGGAGGACCCGCACGTCGATTCCGACCTCCGCGCTGCGCGGCAGGCTGTCGCCCGCGAGCGCGACGAGCGTCTCGGCTCCCCACACGGCGAGCGCGACCCCGGCCGCGCCTCCGGCGAGGGCCAGCGCGAGGGTTTCCGTCAGCATCTGGCGCAGGAGCCGGACGCGGCCTGCCCCGAGCGCGCCGCGGATCGCGATCTCCCTCCTTCGGGACGTCCCGCGGGCGAAGAGCAGGTTCGCGACGTTCACGCAGGCGATGAGAAGCACGAATGTCACGGCTCCGAGCAGGAGCAGCAGGGGTTTCCGGGCGCTGCCCGCGATCGCCTCCTGGAGCGGGACCAGCACGACGCCCCAGCCGGCGTTCTTCTCCGGATAGGCGGCGGCGAGCCGCGCGGCGATCGCGGAGAGGTCGGCCTGCGCCGCCGCCGGCGAAACTTCCGGCCTTCTTCTGGCGACAACGCCGAGCCAGTGCGCGCCGCGGTTCTCGAGGGCCTTCGCGTCCAGAACGAGCGGCGTCCAGATGTCGGCGTCGCGGGAGGGGTAACGAAAACCGCGCGGCATGACGCCGCGGATAATCCGGCTCTTCCCGTCGAGGGAGATCGTCCGGCCGACGACGCCCGTGTCCCCGCCGAAACGCCGCTGCCAGAACTGCCAGGAGAGGAGGACGACCGGTTCGCGGCCGGGGTTCTCGTCCTCGGCGTCGAATGCGCGGCCGTAGAGCGGCGAGACGCCCAGCACCGGGAAGAGGGCGGGAGAGACCGCGTAGCCGCGCAGGCGCAAGGGCTCGCCCTCGGCCGTCAGCGTCGCGTCGTCGCCGGTGAACGCGGCCATGCCGGCGAGCGTCGTGTTCTGCGCGCGCCAATCCACGAAATTGGGAGGGGACGCGCTGAACCGGTCGAAGCCCCGGCCGGGGTTGCTGTCCCAGATCCGGACGAGCTCGCCGGGACGCGAGTACGCGAGCGGCCGCAACACCGCCGCGTCCACCACCGAGAAAACCGCCGTGTTGAAGCCGATGCCGAGCGCCAGCGTGACGACCGCCAGGACCGTGAACCCCGGACTCTTCCCCAGGGTCCGCAAAGCGTACTTGGCGTCCTGAACTAGAGCCGGCATGCAGCAGACGCCTTGTTCACACGAGGGCCTCCCGGGTCACAGCAGGCCCGCTTCTTTCAGCTCGTGTTCCGAGGCGGCGCGTTCCTGCCCGCTCTCGTCCTCGACGACGCGTCCGTCGAAGAGATGAATGGTGCGAGCGGCATAGCGGGCGAACCGGGGGTCGTGGGTGACCATGCAGATCGTGGCGCCCTCCTGGTGAAGGTCTCTCAAGAGGGACATGACGGCCTCGCCGTTGACCGAGTCGAGGTTCCCGGTCGGCTCATCCGCGAGGAGAATCAGGGGGTTCCCCGCGATCGCGCGCGCGACCGCGACGCGCTGCTGCTGCCCCCCCGAGAGCTGCGAAGGGAAGTGGTTGGTCCGGTGGGCCATGCCGACCTTCTCGAGGGCGTCGTGCACGCGTTTTCTCCGCTCCTGGGCCGGCATGCCGCGGTACGTCAGGGGCAGCTCGACGTTCTCGTAGACGGAGAGGTCTCCGATCAGATTGAAGCTCTGGAAGATGAAGCCGATCTCGCGGTTCCTTATGCGGGCCCTCTCGGCGAGCTTCAGCTTCTCCGCGGGCTTGTCGTTTAAGAGGTAGGCGCCGCTCGTGGGCGAGTCGAGGAGGCCCAGGATCGAGAGAAGCGTGGACTTGCCGCATCCCGAAGGGCCCGCGATCGAGATGAACTCGCCCTGCCGGATCTGCAGGTGCACGCCCGAGAGCGCGTGCGTTTCGACCTCGTCGGTGAAGAAGACCTTGGTCACGCCTTCGAGCCGGATGACCGAGTGCCCGTTGGTGCTCATCGCTTCTCCTCTCGTTGCTTCACTTCAGCCGGACGCGATCGAACGCGTCCCACGCGGACATGTCGGAAAGAACGACCTTGTCTCCCGGCTTGATTCCTTCGAGGATCTGGACGGTGTTGACCGAGCTCTTGCCGAGGCGGACCTTCACGCGCACGGCCTCGTCGCTGCCGGGCTGGAGACGGAAAAGCGTGATCGAGCCCTGCTCGGACCCGAAGGCGGGGCGTCCGACGAAGACCACGTCGGCCAGGTGCTCGAGCTCGATCGTGCCGTCCACGGAGAGGTCCGGCCGCGCGCCTTTCGGGAGCGGGCCGTCCAGCGCCACGTCCACCGTCACCGTTCCGCCCTGGACCGACGGGTCGATTCTCGAGACGTGCCCTTCGACGACGCCGTTGCGCGTGTCGATGGACGCGCGCTCGCCGATCTGGACATCGCGGGCCTGCGTCTCGGCGATCTTGAGCTGCGCCTTCAGTTTCTCCGGCTGCACGACCCGCGCGAGCGTCGTGCCGGAGGTCACGCGCTGTCCGGGCTGGACCGGGATCTCCTGGAGCACGCCGCGGATGCCGGCGCGGACGCGCATCGCTTCCAGCTGGGAGCGCTTCAAGTGCGCGAGCGCCCGCAGCTGCTCGACGCGGGCCTCCTGCGCGTCCAGCTGCGCCTTCTCCGACTGGGAGTAGACGGCCAGGCGCTTCTTCTCGATCTCGTTGCGGGTGGCGAGCTCGCGGGCGCGCGTCTGCGACAGCTTGAGTGTCAGCTGCGCCACGAGGCCTTCCTTGAAGAGACCCTCGTTGGTCTCCGCCTGGAGCTGCGCCTGGTGAAAGTCGGATTCGATGGTCGCGGCGGCCGCCTCCTGGTCGAGGAGCTCCTTCTGGAGCCTCACGCGCGTGTTGGCGAGATCGGCCTGCCCGGCCTTCAACTGCCAGTCGGCGTCGAGCGAGTCTCTCTCCAATTCGGGGTTGGACATCTCGAGCAGCACCGTGTCCGGCGCGACGGGAGCGCCCGCCTGGACGAGCAGCCGCTCGACCCGCGCGTCCGTCGAGGACGAGATCTGCCGGATTCCCTCCGTCTCGGGGACGAGCGAGCCCGGTCCGCGCACCTGGCGTTCCATCGGGCCGCGCTTGACGGAATCGATCCAGACGGTGCTCTTGTCCACGGTCGGCGCCGCCGGCTTCAGGCGCGAGAGTCCCAGCGTGATGAGGAGGACCGCGGCGACGCCGGCGCCGCCGATGAGGATGCGGCGGCGGCGCTTCTTTCTGGAGATGTCCTCCCTGACGATGTCCATAGTTCCGTCGCTCGTATGGGCGAGAACCGTGCCATGCACGGCCCAGGCTAAGTCACTGATACGGAAGGGGAGAGTGAGGGTTCTCCGAAGTCCTCTGAGCGGCTGTGGGACGGGGCTGTCCGAAAACGGACAGGGGATCGACAATCGTCAATCGCGCCCGTGGATCTTCATGTCGACGAGCTCATCCACGGTGACGTCGTTGTGGCGCTCCTTCATCCTCTTGACGTAATCGATCGTGACGCCGTGGATGCGCATCGAGACGAGCTCCTCGACGGGCACGTGCCGGTAGCCGAGCTCCTGGAGCTTTCGGACGAACTCCGGCGACACTCCATGGATGCGCATGCTCACGAGCTCTTCGACGGGCAGCCTCTCGTACCCGAGGTCCTTCATCTCCCGGACGAACTCCGGGTTGGCGCCGTGGATGCGCATGCTGACGAGGCCTTCGACGGGCAGCCGCTCGTAGCCCAGGGCCTTCAGCTCCCGAATGAACTCCGGGCTCGCGCCGTGGATGCGCATGCTGACGAGCTGCTCGACGGGCAGCCGGTCATAGCCCAGTGCCTTCAATTCTCGGATGAACTCGGGGCTCGCGCCGTGGATGCGCATGTTGATGAGCCCTTCGATGGGGAGATGCTCGTAGCCCAGGGCCTTCAGCTCCCGGATGAACTGGGGGCTCGCGCCGTGGATGCGCATGTTGATGAGCCCTTCGACGGGGAGATGCTCGTAGCCCAGGGCCTTCAACTCCCGGATGAACTCCGGGCTCGCCCCATGGATCCGCATCGAGATGAGGCGCTCGGCCGGAAGGCGCTCGTAGCCGAGCGAGCGCAGTTCATCGAGGAACTGACGGCTGACGTCGTGCATCGTGAACGAAAACGACTCGTCCGGCCCGAGGCTCGAGTAACCGAGCGATCTCCAGTACTTGTCGAACTCGGGATTGGCGGCGAACTGGAAGCGGCCGGAGCCGCCCAACTCGTCCAGCTCCCCGTCGAAGCGGATCGTCCCGGCGTCCCGCGCCATCTCGAAATGCGCCGGCCGCGCGGCCTTTCCAGCCGGGCGGGAGAGGCCGCGGAAGTCGGCCAGGGAGTAGGAGGACGAGTTGTTCCAGTCTCCATGCGAGGAACTGCGCCGGATGGTGAGCTGAACGCGGCCGTCTTCCCTGTCGAAGTCGAGCAGCCATCGCCCCTCGAAGGTCTGTCCCGGCGCCGGCGTGGGCGCTGCGAGGAGGAGCGAAAGCAGGATTGCGAGGACGATCCCGCTGGGACGCAACAGTGGTGTCCGGTGCCTGGTCATCGATTCCTCCCATGAATCCGCCTGGAAACGAGCTCGTCGATCGAGAGCCGCGCGCCGGCGGATGCGTTGGCCTTGCGGATGAACTCGGGCGTGGCGCCGTGGATGCGCAGGGCGGTGAGCTCGTCGACCGAAGGGGCGGCGTATCCGAGCGACTGGACCTCCTTGACGAAGTCGGGCGTGACGCCGTGGATTCGGCAGGCGACGGCATCGTCGGTGGAGAGTTTCGTGTATCCGAGCGAACGCATGTCGCGGACGAACTCCGGCGTGACGCCATGGATGCGCAGGCCGACGAGGGCGTCGAGGTCCGCGTCGAGCCCGAGCGAGCGCATCTCGCGCGCGTACTCCGGCGTGGCGCCGTGGATCCGCGCCGACACGATCTCGTCGAGGCCGGGCTTGCGGCCGGTGATGGTCGCCCATTGTGTCGCGTCGTCCGGATCGACGCCGTGAATCCGAAGAGAGACGGCGTCGTCGGCCGAGATCTGCGGATATCCCGCCTCGTGGAAGTGCCGCACGAACTCGGGCGTGACTCCGTGGATTCGGAGCGAGACGATCTCATCGAGCGACTGCTTCCCGATGAGCGCCGTCATCTCCGAGACGTATTCCGGAGACACGCCGTGGATCCTGAGCGCGAGCAGGTCCTGGACCGTGGCCTGCTTGAAGCCGAGTGCGGCGAGCGCCGCGAGGAACTCGGGCGTGACGCCGTGCCGGCGCAGGCTGGCCAGGTCCTCGGGAGAGAGTCTGACCTCACTCTGCGCGGATGCCGTCTTTTTTTCTTCGCCGTCCGCTTCGACGCCTCCCTCGATGCCGCCGGAGACGCCGCCCCCAACGCCCTCTTCGACGCCTCCGGAAACGCCTCCCGCGATCCTGCCCGCGACGCCCGACACCCGGGCCGCGCGCCGGGCGGCGGTCACCGGATTCTCCTTTTGCAGGCGGGGGGTTTGCGCGGCCGGCACGGCATTCGTGGGCTCGGCCGGAGGGACTGGCAAGCCGACCGCGACGGCCGGCGAGTCTTCGAAGAAGGACGAGCGCTCCGCGGCCCCGACCGTGGCGACCATCGCCAGGGCGAGGAGCCCGGCGAGCCACCTCGGGGCGTCCTCGGCCAGCGAAGGGGATGGGAAGGAGGAAGCCGGCATCAGCCTCGCGACGCGCCGCCAGAGGGAAGCGCCGTCGGCCGCCACCGCCGGGCCGGGTGCCGCCAGCCGCGGAGCGCGGATCTCCTCGAGTACGACCAGGGCGCGGACGTATCCACGGGAGTCTCCGGTCGCGACGACGGCCAGGTCGTCGCAGCAGTTCTCCCTTTCGATCCGGATCCGGCGGGAGACCCACCAGACGGCCGGATGGTAGAAGAGGAGCGTCTCCGCCGCCGTCTGCAGCAGGTTGACGAGGTAGTCGTGCCGGCGGATGTGGGCGAGCTCGTGAGCGAGCACCGCCTCGATCGCCTCCGGTGACAGGCCCGTGACGGCGCACGCGGGCAGGAGGATCGCCGGGCGCAGGACGCCGAGCGCCGTCGAAACGCTCACTCGCAACGACTCCAGGAGAAGGACCGGGCGTCGAACGCCGAGCCGGTCGCGAAGAAGCCCGAGAACGGCCTCCAGGGCCGCGGGCACGGGGCGGACGCCCTTGAGCGGGAGTCTCCGTGCGGCATTCCATCCGGCGAGGAACCGCGCCGAAAGCAGGAAGACACCGCACAGCCATGCCGGCACGATCCACGGTGCGAGCCACGCCGCGCTCGCCTGGAAGGCGCGCGCGATCCGTCCGGATTCGGGAGCGGCGCCGGCCCACACCCGCTTCGCGGCTAAATCGTGACGCAAGGGCTCTCCGGCCGGGGCCGGGGAGACGCCGACAGGGGCGGAACGAGGGGCCGGGGACTCGCGGTGGCCCAGATAGGTGACGGCCGGCAGGAGCACCATCAGCAGCAGAGCCGCGCAGCCGGCGGCGTAGCGCGCTCGAGGATCCCTCCGGGAGAGCAGGGCGTTGACGCAGGACAGAATCGCGGCGACGAGCGTTCCCTGCCAGAGAAAGGCGGCCAGCGCCCAGCCGAGCCTCCGGAAAGCCGGGGTCGCGAACAACAGGGCCAGGTCTTTCATCGCTTGCCTCCCTCCATGGCGTCGAGCAGCTCCCGGATGCGCGCGAGCTCCTGCGGCGAGGCCTTCTTCGAAGACAGGGCGCGCAGGACGAGCGCCGACGCGGATCCCGCGAAGGCGCGGTCGAGCAGGTCGGTCACGAGCTGCCGCTCCGTCTCCTCGCGCGGAACGCGCGCCGCGTACACGTGCGCGCGCTCGGTCTCGTCCCGCCGGACGAGCCCCTTCTCGGTCATGATCTGGAGGAGCTTCAGGACCGTCGTGTAACCGGTCGGCCGCCGCGCCTCCAGGGTGTCATGGACCTCGCGGACCGTGGATTCCCCCCGCTCCCAGAGGACGCGCAGGATCTCCAGCTCTCCGTCCGTGGGCCGGGGCGTTTTCTTAGGGATCTTCATCGGCGTTCCATCCTCGTCATACGAAGAAACTAGTACGAAGTTTTTCGTATATCAAGGCAAAAGGTGTCAGGGGACGGGTATCAGGGAAAAGGCAGGTATCAGGTGCCAGGTATCAGGGGTCAGGGACAGAGCTCCGAACCTGGCACCTGACCCCTGATACCTGAAACCTGCTCCCCTGACCCCTCCGACCTGACACCTTCCCCCTGTGTTAACGTCCCTCATCTCCATGAAACGACGCATCTTATGGGTCGCCCTGCTCCTCTTCGGATCCGGAACCACGGCCCTGATCTATCAGGTCGCCTGGATGAGGGATCTGCGGTTGATCTTCGGATTCTCGACCGCCGCGTCCGCGGCCGTCGTGGCGATCTTCATGGGCGGACTCGGCGCCGGAAGCTGGTGGCTGGGAAGGAAAGCCGACGAGACCGCGCACCCTCTTGCCTTCTACGGACGGCTCGAGCTGGCGGTGGCGGGCTCGGCGGCCGTCACGCCCCTCCTGGTCTTCCTCGTCAGGCAGGGCTACATCGCCGTGGGGGGCACGCTGACTCTGGGCCTCGTCGGCGGAACGGTCGCGCGGCTTCTCTTCTCCGCGATCGTGCTCTGCGTGCCGACGGTACTCATGGGAGGGACGTTGCCGGCGGCGACCCGCGCAGTGGAGACCGATGAGGATTCGGGGCGCCGGTATCTCGCTCTGCTCTACGGCTCCAACACGATCGGGGCCGTCACGGGGGCCGTGCTCTCGACCTTCCTGCTGCTGGAGACGTTCGGCACGCGGCTGACGCTCTGGCTCGCCTGCGCCGTCAACGCGCTCGTGGGCCTGGCGGCCGTGCGGCTCTCGAGGAGAGCGGCTCCGGCCCCGGTCCCGGAGAAGGCGCCCGAGGATTCGCGTCCGGGGATCCCGGATTCCCGATCCGGGCAGATGCCGCAGAGAAAGGAGAAGCACAAGAGGATGCCGAAGCGCGAGGAGGCAGCGCCCGGCCCGCCCGCGCCACTCCCGGGCGGCCGCTCGCGGGTTCGCGGGTTCGTGCTCGCGTCGGCGGGAATCGTGGGGTTCGCCTTCTTCCTGATGGAGCTCGTCTGGTACCGGATGCTCGCGCCGCTCCTCGGAGGCTCGACCTACACCTTCGGTCTCATCCTCGCGATCGCGCTGGCGGGCATCGGAACCGGGTCGGCGGTGTACTGGCTCGCCGGGCGCGGAAAGGTTGCCACCCTCTCGGGCTTCGCGGCGACGTGCGCTCTCGAGCCGTTATGCCTCATCGTGCCCTACGCGCTTGGAGACCGGCTGGCCCTGCTGGCTGCACTGCTCCGCCCGATCGGCGCCTTCGGCTTCGGCGGTTACGTCGCGGGCTGGTCGCTGGTCGCCGGTCTCGTCGTCTTCCCCGCGGCTTTGGTCGCGGGATTCCAGTTTCCGCTGCTCATCGCGTTGCTGGGGCAGGGGCGCGAGCGTGTGGGCTCGGATGTCGGGATCGCGTACGCCTGGAACACGATGGGAGGCATCGCCGGGTCGCTGGCCGGGGGGTTCGGCCTGCTGCCTCTTCTCTCGGCGACGGGGACCTGGGTCTTCGTCGCGGTCCTCCTGTGCGCGCTCGCTCTTCTCGCGCTGCTCCTCTTCGGGCGCGCGGGGGGCGCGGCGCCCGCAAGGGGTTCGGGCAATCGGGGCAGAATCCTGCTCGCACTCGGCGCGGTGGCCGCGTGCGTAATTCTTCTGCTCGTCGCTCCCGGCCCCACGGCCGCGTGGCGGCACAGCCCGGTCGGCGCGGGCCGCGTGGACCTGGGCAAGCCCTCGCCCAACTCGCTCCACGATTGGCTGCGCGGCCGCCGGCGCATCCTGGCCTGGGAGAAGGACGGCGTGGAATCGAGCGTGGCGCTTCTCAAGGCGAGCGACGGTTATGCCTTCGTGATCTCCGGCAAGACGGATGGAAGCTCGCGCGGCGACGCCGCGACACAGGTCATGGGCGGGCTCATCGGAGCGGCGCTCCACCCCAACCCGCGCCGGGGGCTGGTGATCGGGCTCGGCACGGGATCCACGGCCGGATGGCTCGCCGCGGTCCCCTCCATCGAGCGCGTGGACGTAGTGGAGCTGGAGCCGGCAATCCTGAGGGTGGCGCGCGACTGCGCGCAGGTCAACCACGATGTCCTCGGCAATTCCCGCGTTCGGATCTGGATCGGCGACGCGCGGGAGTGGCTGCTCGCCTCGCGCGAGACCTACGACGTCATCTTCTCCGAGCCCTCGAATCCGTACCGGGCAGGCATCTCGAGCCTCTTCACCACCGACTTCTACCGGGCGATGCGCTCGCGGCTCGCTCCGGGCGGGATCTTCCTCCAGTGGCTGCAGGCCTACGAAGTGGACAGCGGGACGGTCCGCACGGTGTACGCGACTCTGGGATCGGTCTTCCCGGAAGTCGAGACCTGGCACACGAAGCAGAGCGACCTGATCCTGGCGGCGACCATGGAGCCGATCACCTACGACGGCGGCCGTCTTCGCGAGCGCCTGAGGCAGGAGCCCTACCTCTCCGCTCTGCGCGACGCCTGGCGGGTGAGCGAACTGGAAGGATTCCTCTCCCATTACGTCGCCAGGTCCTCGCTGACCCGGACTCTGATCACATCAGGACACACTCCGCTCAACACGGACGACGCCAATGTCGTCGAGTTCGCGTTCGCCCGCAGCCTCGGGCACGACACCTTCTTCGACGTCGAGGAGCTACGCCAGGCCGCCCGCTCGTCGCAGGAGGACAGGCCGAACGTGTCCGGCGAAGTGGACTGGGCAGCGGTCAATCGCTGCCGGGTGGCGGCCGCGACGTCGCAGGGGAGGCCGCCGACGGCCACAGCGGGCATGACGGTGGAGGAACTGCGGCAGGCGCTCGCTCAGAAGAGCTTCGTCGAGGGGCGGCCCGAGGCGGTGCTCACCAACTGGCGCGCGGGGCCGTGGGAGCCTCGCGGGTCGATCGAAGAGATCGTTCTCGCGGAGGCGCTGGCCCAGGGAGGGGAAGAGCTCGCGGTGGACTACATCGAGCGCGTCCGCCAGCGCCGGGGTGTCGAGGCCGACGTCCTGCTGGCCAGGCTGCGCTGGCGTCAGGGCCGCCTGGAGGAAGCGGTGCAGGCGCTGGAGCGGGCCTTCCAGGCGTATCGCGAGGATCCGTGGCCCCTGGCGGTGCTCGTCCGGAACAGTTTTTCCGTCGTGCTCGACATCGCTTCCCGCGACGCCGCCCTCGCCGGACGTCTCGAGGAGTCCCTCGCCCATCCCTTCTCCCTCTTCCTGCTCGATGAGGAGCGCCACCTGATCCGCCTCGAGGTTGCCTCGCGCCTGGATGCCTCGCGGTACGCGCGGGCCGTGGAGGAGATGGAGCCGGACGTTCCCTGGCGCCGGCCGATCCTGGAGCGCCGCGCGCAGGCCTACACGGCGACGGGGAACTCCCGCGCGCCGGTCGCGCGGCGGGAGTTCGCGAAGTTCATGGAGAAGGAGCCGCCGCCGTTCAGGCCCGAAACCGCTCCCCGGAAGAACTAGTACTCCGTATCGATTCGAAGTGATCGTCGCGGAAAATCCGCCCCAGAGCCGGCGTCGTTTGCTGCGTCGGCACGCACCGGCCTGCCGTGATGGAGAGAACCGGCCGGTGCTGAGGGTTCCTCGCAGTCTCACCGAGGTGCCGGTCGCACTCTTCCATGCTCGTCACCCATCACCTCCTTCGGAAAACGCCGCCGGCTCCGGGGCTCTCCGTCCGGCTTGGACCGACGTGAAGGGCCGGAGACAGGACCCGCCGGCCCGGATTCTCGCGACCGCAATTCCGGCGTTAGAGAGAGCGAGCTAGAGGTTCGCGCGGCGGCGCGCGGCGTCCACGGTGTTCTGGAGGAGCATGGCGATGGTCAGCGGGCCGACGCCTCCCGGGACGGGCGTGATCCACGAGGCGACGCGGCAGACGCCGTCGAAGTCCACGTCGCCGATGAGAACGCGCCCCTTCCGCGCGATGCCGTCGGCGATGCGCGCGGACTGCCGCAGGTGCGCAGGCGCCTCCTCGATCGTCTCGAGCCGGTTGATGCCGACGTCCACGACGGCCGCGCCTTCGCGGACGAAGTCGCTGGTGACGAATCCCGGCTTTCCGATGGCGACGACGAGGATGTCCGCGCGGCGGCAGGTCGCGGGGAGGTCTTTCGTTTTCGAGTGACAGACGGTGACCGTTGCATTGCGCGAGGTCAGCAGCGCCGCCGTCGGCTTGCCGACGATCTCGCTGCGGCCCAGGACCACCGCGTTGGCGCCCGCGATCGGGATCTCGTAGGCGTCGAGCATGGCGAGGATCCCGGCCGCCGTGCACGGCACGAACCGTGGCCGCCCCTGGACCAGCAGGCCGACGTTCTCCGGGTGCAGGCCGTCCACGTCCTTCCCGGGGTCGATCGAATCGAAGACCCTCCTTGCGTCGTGGCCCGGAGGCAAGGGAAGCTGGACGAGGACTCCGTCCACCGCTCGATCCCTGTTGGCCCGCTCGACTTCTTCGAGGAGCCGTTGCGGCGCCGCATCCTCCGGCAGGCGGATTGTCTCGGCGAGACAGCCGGCTTCCTGGGCCGCGCGGGTCTTGGAGGAGACGTACGTCACCGAGGCAGCGTCCTCGCCCACGAGAATGACCCGCAACGACGGGGGCGAGCCGCGCCCGCTGATTTCTCGGGCCTGCGCGCGAATCTTTTCGCGCAGCGTCCGCGCGAGAGAGACGCCGTCCAGGAGCCGCGCGGTCGGGAGAGCCTCCATCCGCCTGAATCATAAGGGGTCCGGGGGAGGTTGTCCGCCGGGCGCGGTCTCTCCGGAATGCCGAATTCCTTGACTCCGCACCCCTGCTTGCGTATCCTTACGCGCCCTCAAACAGGGTCGGGGGATGAGCCTGCCTCAGGCTCGCGCGCCGGTTTCGTTGAATTAAGGAGTCCGGTTTCATGAGTTCAGGGACATCTCCGGCTTTGCGCGGCGCGGTCCACCAGGAGTGGTGGGTCGTGGATGCGACAAACAAGGTCCTGGGGCGGCTGGCCACGCGCGTCGCGCGCGTCCTCTGCGGCAAGCACCGCGCGAGTTACCTCCCTTATCGCGACATGGGGGATTTCGTCGTCGTGACCAACGCCGACAAAGTCGTGCTGACGGGCCGCAAGGCCGAAGAGAAGGTCTACCGCCACCACACGGGCTATCCCGGCGGCCTGAAGTCCGTGAGCGCGAAGGAGCAGTCGGCGAAATATCCCGAGAGGCTCATCGAAGAGGCGGTGCGCGGCATGCTGCCCAAATCCAAGCTCGGACGCAAGCAACTGAAGAAGCTCAAGGTCTATCGCGGGGCGTCACACCCCCACGAGGCGCAGAAGCCGCGCGTGCTGACGCTGCCCGTGCGCCGCGCGGCGACCAGGTGAGAAGCTGAGGAGGAACATTGGCGGTTGAAATCCAGCACAGGGCCACCGGAAGACGCAAGAGCGCGATGGCTCGCGTGCGGCTCCTTCCCGGTTCCGGCTCCATCACGGTCAACAAACGCACGCTCGACGATTACTTCCCCAACAACGTTCTGAAGATGGTCATCAAGCAGCCTCTCCTCTCCACGGAGACGGCCGAGCGCTTCGACATCCACGTGACAGTCGCGGGCGGCGGTCCGACGGGACAGGCCGGCGCGATCCGCCATGGCATCGCGCGGGCGCTGACCGAGTACAACGGGGAATTGCGCAAGAAACTGAAGAAGGAAGGCTTCCTGACCCGCGATCCGCGGATGAAGGAACGCAAGAAGTACGGGCAGCGCGGCGCCCGCGCCCGGTTCCAGTTCAGCAAGAGATAGCAACCAAGGTGGTGGGTGATAGGTGGACGGTGGCAGGGACGAGGGCTCTCGGGCCTTCCCTGACACCTGATACCTGACACCTGACACCTAACTATAAGGAGGTGTGATCTGGCATCTATTTCGATGAAGGAACTGCTCGAGGCTGGCGTCCACTTTGGTCATCAGACCAAGCGCTGGAACCCGAAGATGAAGAAGTTCATCTTCGGGAAGCGCAACGGGATCTACATCATTGACCTTCAGAAGACGCTCAAGCAGTTCAAGGAAGCCTCGAAATTCGTCACGGAGCTGGCCGCGCAGGGGAAGAATCTCCTCTTCGTCGGCACCAAGCGCCAGGCGCAAGACGCGATCTACGAGGAGGCCAACCGCTGCGGGATGTTCTACGTGAACACGCGGTGGCTCGGCGGCACGCTGACCAACTTCTCGACGATCCGCAAGTCCATTCACCGCTTGAAGGAGATCGACGGGATCCTCGCCCAGGAGGACAACGAGAACCTGACCAAGAAAGAGCGGCTGCGGCTGGAGCGCGAGAAGGAGAAGCTCGAGAAGAACCTGACCGGGATCAAGGAAATGGACGAGCTACCCGACGCGCTGTTCGTCATCGACCCGAAGCAGGAGTACATCGCGGTCAAGGAGGCGAACATCCTCGGCATCCCGGTCGTCGCTGTGGTGGATACCAATTGCGACCCCGACGTGATCGACCACGTGATTCCGGGCAACGACGACGCCATCCGGGCGATCCGGCTGTTTACGTCGCGCGTCTCGGACGCGGTGCTGGAAGGGCTGCACGCCCACGAGGAGCGTGGCGCGGCGAGCGAGGCGGGTTCCGAGGAATCGAGGCCGCGCACGCCCGAGCTCTCCACGACCGCAGTCGTTTCGGACGTCGCCTCGTAAGTAAGGTCTGAAGTCTAAGGTCTATGGTCTGAGGTCCGGTCTCGGGGTCGATTGACCTTAGACTTTAGACATTAGAGCTTAGACAGCTCTCGTAGGGGAACCATGGAAATATCGTCCAAAGCGGTGGCGGACCTGCGCGCCGAGACCGGCGTCGGGATGATGGATTGCAAGAAGGCGCTGGTGGAAGCGGGCGGCGACTTCGAGGAAGCCCGCAAGATCCTTCGCAAGCGCGGTCTCGCGACCGCCGCGCGGAAGGCGGATCGGGCGACATCGGAAGGGCTCGTCGTCGCGCGCGTGACGCTGGGGGCCGCCGCGCTCGTCGAGGTCAATTGCGAGACGGATTTCGTCGCGAGGACATCTGACTTTCGCGACCTGGCCGAAGGCCTCTCCGAGCTCGTCGCGGCGCACGCGGCGTTCGGAGAGACGCGGTCGGGAGACGCGGCGCAGTTGGCGCGACTTCCCGCCCCCGGGAAGCCGACGGAGACGGTGGCCGAGGCCGTCACCCACCTGATTGCCAAGCTCGGGGAGAACATGGGCATCCGGCGGTTTGCGCGGCTGTCGCCGCGGCCGGGCGAGCGGTTCGCGAGCTACGTCCATGGCAACGGGCGTATCGGAGTCCTCGTCGGCCTCTCCGGCGGCGACGACGCTCTCGGCAAGGACCTCGCGATGCACGTCGCGGCCTCCGACCCGCGTTTCGCTTCGCGGGCGGAAGTCACGCCCGAGATGCTCGCGACCGAACGGGAGATCGCCCGGGCGCAGGCCGCCGCCGCGGGAAAGCCGCCGCAGGTCGTCGAGCGCATCGCGGAGGGGAAGGTCGAGAAGTTCTACCAGGAGACGGTCCTGACGGAGCAGGCCTTCGTGAAGGATCCGGAGAAAACGGTCGGGCAGGTCATCGTCGAGCGGGGCGGCAAGGAGGCCCTGGACGTGCGTTTTGTCCGCTTCAAGTTGGGAGAGAATCTCGGCCGTGCCGAAGGGCGCCCGGACGAGCAGCCGAGCTGAGGACCCGAGCCCGGGAGCCTTGAGAAGAATGAGCGAGGGCCCCGCCTACAAGCGCATCCTCCTGAAGCTCTCCGGGGAAGCCTTGATGGGGGAACAGAAGTTCGGCATTGCTCCCGACGTCGTGGCGCGCATGGCCGACGAGATCCGCGACGTGCATCAGATGGGCGTCGAGATCGCGGTCGTCGTCGGCGGCGGTAACATCATCCGGGGCGTCTCCGCGGCCGCGCAGGGCATCGACCGGGTGGCGGCGGACCACATGGGGCTGCTCTCGACGGTCATCAACGGCCTCGCGCTGCAGGACGCCCTGGAGAAGAGGGGCGTGAGGACGCGGCTGATGTCGGCCGTCGAAGTCCGTCAGATCGCGGAGCCGTTCATCCGGCGACGCGCGATCCGCCACCTGGAAAAGGGGCGCGTCGTTCTCTTCGCCGGGGGCACGGGCAATCCCTTCTTCACGACCGATTCGGCGGCGGCGCTGCGCGCCAACGAGATCAAGGCGGACGTGCTGCTGAAGGCGACGCGGGTGGACGGCGTGTACGACGCCAACCCCGAGACCGACAGGGAGGCGAGGTTCCTGAAGAACGTCTCCTACCGCCAGGCCCTGGAGCAGGGTCTCCGGGTCATGGACGCGGCCGCCATCGCGCTCTGCATGGACAACGGGATTCCGATCAAGGTCTTCAATCTGGGTGTTCGGGGCAACATCGAGCGGGTCGTCCGGGGTGAAGACATCGGCTCGCTCGTTTCAGCGGAGGCATGAGGCCATGCGGCAGGAACTCAAAGACATCGAACAGCACATGAACGGCGCGATCGCGCATTTGAAGGACCGCTTCAAGACGCTGCGGACGGGCCGCGCGAACCTCGGAATCCTCGACGGGATCCTCGTGTCGGCCTACGGCGCCGACGTGCCGATCAACCAGGTGGCCAACCTCTCGGTCCCCGAGCCGACTCTCATCGTGGCTGCGCCATGGGACCCCAAGATGTCGGGAGAGATCGAGCGCGCGATCCGCAAGTCGGACCTGGGATTGAACCCGCAGTCGGACGGGAAGATCGTGCGCATTCCGATCCCGTCCCTGACGGAGGAGCGCCGCAAGGAGCTCGCGAAGAAGGCCCACCACATGGCCGAGGAAGCGCGCGTTGAGATCCGGCGCTTCCGCCACGAGGGGAACGACCGGATCAAGAAGATGTTCAAGGAGAAGCAAATTTCCGAGGACGACGAGCGGCGCGGCCTGGAGGAATCCCAGAAGCTGACAGACAAGAAGATCGCCGAGGTGGACGAGCTCCTGAAGAACAAAGAAAAGGAGATCATGGCTGTCTAAGTGGTCGGGGGACCTTGCGGTTCACCCGAACCCCCAGGCCGATTTTGGATTTTCGATTTTGGATTCTGGATTGAGGAGACCGGGATCGCATCCTTCTTGATTGTCGTGGCGGCAGGATCGGGCAGCCGGCTGGGACGGCCCGAGCCGAAGGCGCTGGTCCCTGTTTTCGGGAGGCCGCTTCTTTCCTGGACGCTCGAGGCTCTTTCGTCGCTCTCCTTCGCGGGAACGGTCGTCGCGGCGCCCCCCGGAAGGCTCGACGAGATCCGGGCTCTGGTGGGAGACGGGTCCAAGGTGGTCGAAGGTGGAGAAACCCGTGCCGCCTCGGTTCGCAACGCCTTCCAGGCTTGCGGCGCCGGCGGACGCCACCTCGTTTGCATCCACGACGCGGCGCGTCCCTTCGTGACCCCCGTTGAAGTCGCGGCCATCCTGCGGGCGGCCGAGGAAGGCGGCGTGGCGATCGCCGCGACGCCGATTCCCGATACGGTCAAGAAGCTGGAGAAGGGCCGGATCGCGGCCACGCTCGACCGGACGAACCTCTGGGCCGCGGGGACTCCGCAAGTTTTTCGGGCCGAGCTGCTCGCCCGGGCGCTCGAGTCCGGCGACGAGGCGACCGATGAGGCCGCTCTCTGCGAAACGCTCGGCATTCCCGTCGCGGTCGTGCCGGTCTCGCGGCTCGGTTTCAAGATCACGACGCCGGAAGACCTGGAAATCGCCGAAGCCATCCTGAGAGGCCGCGTTCGATGAATCGAAGCCAGCGCGTCGGGATCGGCTTCGACGCGCATCCCTTCTCGGAGGGGCGCGCGTTGAGGCTGGGAGGCGTCGAGATCCCGCACCCGCGCGGACTGAGAGGGCACTCCGACGGAGATGCGCTGCTGCATGCCATCGCGGACGCAGTGCTCGGAGCGGCCGGTCTCGGGTCTCTGGGCGAGCAATTTCCCGACGACGATCCTTCCTGGAAGGGGGCCGACAGCGCGCTCTTCGTGACGCGCGCCCGCGACCTTGCAGTCGGGCGCGGTTTCGAGGTGGAGAACCTGGACGCCGTTGTGATCACCGAAGTCCCGAGGCTCGCACCCCATGTCGGAGAGATCCGCCGGCGCCTCGCCGCGCTTCTCGGCGTCGATGCCGGCGCCGTCAGCGTCCGCGGCACCAGTTCCAACGGCCTCGGCTTCACCGGCCGCGGAGAGGGCATCGCCGTCATGGCCGTCGTTCTTCTCGTTGGCCGACCCGATCACGAATCACAAATCACAAGCCACGAATCCAAATGATCCTATCCCGCCTGAATCCGATCGCCGAGGCGATCCGGTCCCGCCCGCGGCAGGTCGAGTGGGGGATGTTTGACTCCGGACGTCGCGACCGGCGGATCAACGAGTTGAAGAGGCTCTGCCGCGCCGCTGCCGTGTCGGTTCGGTACGGCGGGGCAGGAGCCCTCGACCGCCTCGCCCGCGCCAACCAGGGGGCGGTGGCGCGGCTGGCCGTCCGCGAGTACCGCCCTGAGGAGGAAGCGCTGGCAGGCGAGACGGGTCAACGCTTTCTCCTCGTGCTCGACGAGATCCAGGACCCCCAGAACCTGGGAGCCGTCCTTCGGGTCGCGGAGGGGCTCGGGGCGCGGGTGGTGCTGCCGGAACGAGGGTCTGCTCCACTCTCGGAGGCCGTGGAGAGAGCCTCGGCCGGAGCGGTCGAACGGGTGCCGGTCATCCGGGTCACCAACCTTCGAAGATTTCTGGATCTCATTAAGGATAAGGGGTTTGTCGTCGTGGGTCTGGACGCCGACGGCTCCGATCTCTTCGGTATGGACCTGACGGGAGACCTGGCGCTCGTCCTTGGCGCCGAGGGCAAGGGAATGCGCCGCCTGGTGCGGGAAGGGTGTGACTTCCTGGCACGGATACCCATGAAAGGGGCG
>DATIRW010000269.1:0-10122 GCA_035469365.1 Thermoanaerobaculia bacterium
ACAACAGGAAGGTGCCACCCGCTCCTTCGGCCAGGCGGTCACGCCCCTTGAGCTTCCTTGGCCGGTAGAGGAAGGGCGACGTAGATGAAGGAATCGTTCGAGTGACTCAGACTCGTTTGGGTACGTAACACAAGAGGAGTAGTCATGCGAACGTTCTTCATGGTGGTGCTCGCAGCGTTGACCACATTGCCGGTTTCCGCCGACGAAAAGAAGCCGACGCCAGCGCCCGCAGCGAAAAAGCAAGGCGACGTGAAGCCAACACCAACCCCGCCCGCTAAGGCGACGAGGGTTTTGACACAGCAGGGGCGCATTGACAACCCGCCGATCACTGGCAAGGTCATCAGCCAGTCTGGTAATACCTTTACCGTCATGTCCAAGGGCAAGAAAGTTACGTTCTCCGGTTCACAGCTGAGAGCTCTTCCCAAGGTCGGGGAGACGGTTGACATCAGTTACAGCCAGACTCCCGGCGGGCCGCTGGAGGCAACGACGGTCAAATCATCAAAAAGCAATTCGAGTGAGTGAATCCGGGTCTCGAGTGAATTCAGAGGTCGGATAGTCAGACGGCGTTTTGGGCCAGAGTCTACGGCTTATCGGTAGGCTCATCGGTCTGTAACTTGCAGTCTCGACCAGCGATACCTTCTCTTTACAGATCATATCCAGGTCCTCCGGCTCCAGCGGAGCCTTGCCTGCCCCGAAGATGCCCCGGGACCGGAGGCGGCCGTGCACTGCCGCGCGGGTTCCGGGAGTCCCTTGACTCGAAGCTGGTAGTTGGGTATATTATTACCATGGTAACAAAGAGGGTTCGACGGAAGGGGGCGGCGGAGAGCGGGTCGGGGCAACGGATCGTGGTCGAACGGGTCCAGACCGGGGTGAGGATGGAGAAGAGGCTGCTCAAGGTTCTGAAGGCATTCGCGGACCTGAAGGACCTCTCGCTCGGCGATCTGCTCGAGGGGATCGTCCTGCATGCGTTTGAAGGCAAGGCGCCCTTCTCGACCGAGTCGCTCCGGCAGATCGCGGACTTGAAGCGCATCTACGGTCTCGATCTGGACGCTTCGGCGAGCCATCGCCTCTCGGAGCGGGATGATGCCCGATAGCACTTCCCGCTCGAAACGGGCCCGGGCGCTGGGCATTCTGCTGACAGTCCTGCGGTGGGGCCTGGGAGTCGCTCTCGCAGCCGGCGCGTTCTCTTTCCTGCTCCATGGCCGCGGCGTGTTTGAGCGCCTCGGCCGCCCGGACGGAGCGCGGATCGCGCTCGCCAGCGGCGAGCTGGCCGGCGCGGCGCTCTTTCTCTTTCGACGGACGGCCCTCGCCGGAGGTGTCGTGCTGCTGATCGTCCTCGCGTGGGCCGCGGGCTTTCACTTCGCCGTCGGCATGGCCGCGCGAGGTCTCTGGCTCAACCTCGCCGCCGTCCTCGCACTCTCGGCGGCGGGCCGGTCGGAGTCCTGGCGCAGGCAATCCTGATGGAAGACCGCGAATTCCTCGCGGCGTTCGAGGCGGGGACGCTGCTGGAGGATCAATTCCAACACCGCGACCACGTCCGCGCGGCCTGGCTCTTCCTGCAGGGGGCGCCGCCGGCGTCCGCGCTGGCGCGATTCAGCTCGACCCTCCGGAGCTTCGCCGCCCGGCTCGGAAAGCCGGACCGCTATCACGAGACAATCACCTGGGCATACCTGCTCCTGATCAACGAGCGGATGGAGCGGGCCGGACGAGGCAAGAACTGGCCGGAGTTTGCCGAAGCCAATGCGGATCTCCTCACATGGCGTGAGACAGTTCTCCGAGGCTACTACCGAGAAGAGACGCTCCGGTCCGATCTCGCCCGGAGAGTCTTCCTTCTCCCGGACCGGCTCCAGACATAGGAAGGGTCAGGGGTCTGTTCCGGCTTCGCGCGGCGGCGCGTCGCCGGGTTGATATCAGCCCCCATTCGCGTCCCTGACCCGCTTGCGGAGCGGCGATAATCCCCGGTGCCGTGTCTGACTATCTCGACTTTCAGATCGACTTCGGCGCCGCCGACACGGTGTCGGCATACGACGAGCTGCCGCTCTGGTCGGCGATGGCCGGGCTGCTTCTTCTCGAGCATGTCGAGTTGAAGCGCGGCGCACACGTCCTCGACGTGGGTTGCGGAACGGGATTCCCGCTGATCGAGCTAGCCGAGCGCCTCGGGCCGGCCTCCCGGGTTTGCGGGATCGATCCGTGGAGCGCGGCCCTCGCCCGGGCCCGCTTCAAGGCGAGGGTCCGCCGCGTCGAGAACGTCGCGATCGTCGGCGGCGACGCCGGGGCGCTCCCGTTCCCCGACGCCCGTTTCGACCTCATCGTGTCGAATCTGGGCGTCAACAATTTCGAGAAGCCGGAAGCCGCGCTGGGTGAGATCCGGCGCGTGGCCCGGCCGGGGTCGAAGCTCGCCCTCACGACGAACCTGAAAGGGCACATGAAGGAGTTCTACGACGTCTTCGAGGAGACGCTCGCCGAGGTCGGCGACGGCAAGGCTCTCGGGGCGCTCAAGGCCCACGTCAACCACCGCGCCACTGTCGAGAAGCTCACGGCGCTGCTGGAGGGCTGCGGGTTTCGCCTTGCCCGCGTGCGGGAAGCGCAGGCGGCGATGCGCTTTGCCGACGGCAGCGCGCTCCTGCGCCACTACTTCGTCAAGCTCGGCTTTCTCGACGGATGGAAGAGCGTCGTGGAAGCCGAGCGGCGCGAGGACGTGTTCGCGCGTCTCGAAGGCAAGCTCAATCAGGCGTCGCGGCTCCGCGACGGGCTGGAGCTCACGATCCCTCTCGCCTACGTCGAGGCCCGGCTCTCGTGATTCGGCCGCTCGCGCCGGGGTTACAGGGTCGGCGCAGGTCTATTGCCATTGCCATCCTCTCGACAGGTCTTGCCAGCGCGCTCGTGATTTATCTCACCGCCAAACCCACTCCCGCCAACCCATTGGGTTATGAACCCGAGGACTCCAAGCAATATCTCCGGGAGATGGAAGTGTATGGAGGGAAGGCCAACCTGCTCGCGAGCGAGCTGCGCCAGTGGTTTGACAGCCTCTGGCACGGCCGGCGCCTCGCGGCAACCGTCGTCTCTCTGACTTTCATCTTCCTGCTCTTCTATCTGGTCGGCTCTACGCCCCTGCCGCCTGATGTGGGTGCCTCTCTTGACAGTGATCAGAAACGTGGCCGGCCAACTCAGTGAGACGTCGGAGCAGAGGCCCTTTGCAGCGGTACCTGAAGTGACCGGACGTCCGCGCGGAGTCACCGCGCTCGGCGCCCTCTTTGCTTTCGGAACACTTGCAAGCGGCCTCTCTGCGGTTTCCCTTCTTACACCGGGCGGCCCGCTGGAGCCGATGTGGCGCTTGAATCCGCGCGCCCACGAAGCCTTCGCGGGCATGGGCGCCTGGGCTCCTCTTCTCCTCGCCGCCGTCTGCCTTGCGTGCGCGGCCGCGGCGTATGGCTTCTATGCCGGCCGACACTGGGGTTACCGGGTCGGCGTGGCTCTCCTGCTCTTCAACCTCGCCGGCGACCTCGTGAACGCGGCTCTGGGCATCGAGCCTCGCGCTGTGGCGGGCGTTCCCGTCGTCGCGCTTCTCCTCTGGTATCTTTCGTCCTCGAAAGTGCGCGCATTCTTCATGACGGTAACCGGCGGCAGGCGTGCTGCGAGACACAATCGCCGACTCGAGACAGAATAGTCCCCGCCTCGCAAAGTGATATCGCGGTCCAGAAAGATAAGTGTGAGGAGGACTGACATGCGCAAGCACGGCATCGTGGCCCTTTGCATTCTCGCCGGCATTCTCGGAGCTGCCGGCTCCGCCCTGGCTCAGGGGCGCCCCGATTCGCAGGCCGTCATGGCCTACCAACGCCAGGCACTGGTGCGCCTGGCGTTCATGGACGGCGTCTGGAGGGGAACCGCCTGGACGTTGTTGCCCTCGGGCGAGAAGCATACGGTGACTCAGACCGAACGGATCGGCCCCTTCCTGGATGGGACCGTCAAGGTCATCGAGGGGCGCGGGTACGACGCCGACGGCAAGGTCACCTTCAACGCCTTCGGCACGATTTCATACAGCTCCGATGCCAACCGATTCACCATGCACTACTACGCACTGGGGAACGTGGGCGACTTCAACCTCACACCTTCCGCCGACGGCTACGTTTGGGAGATTCCCGCCGGTCCCGCCACGATCCGGTACACGGCCACCATCAAGGACGGGGCCTGGAAGGAAGTCGGGGATCGGATCGCGCCCGGCAAGGAACCGGTTCGCTTCTTCGAGATGAATCTGAAGCGAATCGGAGATTCCGACTGGCCCGCGGCCGGAGCAATCGGTCCGAAGTAGATTACGGCCCGGAGGACCCCCGGTGGGCGCTCTCAGGGCAATCAAGCTCATCCACACGGCGGTGTGGGTCTTCTTTGCTGCGTGCGTTTTTGCCATTCCGGTTTTGCCTGGCGTGCGAACTATCGCTACGCTGCCGCGTTCATCGGCGTCGTCTTCATCGAGGTTCTCGTGCTGGTCGTGAACGGCTGGCACTGCCCTCTCACCCCGGTTGCGGCACGCTATACAAACGACCGCCGCGACAACTTCGACATCTATCTCCCCGAGTGGCTCGCCCGCCACAACAAGCTCATCTTCGGCGTGCTTTACGCGGCAGGCGTCCTCTTCACGCTCTTACGGTGGCTCCGAGCGTCGTCTTGACACCAACCAGGCCGCGGTCGCCCGGCGAGGGCTCAGGCCGCGGGGCGAACGTTCAATGCGGCGGCCAGCAGGGCGCTCGCCCCGTTCCACAGAATCTGGACGCCGATGCAGACCAGGAGAAACGCCGACAGCTGCATGATCACGGTCATCGCCGTCGGCCCCAGGGCTCGCGCCAGCCGTTCCGCGGATCCATAACAGAGCAGGATGCTCACCGCGATCAGGAACGAGCCCGCGACCGCGGCCAGGAGGGGCGCCAGATGCAACCCCGGATGGTACGGGGCATTCGCGCCCAGCGTGATCGCCACGGAGATCGATCCCGGCCCCACCGTCAGCGGAAAGGTCAGAGGATAGAACGCATGCCGAAGAGGGTCCGACGGCTTCACCCTGGGACGGCCTTCCGCGCGTTCCTGATCGTCCTGGCGGTTGAGCATGGCCCAGCCCGATGCGATGAGAACGGACCCGCCGCCGACCTGCACCACCGGGAGCGAGATGCCGAAGAACGCGAGGACGTGCGTCCCGGTCAGGTAGGACCCGACGAGCAGAAAGAAGCTGTTCATAGCGATCCGGCGCGCGAGCGCCCTCCGCGCCGGCGACGGGTACTGATTAGTCAGCGCGAGAAAGATGGGGCTTCCGCCGAGCGGGTCCACGATGGGGAACAGGGCGCTCACGATGAGAAAGACGCTCTTTGCCGTTTCGGCCATGGTGTCTTCAGCGACCCTGCGCATGTCCGGCCCGGAGGAAACAGGGTTGGCTCATAATAGCGTGCAAGCCTCGCCGGGAGCCAGATGCAGCGCGATAGCTGGCTTCTGAACCGTTGTCAGGCGAGATGCGAGACGCTCATGGACGCTGATGTCCTGGTCGTGGGGGCCGGCCCGACCGGGCTGATGCTCGCCAATCAGCTCGGCCGGCGAGGCGTGCGCGCAATGATCATCGACCGGCACGCCGGACCGGCTGTGCAGACAAGGGCGCTTGGCGTGCAGGCGCGCACGCTCGAGATCTATTCACACCTCGGCATCGCCGAACGGGCGCTCGAACTGGGGAAGCGCGCGACCGGCGCTCACATCCGGACCGGGGGACGGCTATCCGCGCGAGTCCCGCTGGGGGACATCGGCCGCGACCTGAGTCCATATCCTAATCTCCTGATCCTGGGCCAGGACGACAACGAACGCCTGCTGGGGGAAATCCTTCGTCAATGGGGCATGGCCGTCCAGTGGAACACCGAGCTCGTCGGCCTGACGCAGGAAGCGGACCGCGTCCGTGCCGCGCTCAAACAACCGGACGGCACGAGCCGCGAGATCACGGCCGCGTGGGTCGCGGGATGCGACGGCGCGCGCAGCACGGTCCGTAGTCTCTGCGGGATCGAGTTTGCCGGAGCGCCCTACGAGCACGTGTTCTTCGTCGCCGACACGCAGGTGACGGGATCGATGGCGCCGGACGAGCTCAACGTGTATCTATGGCGCGACGGATTCCACCTGTTCTTCCCGATGCGCGGCACCGATCACTGGCGAATCGTGGGGATCGTGCCGCCGGCCTTGCGCGGGAGAGACGACCTGGACCTCGCCGACGTGATTCCCTCGATGCGTCAGGAAGCGGGGGCCGGTCTGTCCTTTCAGGGATGCAGCTGGTTCTCCACCTACCGTATCCATCATCGCCGCGCCGTGCGCTTCCGCGACCGCCGTTGCTTCCTGTTGGGGGACGCGGCGCACATACACAGCCCGGTCGGCGCGCAGGGAATGAACACCGGCCTTCAGGACGCATACAACCTGGGCTGGAAGCTGGCTCTCGTGCTGTCGGCGAGAGCGGGCGCCGCGATACTCGACACCTACGAGAACGAGCGCATCCCGGTCGCACGGCAACTGCTCTCGACGACCGACCGGGGGTTCGCGCTCGTCGTATCCGATGCCAGGCTGGCCGGGATGTTCCGGACGCGGATCCTGGCGAAGGTCATGGCTCTCGCGATGAGGTTCGACAGGATACGAAAGCTCGTGTTTCGTACGATTTCCCAGACCGGTATTCAGTACCGCCAGAGCCCTCTCTCGCAAACGCTGCCGGGCCTGCCCGACGCCGGCCCGCGGGCCGGCGATCGTTTTCCGTGGCTGCGGGTCGAACTCTCCGCGGACGGGCCCGCCGAGGACCTTTTCCAGAAACTGGACGACACGCGATTCAATCTCGTCGTGATCGGCCAACCCGCTCCCGCGGCTGGCATCCCCGTTCTCGGCGATCTGCTGCGCACGCACGTGATTCCGAGCGACCCCGCCAACGACCGGGATCTCGAGCGCGCGAACATCCCCCGCCCGTCCTTTTATCTCCTGCGTCCGGACTGCTATGTCGGGCTTTCAGGGACCCGTCTCGAGGTCGACGCGGTGACGCGCTACGTCTCCGAGCGTCTCCTCTTCGGAGGCTGACGGCTTGACCCGGTGGCTTGCCGGACCGGGCGCTCCCTCCGACCAGCCTGAACGGTCGACTGCTGCAAGCTCGTGGCTGCGATCGAGAGCCGGACACTGTTAAAGGCGCATGGGACAAGGCATGAGCATCCTGGAAGTCGCGCGATTCCTCCATGTGACCGAGCTCTGCCCGAGGGCGCAGGAGGTGTCTTCCTTCTGTAATATGCATGCAGGAAGGAGGAATCATGAGCACAATGAACTCGAGGTTGGCTAGAGCAATCGCCGTTGTTGCCGTCGTCGCAATGGCCACAGGGCTGGTCGTGAACGCCCAGCAAGCCCCGGCCGTCAAACGCAACGTCGTCCTGAAACAGGATATGAGTGCTGTGGACCGGGAGGCAATCATGGCCTGGGTCGAACTGCCACCCGGCGGGGCAGAGGGAAAGCACACTCACCCCGCCGAGGTGTTCGCGTTCATGCTGGAGGGGACGATAACGCTCGAGAACGAGGGGAATCCGACGACGACGCTGAAGGCCGGCGACGTCTTCCACGTCCTTCCCGGCAAAGTTCACCAGGCAATCAACAACGGCAGCGTCACGGCGAAACTCGCCGCGGTGTTCGTTGCGGAGAAGGGCAAGCCGCTCACGACGCAGGTCAAGTAGGCGGCGTCGGTCGCTTCAGCGCAGCCGTTTGAACGACTGCGTCTTGATGGCGAGCCAGACGGGAGAGCCCGCGGCGAGCCCGAGGTCGCGGACCGCGGCGGCCGTAACGAGCGCCCGCCAGGTGATCCCCGCGGCCTCGGCCCGGACCATGGCATCCCCGCCGGAGAGCTCGATGGAGAGGACCCGGCCGGCCAGCACGTTGCGGGCGGACACGCGGGTGAGCGGCTCCGCCGACAGGAGAATATCGTCCGGCGCGACCGCGAAGACGGCGCGTCCCGGGGACTCGCCCGCGGCAGGCACCGTCAGGCCGACGCCGCCGGGGAGACGAAGCTCGGCCGGGCTCGACCCGTCGGAGGCTCCGAGCTTTCCTTCGACGATGTTCTCGAATCGGGCGCGTGGATCGATCGCCGCCCACATCTTTTCGGCGATCACGTCCCTCGTCGGCCCATGGGCCTCGACACGCCCCGCGCGCAGCAGGAGCGCTTCGCCCGCCAGCGTTTCGGCTTCTCCCGCATTGTGGGTCACATAAAGCATCGGAATCCGAGCCTCGTCCCGGATCCTCAGCAGATATGGGAGGATGCGAGACTTCAGCTCCACGTCCACCGCGGCCAGCGGCTCGTCCAGCAGGAGAACGCGCGGCTCGCTCGCGAGCGCGCGGGCGAGCGCGACGCGCTGGCGCTCGCCTCCCGAGAGATTCGCCGGGGAGCGCTGCAGGAGCGGTCCAATCTCGAGGATCTCGACGGCCTCCCGGAAAGACTGCTTCGCCCCGCCGGCGCGCTCGCCGAAGCGCACGTTGCCCTCGACGTCCAGGTGCGGGAAGAGCAGCGCGTCCTGGGGAACCCACCCGATGCGCCGCCTCTCCGGACGGAGGCGCACTCCCGCCGCCGTGTCGAGGACGACTTCTTCGTCGATCGTGATGCGCCCCTGCGCCACGCGACGCAATCCGGCTATCGATTCGAGGAGCGACGTCTTGCCGGCGCCGGAAGGGCCGAGCACCGCGATGGCCGGTGCATCGAGACGCACGTCCACCTCGAGGCGGAAGCCGGCGAGCGGCAGGCGCAGGAGGATCGAGATCACGCCCGGAGCTGCCGCTCGCGCCGCCGCGAGAGAATCTCGCTCGTCCAGACGGTGAAGAACGCGAGGACGACCGTCAGGAGAACCAGCCGCATCGCGGCCCCGTCCTGCCCGATCTGCGTGCGGTGGAAGATGGCGAGGGCCAGCGTCCGGGTCCGCCCCGGGATGCTGCCGGCGACGAGGATCGTCGCGCCAAACTCGCCGAGCGCCCGCGAAAACGCGAGAACGATTCCGGTCGCGATGCCGCGCCAGGCGAGCGGGAGGGCGACCCTCACGAAGACCGTGGCCGGCCGGCGCCCGAGCGAACGCGCGAGGCCAAGGAGGCGCGGATCGATCTCTTCGAAGGCCCCGCGCGCGGGCCGAACCAATAGCGGAAACGACATGACCGCCGTCGCGAGGACGACGGCTTTCCAGGTGAAGAGAAGCTCGAGGCCGGAGCGGTCGAGCAGGCGGCCGAGCGGGCCCGAACGGCGCAGGAGCTCGAGCAGGACCAGTCCGACCGCGGTCGGCGGCAGGACGAGCGGCAACGACAGGACGGTCTCGACGATCGCTCGTCCCCGCCCCTTCCAGCGGGCCAGAGCCCATGCCGCGGCAAGGCCGAGCGGCAGGATCAGGAGCGTCGAGATCGCGGCGACGCGGAGCGTCAGGCCCAGGATCGAGAGATCCTCAGTCGTCATTTGAGAACCGTGAACCCGCGCCGCTCGAAAACCGCGCGGCCTTCCGCTCCCGCAACACGATCTACGAACCGCCGCGCCGCGGAGGACCTGGACGAGGCGATCCTCGCCACCGAATAGGTGATCGCCGGGCCGTTGGTCACGACGAGCACGACCCGCACTTTATTGGAGATCGCCGAATCCGTTCGGTAAACGATCCCTGCCTCCACGGCCCCGGACTCGACAGCCGCGAGCGTGGCGCGCACGTCGAGCGTCGGCACCAGCTTCGGGCGCAATTCGGCCCAGACGCCTTCGGCCTCGAGCCATTTTCGAGCGTAGATTCCCGCCGGCACGGCCTCTGGATCGGCCAGCGCCAGGTGGGGCAGCCTCGCGAGATCCCTCGCCCCGGCGACGCCCAAGGACGACGCGATCGGGACGACGACCACGAGCTGATTCGAGAGGAACTCTCGGCGGTCCGCGTGGCGCACGATGCCCGCTTTCTCGAGCGCGTCCATCTTCGCCGTGTCCGCGGAGAAGAATACGTCGGCCGGCGCCCCGGCCTGGATCTGCCGCGCGAGATCCGAGGAGGCCCCGAAGGAGAAGCGCGCGGCCGCTCCGGTTTTCGCCTCGCAGGCCTTGCCGTGCTCTTCCAGCGACTCCGTCAGGCGCGCCGCGGCGTAAACCCG
>DATIRW010000270.1:0-5123 GCA_035469365.1 Thermoanaerobaculia bacterium
TGCGGATGCTCGTACTCGATCGGGTCCTCGATCGTGACGATGTGGCGGGCGTCGCGGCGGTTGATCTCCTCGACGAGCGCCGCGAGCGTCGTAGTCTTGCCGGAGCCGGGGGGGCCGCCGATCAGGACGAGACCGCGAGGAAGCTTCGTCAGCGCCTCGACGCCGGGCGGAAGACCCAGGGAGGCCAGTCTCGGCGGGTCGGTCGGGAGCGCGCGAACCGTGGCCGCCCCGCGCCCCCGCTCGCGGTGGAGGTTGACGCGAAAGCGTCCCCGGCCGCGCAGCTTGTAGGACGTGTCCGTATTTTTTTCCTGCGCGTATCGAGACCGCGCGCGGCCCGGGAGCGCCGGCAGGACCGCCTCCTCGATCTCCTCGCCGGAGACGGGCGCCTCCGGCAAGGCGACGACGGCCCCGTCGATCCGGACGCAGGGGGGCGCACCAGCCACGAGAAGGAGATCGCTGCCGCGCCGCTCGAGCAGCGTCTCGAGCCACCGGTCGAGTCTCGCGGAGTCCTCTCCCGCGGCCTCCTCGTGCCCCTCCGCGTTCAGCTCCCGGATCAGCCGGTTGATGTCCTCGACTTCGTCCACAAAAGACATACTACGGAACTCGAGGCCCGGTTGTCTGGCCCTGGAGGTCGGAGGTCCGCGCTGTTCTCTTCCTTGCCGCTCGTGCCCCGAAGCTACTCGACCTGGCTAACCGGCTAGATGCCAGTCCGTGTGCGGGGCCTTGTTGTCGAGGATCCAGAGACGGAAGAGACGGCGGTACGTCACCGGCTTCCAGTCGATCGAGTCGAAGAATGGGCGCAGCGCGAAGTGGAGACGGCGCAGGTTGTAGAACGGAACGGCCGTGAAGTAGTGGTGCTCCAGGTGGTAGGGCGAGTACAGGTACCAGAAGTCCCACCAGCGGGAGGGCTTCATGACGGTCGCCCACTTGGCCGGGTCCTCCGGAACGATGGCGTAATGCTGGCCCAGGCGATTCAAGGCGAAGGCGACCGGGAAGACGAGGAAGTACGGGACGAGATAGACGCGCGCGAGCACTCCGAAGCCACCTGTCCAGAAGATCGCGCCCATGATCGCGAGATGAAGGAGGATCGTTCCCCGGCGCTCCCACGCGATCCGGCGCTGAAGCGTCGGCGGGTAGCTCGCCGTCTCCGCGCGGGCCGCGCGGAAGTAAATCGGAAAGAGCGCCGGCGTGAAATAGAGAAGCTTGAACCAGGGCTTGTTGATCTTCGGCGAGAGGTAGTGGCGTTTCGGATCCGCCAGGCTGTCTCCCAGTTCCGCGTGGTGCGTCAGGTGCCAGCGGGTGAACTGCAGCGCCGAGATGCCCGATGGGACCGCGTAGAGGAGGGCGAGCACGCGGTCGGCGCGGGGTCTGGGTCCGTTCCAGACCGCGCGGTGAACGACTTCATGCAGGAGGACGGTGAAGTTGAAGATCGTCCAGCCGGCGATGACCGCCGCCGGAATCCAGATCCAGGGCTCTCGAAAGAGCCAGGAGACCGCGGAGACCGCGGCGAGGATGAGAAACTGCCGCGCCGCGATCGCGAGGTGCCGGCCGGGGCTCTTGCGATGCAACTCCTTCAGGACATCGTGGGGAATGGCCTTCACGAGGCGAGTCCGCAGCTCCTGGGAAGCCCTCGCCCAGTGGTGGTCCCCTCCCATCGGAGGGTATTCCTCCGGTCGGGAAGTCACGGGCGGGACCGGGATGGCGCTCATGGGTCGCTGTTGCCGGGCAGAACCTTCATGCCCGGCCAACTATTCTAGGGCAAAGAAAAAGCCCCGATCTCTCGGGGCTTTTTCAGAACGGATTGGCTCCGTTACATCTTCTTTTCGGGCGCCTTCGCGGGGGCTGCAGCCTCCATCGAGGTCACCTTGATCGTCTTCTTCTCCTTATCCATACTGCCCTTGACCGTGACTTCATGAGCGGCCATCTTGGCCATCATGGCGTCGTCGCCGGACAGGATGAACATGGACTTGTCGGCCGTGTTGTACAGGGCCCAATGGGCGCCCTTCTCCTTGACGCACTTGACCGCGCAATCGGCGTGAGACGCCTTGGCGCCTGCCGCTCCGCAATGATCGTCCGTCACCCAACCGGTCCAGCTCCCCTCCTGCGCCGATGCCAGGGTCGCGAGGCCGAAACCGAGAACCACCGCGAAGATAAGAGTCCGAGAAACGAGCTTCTTCATACTTTCTCCTTCTGCTGTTGCGCCCCCCCGGATAATCCAGGTCGGCAAAGCATATACGTTGGAAACGTGAACGGTGGATGAACGTGAACGGAGGGCGGCGAATCCTCCGGCTCCTGTTCCGGGCGGCCCTGGGCGGGGCGGATCCGAAAAGGGCTGTTTCCGAGGCGCTTTCGCGGCCTTCGGTCGCCCGGGCCCTGGCCGGGGCCGGGAAGGTCGGCGTCTTTGCCTGCGGGAAGGCGGCGGTTTCGATGGCCGAAGGGGTGCCGGAAGGATTAAGGGAGAAAGCTCTGGTCGTCGTCCCCCGTGGATATCCCGCCGGAGTTTTGACTCGCGCGGAGGTCCTCTTTTCGGCCCATCCCGAGCCGGACGGCTCGAGCCTCGCGGCTGCCCGGCGCTCTCTCGATTACTTCGAGGGGTACGGCCCGAAGGACTTGATCCTCTGCCTCATTTCCGGCGGGACCTCGTCGCTCCTGGCCCTGCCTCGCCCCGGCGTCACGCTTGAGTCCAAGCGACGGGCCGTGCGGAAGCTCATGAGGTCGGGCGCTTCGATCGTGGAGATCAACCGGTTGCGGAAGTCCCTGTCGGCCGTCAAGGGGGGAAGGCTCGGCAGAAAGACCCGCGCCAGGCTCGTCACTCTCGTTCTCTCCGACGTCCCGGGAGACCGACCCACTCTGGTCGGGTCGGGTCCGACCATCCGGGCCCGTCGCGGTGACGTGACCCTGGTCGTCGGATCGAACCGGTCGGGGCTGGAGGCGGCCGCGCATCGGGCTCGGGAGAGGGGGCTGGAGCCTCGCTTGCGGCGCGGCAGACTATCCGGAGAGGCCGCCGAGGAGGGGAGGCGCTTCGCGCGTTCGGCCGCGAGACTCGAGCGGGGTCAGGTCCTTCTTGCCGGCGGGGAGACGACCGTCACGATCCGGAGCGCCCGCGGCCGGGGCGGGCGCAACCTCGAGTTCGCGCTCGGCGCGGCATTCGAGCTTGCGGGCAGGGAAGGAGTCACGGTCCTCGCGGCGGGCTCCGATGGCATCGATGGCAGCTCGCGAGCCGCGGGCGCGCTCGCCTGCGGCCGGACCGTCGCTCGTGCGCTTCGCCTCGGACTCGATCCCAGGCGCGCACTCGAGCATCACGACACCGAAGCCTTCTTCGACCGCCTCGGTGATCTTCTCGTGCCCGGCCCAACGGGAACCAACGTCTGCGACTGGGCCTTCGCTCTTTGTGGTCCTTAGTCCCTGGTCCCGGGGACCTATAATCAACAGTTCGTCATGAGAGCGACTGACAGGAATCGTGAGCTGGCGTCCCTCGAGAGGTTCACCGAGGAGCCCAACCGCTTCGGGGCGTACCGGATGGCGCTCGGGTTTCCCAACTCCTACGAGATCGGCATGTCCAATCTCGGGTTCCAGTGGGTCTGCCGGCTCTTCAATCGCGTGCCGGATCTCGTCTGCGAGCGCTTCTTCTTCGAGGAGGGTGCGCCCGCGGTCTCCTTCGAGACGGGGACGCCTCTGTCGGACTTCGGCCTGCTCGCCTGGTCGCTCTCATGGGAGATGGACATCGTCAACATCGTCAAGACGCTCCGGGCGGCGGGGATTCCAGCGCGGCGGAACGAGCGCGGGGAAGAGCACCCGCTGATCCTGATCGGCGGAGACATCGCGCGCATGAACCCGGCGGCGCTGACCACCTTCGCCGACGTTTTCGCCCTGGGGGACGGGGAGAGGCTCGTCCCCGCGATCGCGCAGCTTCTCCAGTCGGGGCTGACACGTGAGGAGTTCCTCTCGGCGGCCGCGAAGCTCCCCGGCTTCTTCGTGCCGGCCGTCCACGGGCTGCGCGCGGAGGCGGCGGAGAACTCCCGCGTCGTCATCCAGCAGCCGATGTCCAGGAAGGAGATCGCCCCGCACTTCGAGGTCCCGCACTCGACGATCCTGACGCCCCGCACGGAGCTGGCCGACAAGCTTTTGATCGAGATCTCCCGGGGCTGCACCGAGATGTGCCGCTTCTGCTGGGCGGCCTACGCCATGGCCCCCATCAAGCAGTACCCCGCGGCTTCGATCCTGAAGGTGGCGCGGCAGGCGCGGCCGTTGACGGACCGCACTGGCTTGATCGCCACCGCCGTCTGTGACCATCCGGAGATCACCGAGATCCTGACCGGCCTGGCGGACCTCGAGTTCCACATCGCCCTCTCCTCGATCAAGATCGACGCGATCGAGGATCCGATTCTGGAAGTCCTCGCCCGGCAGGGGGAGAAGGCGCTCGCGATCGCGCCGGAAGCCGGCAACGAGAGACTCCGCCGGCACATCAACAAGAAGGTCTCCGACGAGATGCTCCGGGAGAAGGTCCGCATGATCTTCGCGCACGGATTCACGCGCCTGAAGCTCTACCTGCAGGTCGGCCTGCCCACCGAGGCCGACGAGGACGTGCGCGACATCGTCCGCCTCGTCGCGGACCTGCGCGAGATCGCGCTCGCGGAAGGGCGCCGCACTGGCCAGGTCCCGCAGCTCGTCCCGAGCGTCAACGCGTTCATCCCCAAGCCACACACGCCCTACGAAGATGAATCGCTCGCGCCGGAGGACTCCTTGAAGGAGAAGCTCTCTTTCCTCCAGCGGGAGTTCGAGCCGATGGGCAACATCCTCCTGCGCGGCATGTCCCTGACCGAAGCCGTGTGGGAGGCCTACCTCGCCAAGATGGACGAGTCCGGTGCCGACATCCTCGAGGAAGCCGCCTCGGGAGTGCCCGTTCGCCGTCTGCTCAAGACACACCGCGAGCGCATTGCCGCCGTCGTGAGACCCGCCGCCGTGGCGCCGACGCACGCTTCGACCCCCGCGCCGTGGGCTTTCATCTCAAAGAGGTGAGGAAAGATCTGGTCTCTTCGCATCTTGTGCCGCGCGAAGAACCCTGATCCACTCGGTCCGGACAATCAAGAAGGGAAGGCGATGAGAGAGCGGTCAGGCCGTGT
>DATIRW010000271.1:0-8633 GCA_035469365.1 Thermoanaerobaculia bacterium
GGGAAGATTTGTGATTCGTGATCGGTGATTGGCCCGGGAGCCCGAGCAATCGCCCTGATCACAAATCACAAATCACAAATTCTCTTTGATCAGTTGAGTCTGGGTTGCACGGGAGAAGGAGTTGCCGGCGGCCATGCCGGCTCCGCCTCCTCGGCGTCCTCGTTCTTTTCCCCCTTCTTCGGAAGATAGAAGGACTTCTGGAGAGACCAGGGGAGCCTCGTGATTTCCTCCCAGCGCGTGTTCCATTCCTCGGTCGGTTGTGAACCGGACACGAAGGCTTCCAGGATGGGCTTCGGGCTTGCCGAAGTCGCTTTCAAGCCCGTCTGGTAGTCCACGGCGGTGAAGACGACGTTGGGAGGAGCGTCGAAATCCGCCTTCGGGTCGATTCGCCCTTTCTCCTTCATCTTCTCCAGGATGCGCATCCAGACCGGAAGCGCGACCTTCGCCCCTTCCATACCTTCGCCGATGCTGACGGTCTTCATGTCGTTGCCGATCCAGACGCCGACGGTGTAGCGGGGCGTCATCCCGACGAACCACGCGTCGGTGAAGTCGCTCGTCGTGCCGGTCTTGCCCGCGATGTTCAGCTGCAGTTTCGCGGCGGCCGCTCCGGTGCCCCGCTGGGTGACCCCCTTGAGCATCTGGAGAAGCTGGAAACACGCCTGGGGGCTCGCGACCTCGCGCGCGTCCGGGTGCGTCTTTTCGAGAAGGTCGCCGTTGGCATCCGTGATGCGCTCGAAGGCGTACGGCGTAAAGGCGAGCCCCTGATTGGCGAAGACGGAATAGGCGGCGGTGAGCTCCTCGAGCGTCACCTCGAAGGCGCCCAGCGCAAGGGAGGGGTAGGCCTGGAGCTTTTCGCGGATCCCCAGGCGCTGCGCCGTCTCGATGACGTGCGACAGGCCGACGAGCTGCGCCAGGCGCACGGTCGGAACGTTGATGGAGTGTTCCAGAGCCACGCGCAACGTGACGATTCCGCGGAATTTCTTGTCGTAATTGCCCGGACGATAGGGAGGCTGCCGGGGGTCGATAACGATCGCGATCGGACCGTCGAAAATCGTGTCGGACGGCGTGTAGCCGGCTTCCAGAGCGGCCAGGTAGACGAACGGCTTGAACGTCGAGCCGGCCTGTCGAAGGGCCTGGACCGACCGGTTGAACTTCGACTGCGTCCAGTCGTACCCGCCCACCATGGCCCGGATCGCGCCGCTCGAGTTCTCGAGGATCAGGACGGAGCCCTGCTCTCTCGGCTCTTCTTCGAGGAGCAGCGCGCCGCCGTCCTTCCCCTTCTGCAGCGTGACGGTCACGAGATCCCCGGCCTTGAGAATCCGGCTGGCCTGCGTGGCTCCTGTCCAGGAGAAGCCCGACGCCCGGAGAGAGAAGGTCTTCGCCGCGATCTTGACTTCCGCGGACGCCGCAGAGACATCCATCACCACGCCGCGCGTGGTGTCCCCCTCGGCGAGGCGCGCGGTCTCCCACGACGGGTCAACGTAGGCGGCCAGGTCGGAATACCCTTCGGCGCGCAGGTTGCGAGGCCGGTGGAACCCATGACGCCGCGCAAGCCGCCGGAGCCCCCAGCCCAGCGCTTCCTCGGAAAAGGCCTGGAGCTCCGGGTCGAGCGTCGAGTCCACGCGCAGGCCGCGGCGGTAGAGATCCTTCTCCCCGTACGTCTTCTCCAGATACTGTCGGATCTCCTCGCAGAAGTAGGGAGCGACGACCGTCTCCTTGAGCGAAGGAGCCGAGGGGAGCGGCTCCGCGTCGGCGGCCTCCCGCTGGGCCTCGGTGATGTAGCCCTCGGCGCGCATCCGGCGCAGGGCCGTCGAGCGGCGGCTCCGGGCGAGCGCGGCGTTTCGAAAGGGGGACTGATCCTCCGGGCGTTGGACGATCCCGGCCAGCAGCGCGGCCTCGGCGAGGCTGACGTTCTTCAAGCTCTTGCCGAAGTAGTAGCGGGAGGCCGCCTCGAATCCGTAGTTGCCGTGCCCCAGGTAGATCTCGTTGGCGTACATCGTCAGGATCTGTTCCTTCGAGTAGCGGCGCTCGATCTCGAAGGAGACGAAGGCCTCGTTGATCTTCCGGGAAATCGTCTTGCGCGGCGAGAGGAAGATCGCGCGCGCGAGCTGCTGTGTGAGCGTGGAGCCACCCTGGGCGTAGCGCTGGCGCCGCACATCGGAGACGACGGCCGACACCGTGCGGACGAGATCCACGCCGCCATGGCGATAGAAGTTCTTGTCCTCGGTCGCGACGACCGCGTTGCGGACCACGGTGGGGATCTCGGCGCGCGAGATCAGGATGCGCCGCTCGATGGCGTAGCGCGCAATCGTCGAGCCATCGTTGGCCCGGATCTCCGTGATGATGTCGGGCCGGTAGGTCTCCAGCTCCGAGACCCTCGGAACGCGTACCAGGCCCGTGGCCGCCGAGCCCGCGAGGCCTCCGAGGACCGCCGCCACGAGAAGCGGTATCAGGATGAAGAGCGTGCGGCGTGCCACGCACCGATTGTACGCGCCCGGCATCGAGGCCGTTTCCTGTGCTATAAGCCGTTTCTCTGTGAGTGCCCCGATCCCGCCGGTTTCCCCGGCTCCGATCGAACCGTCGGCGGGCGGCCGCGGCTGGGGAAAGAAACTCCTTATCGGCTGCGGCGTCATCGCCCTGATTGTGGCGGCGTGCATGCTCGGTCTCATCCTGTACTTGCGGCAACACCCGGAGGCGGCCACCGACTTCGTGATGAAGCAAGTCGATACGCATCTCGCGGCTGACGTCACACGCGAGGAGAAGGACGACCTGCACGCGGCGTACGCCGAGTTCCGCGCGGCATTGAAGGATCACCGCGTGCCGCGGGAGCCGCTCGAAGGGATGCGCGCGCGACTGACGACGAGCGGCTCGCAAAACGAGATCACACGAGAGCAGGTGCGGGACTTGACGGCGCTTTTCCGCCAGGCCGCCGGCTCCCCGACGGCGCCCGGAGCCTCGGCGGCCCCTTCTCCCCGTCCTTCCCCGTGAGCCCGCGTCCCGGACCGAAAGAAAAGCCGGCTCGGCCCTCCCCGGTCTCCAAGCCCCTCTCCTACAAGGAGGCCCAATCCGGCGCGGGAGGACGGTTCCGGCTGCAGACGGAGCTCTCCCCGCAAGGGGACCAGCAGCAGGCGATCGACCGGCTCGTCGAAGGACTGAACGAGGGGCGCCGCGATCAGGTGCTGCTCGGCGTGACCGGGTCGGGCAAGACGTTCACCGTCGCCAAGGTCATCGAGTCCGTCAACCGCCCGACGCTCGTCCTGTCGCACAACAAGACGCTCGCGGCACAGCTCTACCAGGAGTTCCGCTCCTTCTTCCCGTCGAACGCGGTCGAATACTTTGTGTCGTACTACGACTACTACCAGCCCGAGGCGTACATCCCTCAATCCGACACGTACATCGAGAAGGAGACCTCGAGAAACGAGGAGATCGACAAGCTGCGCCTCGCCGCTTCCAAGGCGCTCTTCGAGAGGCGCGACGTGATCGTCGTGGCGTCGGTCTCCTGTATCTACGGACTGGGGTCCCCCGAGGCGTACTACGACATGCTGGCGTACCTGACGGTCGGCGACCGCTCCGGCATGCCGGCTCTCCTCTCCCAGCTCGTGGAGATGCAGTACGAGAGGACGAATCTCGACCTGGCACGCGGGAACTTCCGGGTCCGGGGAGACGTCGTCGAGATCCATCCCGCCTATGAAGACATGGCGGTGCGGGTCGAGTACTTCGGGGACGAGATCGAGAAGATCACGCGGACCGATCCTCTGCGGGGGACGGCGCTCGAGCGCCTCGACCGCGTCGCGCTCTATCCCCGCACCTTCTACGCGACTCCGCGAGAGACTCTGGACCGCGCCGCGGGGACGATCCGCCTGGAGCTCGACGAGCGTCTGGCGGAGCTGACGGCCGCGGGGCGCCTGCTGGAGGCGCAGCGGCTCCACCAGCGCACGATGTTCGACCTCGAGATGATCAAGGAACTCGGTTACTGCAACGGCATCGAGAATTACTCCCGCCACCTTTCGGGGCGCCGGCCGGGAGAGCCGCCGCCCACGCTGATCGATTACTTCCCCGGGGATTTCCTGCTCGTCGTGGACGAGTCGCACGTGACGCTGCCGCAGGTGCGGGGGATGTACCACGGAGACCGCTCCCGCAAGCAGATCCTGGTCGAGTACGGCTTCCGGCTCCCTTCGGCGCTGGACAACCGCCCCCTGACCTACCCGGAGTTCGAGGCGCGGTTGAACCAGATCCTGTACGTCAGCGCGACGCCCGCTGCGGAGGAGCTCGCCAAGACCGGCGGGGAAGTCGTCGAGCAAGTGATCCGGCCGACGGGCCTTCTCGACCCGGTCATCGAGGTGCGGCCCGTCAAGGGGCAGGTGGACGACCTGCTCGGCGTCGTCCGGGAAGCCTCCGGGCGCGGGGATCGCGTCCTCGTGACGACGCTGACCAAGCGAATGGCGGAAGAGCTGACGACGTACTTTTCGGAAGTGGGGGTCCGCTGCCGCTATCTGCACTCGGACATCGAAACGCTCGACCGCGTCAACATCCTGACGGACTTCCGCCGGGGCGTCTTCGACTGCCTGATCGGAATCAACCTCCTGCGGGAGGGCCTCGACCTTCCGGAGGTGGCCGTCGTGGCAATCCTGGACGCGGACAAGGAGGGGTTCCTGCGCAGCGAGACCTCCCTCATCCAGACTTCGGGACGGGCGGCGAGGAATCTGCGAGGACGGGTGCTCTTCTACGCCGACGCCGTCACCGATTCGATGCGCCGGGCGATCGAGGAGACCCAGCGCCGCCGGAAAATCCAGGAGGCCTACAACCGGGAGCACGGCATCGAGCCTGCCTCGATCGTCAAGCAGATCAACTCTCCTCTCGTGCGCCTTTCCAGCCTCGACTACCACGACGCGCTGATCGCGCCGCCGCCGCCCGACCTGCCCGACGCCGAGTCGTTGCGCCGCCGGATCGCGGACCTGGAGAAGGCGATGAAGACCGCCGCAAAGGAACTCGATTTCGAGCGGGCCGCTCACCTGCGCGACGAGCTTCGGAGCCTGCGCGAGCTCCAGATCTTCCGGTAGTAACGGTCCCGGGTTTCAGGCTTCAAGTTTCAGGTTTCAAGGTGTCCCGCCTGGCTGGAACCTGGACCCTGGACCCTGAAATCTGGAACCGCGCGGCCCGCAGGCCGCGCTCAGATCCAGTGACAGGCGCGGGCGAAGCCGGCAACGATGAGGAGAAAGGCGACCGCCGCCACGGTCAGCACCGCCGCGCTCTTGCGTTTGGGGAGAGGCTGGCGGGTGTAGAAGCCCGTCTGCCATCGTTCGATCTCCCGGCCGCACTTGGGACAGACGGAATCGTCGATGCCGACGGCCGTGTAACAGTACGGACATTCCTTCATCGTTGCTCCGGTGCCGGTGATCATATCGAGATTTCAAATCGGATTCCGGATTTGTGCATCGCGTTACACTGATCGCATGGCTTCACGACGCCGGCCCCCCGAGAATCTTCCGGACTCGCCGGGCGTCTACCTCTTCAAGGGCGCCCGCGGGAGGGTCCTCTACGTGGGCAAGGCGCTGTCTCTGAAGAAGCGCGTCGCGTCCTATTTCTCCCACGACGCCCGGGACTCCAAGACGGAGGCGCTGCTCGACGCCTACAGGGACCTCGAGACGATCGGGACGAACACGCAGCTGGAGGCCCTGCTCCTCGAAAACGCCTTCATCAAGAAGCACCGGCCGAGGTACAACGTGTGCCTGCGGGACGACAAGACATACCCGTACATCAAGATCACGACGGGGGAACCGTGGCCCCGGGCCCTTGTCACGCGACGCGTGCTGGAGGACGGCCACTCCTATTTCGGGCCGTTCTGGGGGGGGCTCGCTCGTCGGATCATGAGGATGATCACCCGCCACTTCCAGATCCGCACCTGCGCGATCGAGATCGACGGCAGGCTCCCGCGCCCCTGTCTCTACTACGACCTTCACGCCTGCCTGGGGCCCTGCGTCGCGGGCCTGACGACGAAGGCCGCCTACGAGGAGGCCGTCGCCGACGTCATTCTCTTCCTTCAGGGGAAGAGTCACGAGCTGTTGCCGCGGCTCGAAGAAAAAATGCTCTCGGCGTCAGCGCAGGAGAACTTCGAGATGGCCGCGGCCTACCGCGACGCGATCCGGACAGTCGAGGACGTGGCCGAGCGGCAGCTCGTGCAGTCCCTGAAGGGGGAGAGCGTGGATGCCTTCGGTTTCTTCGAGGCCGGCGGCGACGTGTCGGTCTGCGTTCTTGTCGTGCGCGCCGGCGTGCTCCAGGACCGGCGGGAGTTCTTCTTCGAGAAGTCCGAGGAGGTCGAGCCGGCCCCGTTCCTGGAGGCGTTCCTCACGCAGTTCTACGACGCCAACCCTTTTCTTCCCTCCGAGATCCACCTCCCGGTCGAAATCGCGAGCGGCACGCTCCTGGAGGAATTCCTGCTTTCACGCCGGGGAGCCAGGGTCGTGGTGCGCTCGCCCAAGCGGGGAGCGGCCAGCGAGCGCGTGGAACTGGCGAACACGAACGCGCAGCAGCGCCACCGGGTGCGGTTCCGCCGCGCCGGTGGGGAGAGCCAGCTCGCGCTGGAGCGCCTCGCGCGCGTCCTGAACCTGTCCGTGCCGCCCCGGAGAATCGAAGCCTTCGACATCTCGCACCTGCAGGGGACGGACAGCATCGCCTCGGTCGTCGTGTTCGAGGAGGGGAAGCCCAGGAAATCCGACTACCGGCTCTTCGGGATCGCCTCGCAGAGCCTGCTGTCTCCGGACGATTTCCGGAGCATGGCGGAAGCTGTCGAACGCCGCTATCGCCGCCTCCGGGACGAACGCGGGCAGATGCCGGACCTCGTCGTCGTGGACGGCGGCCGCGGGCAGCTTCAGGCCGCGCTGACCGCCCTGGACCGGGTGGGCATCGATCTGCCGGCCGTCGGACTGGCCAAGAGAGAAGAGGAGATCTGGCTGCCGGACCACCCCGAACCGGTTCGACTCTCCGGCAACGACCCTGCCTTGAAGCTCGTTCAGCGCCTGCGCGACGAGGCTCACCGCTTCGCCATCACGCGTCACCGCGGCCGGCGTGGCAAGCGCATGCGCGAGACGAGCCTGACCGACATCCCCGGCGTCGGCCCGACGCGGGCGCGCGCGCTCCTGCGCCGCTTCGGATCGCTCGCGGGGCTGGCGGCGGCCGATCCCGCGCAGATCGCGGAGGCCGTCGGGCCGTCCACGGCGCGCGCCGTCGTTGAATACCTCGAACAGACAGGGGGGTTGCCGGGACAGCAGGGTTCCCCGCTTGACAGGGGGATCGCGGGACCGCAAGGGCTCCCGCTTGAATTATCCGAACACCGCAGACCCCGCACCGCATGAGGATCGCCTTCGAGAATGCCGGGGACATCCGGAGCGTGGATCTCCTCTCGGCCCTCGTCGCCCTCTGGCGCGACAAGGCCGACGGCTCTCTGAACTTCTCCCGGCCCGGCGCGACGGCGGGATTCCAATTGCGCGGCGGCGAGATCGTCCTGTCGATCTCTTCCCAGCCCCAGTACGAGACGGCGGCCATCCTGTCGCGCGCGGGCAAGCTCGATGCCGCGGCGCTGGAAAAGCTGGAGCGGCCGGCGGGAGGCGATGCGGCGATCGCCGCCCTGCAGGCGGGCCTGATCACCGAGCGGGAATGGCTATGGGGACAGAAGATCCGCGCGATCGAGATCCTGTCGGACCTTCTCGGGTGGCTGGAGGGAGAGTATTCCTTCGACCCGCAGTTCCGGCCGGTTGCGGGGGACTGGACGCTTCCCGTCCCGCGGCTCGTCCTGGAGCTCTTCCTGCGCTCCCGCGACCGCACGCTTGTCGAGCACTACCTCGGCCCCTCCGACCTTCCCCTGCTGCGCGCCGGGACTTTCGATGAGGAGTTCGAGACCTTCGGCCTCACGGCCGACGCCGGCTCCGTGGTCGCTCTGATCGACGGGCGCGCGAGCGCGGAGGAAATAGCGGAACGGGCTCCTGCCGAGGAGTTTGCTGTTTTGAAGCTCCTGGCCGCGCTGACGACGCTCGGTCTCGTCCACCCTTCCGAGGCGGCGCCCGAGCCGGAAGGCGAGGCTCCGTCCCCGATCCGGCCGGAAGGCGAGGAGGCGGAGACCGTCCGAGAGGCGGAGCCCGAGGCCGAGCCCGGACCGGAGAAGCCGATCGAGACCGAGCCCGAAGAAGGAATCGGGTCGGAGCCGGAAAAGGAAGCGCCGGTCGGGCCGCTCGAGCAAACGCCGAAGGTGTCCGAGGCAGAGCCCGCTTCGCGTCAACCGGATGAGAAGGGGAGACAGACCGCGAAGTTGGAGGGAATCGGAGCGGAGATATCGGCACCGGATCGCGAGCCGGCAGCCGAACCGCCGGAGCTCCAACCGCCTTTCCCTGAGGAGGTCTTGCCCGAGAGACCGGAGCCTTCAGTCTCCATCGAGCTTCAGGCCGAGGCCTCTGAACGAGAGTTCCCGCGGCTCGACGAACCACCTTCCAATGGCGAGAATCGGCACATGGGTGCCGTGCTCGCCGGCTTTCTCGCGGTTCTCATCGTCGCGGTCGTGGTTCTGGTGATCGCCCGATCCCGCAGTTCCGTTCCCGAACAGTCGGCGGCGACGGCCGCGCGACCGACGTCACAGGAGAACG
>DATIRW010000272.1:0-1855 GCA_035469365.1 Thermoanaerobaculia bacterium
CGACGCTGCAACAGGCCGTCTGCGCTCTCCTCTACGGCTTCTTCGATAACGACCGCGCCCGGCCCGACGAATCGGCCAGACACGTGCGTTTCCGCCCTTGGTCGAACGGCGGCGCGGCTCCGGTCTACAGGGGCTCGCTGGAGTTCGCGCTTAGCGACGAGCGTGCCTTTGAGGTGCGGCGGGATTTCTCCACCACCGACGTGCCCACCCAGCTGATAGACCTCGTCACCGGCGCCGACGTCTCTTTTCAGTACGGACATGGCCGCCACGGCAACGTGCCATTCGCCCGCAGGCTGCTCGGCGTTCCGCGCCCCGTATTCCAGACCTCCGCCTTCATCGGCCAGGGTGAAGTCCTGGAGGTGTCGAATGGCGCTTCCCCCCGGGACATCGGCGACGCCATCGCGGCGCTGGCCGACTCGTCGCGCCGGGACATCTCCGCCAGAGCCGCCATCGAGTGTCTCGACGCGTTGATCCAGAGAATCGGGAGCGACCGGGCGCGCACGGCGGAGCTCCCGTCGGCGCGCGAGGCCCTTCGCCTGGTCCAGAATGAGCTGGCCGCGCTGGAGAGAGTCCACCAGGAGACATCGCAGCGGGCGGCCGAACTACAGGCGGCCCGGGCCCGGCTCGCGTCCATCGAGCGCGATACTACCCGCACGCAGGTCATCCTTCTGAAGGCGAAGAGCGCCTCCCTGGAACGCCGGCTTACGGACCTCGAGGAAGCCGACGTGTCACTTGAGCGCGCGAATTGCACGCTCCGCGAGCTGGCGCCCTTCGCCGAATTCCCGGCCGCCTCCCGGGATAACGTGCTTCGGCTCCGCGACCGGTTGGCCGCCGACGAGGAGTCCGTGGAGAATGCCCGCCGGGACCGGGACCAGCGCCGGTCTCAGGCGAGTGAGAGCGATCTCCTCGAGTACGAGGCCCTCCGCTCGTCGGTCGGCGCATTCTCAGCCGAGACGATCGCCTCCCTGCGCCTGGCCGCTTACGCGCCCGAGCCCTCTGAGGAAATGGACATCGGACTTCTGCCGCGGCTGGTACGGGCGCTCCTGAGGGCGGGCCGGTCACTCCTCAGATTTCTGCTCAGGCGGCCGCACCCTGAACGAGACAAGAGCACACCCTCTGTACCTGCAGTGTCCCGAGAAGAAGCAGCGGCGCTCCTCGATCGGCACAGCCGCTATCTGATGCTCAGGCCGCTTGTCGAATCCCTCCGGGAAAGCGAGGGACGCCTGCGTGCCGCCGAGGCCGCATTGGCTACCACTGGAGACGAACTGAGGGGAGTCCTGGGCGCCGCCGGCATATCCCTTGGTCCGTCGTTTGACAGGGCCGTCCAGAATTTCCTGGATGGGTGCCAAAAGCACAGGCTCCGCCAGGTCGCGCAGGCCGAAATCGAAGAAGTGGACCGCCGCCGCCGCGCATTGCTCGGCGACCACTCCCCCGAGGAATTGCGGGCTCAGGCCGATGAGTGCGTTTGCCGCCTCGACTCGCTCCTTAGCACAAACCCGGATCTCGCGGCGCTGGAACCGGACTCTGCCGCCGGGAACCTCGCCGCCCGCCTGGAGCGCCTGCAGGGCGACGGTCGCGCCCTGGAGGTCAATGTCGCGCGGCTCGAAGAGGAGGTCCGGTCCTCGCTGAGGGACCATCGTCCCCGCGCGGAGATGGAGGAGGACGCCGAGCGCTGGCGTCGCGAAGTTGCCCGCCTCGAGGCCGCGAGGGAGGCAGCCCGGATGGCCCGGGAGGCCATTGGCGAAGCCATGGTTGCCGTCTACCGGGACTTCGCGCCGGCCGTCAACGCGTTTCTGAGTGATGGCTTCAGCCAGATTACCGAGGGCCGTTACGAGCGCGCGCACGTCGATCCGGC
>DATIRW010000273.1:0-1896 GCA_035469365.1 Thermoanaerobaculia bacterium
GAGATCAACGCCGCGGCCGCTCGTATTGCCCGGGAGGCCGCCGCGCGGTTCTCCTCGTCCGGGCGTCCGCGTTTCGTCGCCGGCTCGATGGGGCCGACGACGCGCTCGGTCACCGTGACGGGCGGCGTGGCGTTTGACGAATTGATCGGCCACTTCAAGATGCAGGCGGTCGGGCTCGTCTCCGGCGGCGCGGACGTCCTGCTTCTGGAGACGACTCAGGACACCCGGAACCTGAAGGCCGGCTTGATCGGGGTCGAGCAGGCCTTCGCGGAGGTCGGCTGGCGGGTGCCGATCATGGCCTCGGTCACGATCGAGCCGACGGGGACGATGCTCGCGGGGCAGGGCGTGGACGCGCTCTACGCCTCGATCATGCACGCGCCGCTCCTCTCCGTCGGGTTGAACTGCGCGACCGGCCCCGAGTTCATGACGGACCACCTCCGCACGCTCTCGGGACTGGCGAAGACGCTCGTGTCCTGCTATCCCAACGCCGGTCTTCCCGACTCCGACGGCCGTTACCCGGAGACGCCGGAGCGGATCGCGGCGCATCTGACGCGGTTCATGGAAGAAGGGCTCCTCAACATCGTCGGGGGCTGCTGCGGCACGACCCCGGCGCACATCCGCGCGCTCGCGGCGGCAGCGCAGGGGAAGAAGCCGCGCCGCGTGCCGATCCACAACAAGACGCTCGTCTCGGGCATCGAGATGCTCGAGATCAACGAGGACAACCGGCCCGTGCTCGTGGGGGAGCGCACCAACGTGCTCGGCAGCCGTAAATTCAAGCGCCTCGTCGCGGAGGGGCGGTTCGAGGCGGCCGCGGAGATCGCCCGGGCGCAGGTCAAGGCGGGCGGCCAGGTTATCGACGTCTGCCTTCAGGACCCGGACCGCGACGAGGTGGCCGACGCGGACGCCTTCCTGGAGCGCGCCACGAAGATGGTCAAGGTGCCGCTGATGCTCGACTCGACCGATTGGCGGGTCATGGAGCTCGGCTTGAAGTGGAGCCAGGGGAAATCGATTCTGAACTCCATCAACCTCGAGGACGGCGAGGAGCGGTTCCGGGCGGTCGTCCCGCTCGCGCAGAAGTACGGCGCGGCCCTGATCGTCGGCACGATCGACGAGGACCCGGAGAACGGGATGGGCGTCACGCGCGAGAGGAAGCTCGCGATCGCGCGGCGGAGCTACACGCTCCTGACCGAGAAGTACGGCGTGGCGCCGGAGGACATCTTCTTTGACCCTCTCGTCTTCCCCTGCGGGACCGGGGACGAGAAGTACGTGGGGAGCGCGGTCGAGACGATCGAGGGGATCCGGGCGATCAAGGAGGCCTTCCCGGACTCGCGCACGATCCTCGGGATCTCCAACGTCAGCTTCGGGCTGCCCGAGTCCGGGCGCGAGGTCCTGAATTCCGTCTTCCTCTATCACTGCGTCAAGGCGGGGCTGGATCTGGCGATCGTCAATTCCGAGAGGGTGATGCGGTATCCGTCGATTCCCGAGGAGGAACGGCGGCTGGCCGAGGATCTTCTCTACAACCGCGGAGAGGATCCCATCGGTTCCTTCGCGAATCACTTCAAGGCGAAGGGAGCGGCGCCGAAGAAACCGGTTGAGCGCGCCGGCACGCCGCTCGAACGGCTGCCGCGCTACATCCTGGACGGCTCAAAAGAAGGTCTGCTTGACGACCTCGAGGCCGTGCGCGCGGGCGGCATGAGCCCGCTCGACATCATCAACGGCCCGTTGATGGACGGGATGCGGGAAGTCGGCCGCCTCTTCAATGCCAACGAGCTGATCGTGGCGGAGGTGCTGCAGTCGGCGGAGGCGATGAAAGCGGCGGTGGCGTACCTGGAGCCGCACATGGAGAAAGCCGAGAGCGCTGCCAAAGGCACGGTCTTACTCGCCACCGTGAAGGGG
>DATIRW010000274.1:0-7295 GCA_035469365.1 Thermoanaerobaculia bacterium
TATTCGGTCGGTGCCTGCGGCCGCTCGCGGCGCAGATATTCCTCCCAGTTGACCCAGCGGCGGACGAAGTCGCGGTCGTAGCGTTTCGTCGTGACGAGGTGCCGCGCGATCGCGAGCAGGATCGCCGCCTCGGATCCGGGCCACGGCGAGATCCAGGTGTCGGCCATGGACGCCGTGTTGGAGAGGCGCGTATCCCAGACGATCAGCTTCGCTCCGGCGGCCTTCCCCTCAACGATCCGCTGCGCGTGCGGGTTGAAGTAATGCCCCGTCTCCAGGTGGCTGCTGATGAGGAGAATCACGCTGGCCTTCGCGTGATCGGGGCTCGGCCGGTCGTAACCCATCCAGAAGGCGTAGCCGGCGCGCGCTCCGGAAGAGCAGATATTTGTGTGGGAGTTGTGGCCGTCCACTCCCCACGCCGGGAGGATCCACTCCATCAGGCCGTCGTGCCCCGGCCGGCCGACGTGGTACATGACCTCGTTCTGCCGCTCCTCCTGGAACGCCTTCCGAATGCGCCCGCCGATGTCCGCCAGGGCCTCCGCCCAGCTGACGCGAATCCAGCGCCCCTCGCCGCGGCGGCCGGCGCGCTTCAATGGATAGAGAATCCGATCCGGGTCGTTGACCTGGTTCAAGGTCGCCGGTCCCTTGGCGCAGTTTCTTCCGCGGCTCCCGGGATGGGCCGGGTTCCCTTCGAACTTGCGCACCTCCATCGTTTCCTTGTCCACCCAGCCGAGCAGGCCGCAGGCCGACTCGCAGTTGAAGCAGACCGTCGGGATGAGCCGGTATCGCTTCGGCACGCGGCGCGGCCACGCTTTCGGGTCCCACTCCACCCAGTCGTCCCACGCCTCGACGGGCGGGTACTGCTGCAGGCGCGAGCCCGACTCGGTCATCTGCGGCGGAAGGCGGACCGGGCCGCGCGGATCGCTCAACTGTTCGGCACCTGCTGTGGCGCGAAGACGAACGCCCATTCGTACACGAAGAGACCGGCGAGCGAGAGGGCACCGGCGGCGGCGAGGGCGGCGGGCGACGACCGCGACGTCGCCACGATCGCGAGAGGGAGGAGGATGCCGCAGGCGATGCTCCCCCAGTAGTGGCGGGCATAGCGCCCGCGCGTGATCATGCGGGCGGCGGTCGCGGCCACGACGCTCGCATGTCGCAAGCCGAACTCGCCGGCGGCGGTGATGAGCAGATCCATGCCGAGGCTGACGGCGAAGATCGCGGCGACCGTGCGCGCCGCGCCCGCGTCGAGACCGGCGAACGGACCGATCAGGAGGAACCCCGCGGCGCCCGCCATGACCGACTGCACGAGAAGATGGGTGGAGAGAAGCGGGCTCTGCCAGAGGTCCCGCCCTTCCGCCTGCGCGAAGAGGAAGGCCGTGTAGACGGCCGCAAGCGCGCCGAGCGCCACCGCAGGCCACGCCAGGACACGCGCGAGGCTTTCCTTCCCCGTGACATTCGCGAACCAGAGCAGCACTCCGACGCCGCAAAACGCGACCAGGATGAACGCGCCGCGCGTCAGCCAGGAGCGCCATTGCGGGCGGGCGAGAATCTTCAGAAAGCGCTCGGGCCGGTCGAGATCCCAGACGAGCAGGACCGTGGTGATAACGATCAGGACGATTGCCCAGAGCGGCGCGATCGCCAGGAAAAGCGGCGTGGCCGGAAGAAACCCGAGCGCGGTGCCCGCGGCGGCGAGCATCAACAGCCCCGCTCCGACCGCTTTCGTGACCAGATATGCGGGGACCTGCCAGTGCCATGGGATTCTGTGCGGCGCGCTGTAGGTCTCCCTCGGCGACGACGCCGAGGCCAGGAGCGCGCCGGCCATGCGCCCCTCTCCGATCTGGATGGGTCCGCGCCAGTCCTCGACCCCTCCGGCGCCGGCGGCCGGCTGCTCGGCCCAGAGATAGCCGCCGTCCTGCGCGGCGAGCATCGGAAGGAGCGCCGACTCCTCCGCCTCGATGTAGAAGAGCTTGGGCCGCGTGCCCTGCTCGGGCTTGCGGACCGCGACCTGCTCGACGGACACGGACCTCGCGACCTCGGAGGCCGGGTCGTCGAGATCGCCAGCGAGGATCGCGTGCACGGGACAGACGATGACGCACGCGGGCTCCAGGCCCACTTCCGTGCGGTGCGCGCAGAAATGGCACTTGGCGGCCGTGCCGGAATCGGGATCGATGTGAATCGCGTCGTACGGACAGGCCTGCAGACACGCCTTGCAGCCGATGCACGCCTCCGAGTCGAACTCCACGATCCCGTCGGGCCGCTGGAACATCGCCGCCGTCGGACAGATCGGAACGCAGGGCGGCTTCGCGCAGTGGTTGCAGCGCGTGACCTGAAAGTAGCGTCGCGTGTGCGGGAAGGCTCCCTTCTCGACGTACTTGACCCAGGTGCGTGAGACTCCGAGGGGAACCGAGTTCTCCGCCTTGCAGGCCGTCGAGCAGGCGTGGCAGCCGATGCATCGCCGGTTGTCGATGACGAAGGCGAAGTTCATTCCGACGTGCGAATCCTATTCCGCTTCGATTTCCACGGCGAAACCGGGCGTCAGACGCAGGCGCAGGTGAACGACCCGGCAGGGCCGCCTCTCACGCGCGATGCGCGCGCCGACCCGCCTCCAGATCCAGGCCGCCAGGTTCTCGGCCGTCGGCGGGAGATCCGCGAAATCGGGAACGTCGCGGTTCAGGCTCCGGTGATCGAGAGGCTCGTCCACCTCTTCCTTGAGGATCCGGTCGAGGTCCGTCAGGTTGATGACCATGGAGGACTCCGGGTCGATCTCGCCTTCGACCGTCACCTCCAGCTCGTAGTTGTGGCCGTAGCCGTGCGGCCCCTCTTCCCCGTACACCGACCGGTTCTTCTCCGGCGTCCAGTCCGCCCGCCAAAGGCTCCGGCCGGCGTTGAAGTGGATGGTGCGGGAGAGACGCATCATGCAGGTGTTAGGTGGAAGGTGGTAGGTGGTAGGGAGAGCCCCGGGGCGCACGCATCCCAAAAACCCTACCACCTACGACCTACCACATACCACCTCAGCTAGAATCGCCGGGCCGCATGGAACTCCTTACGACTTCGCAGGAGCTCGATGCCTTCCTGCGCCGCTCGGAAACCGTTGAAAGAAACGGCGCGTTTCGCGTTACGGACCCGGCAGGGTTCAGGCAAGACGTGGTGGACAGCCTTGTCTGGAACGCCGTGTTCGGCCAGCCTTCGGTCCGCGACGCCGCGCGGCGGAAGATCCGCGAGGCCGCCGCTTCGCTCGGGATTCTCCCCGCCTCGATCCTGCCTCTTTACAAGGCGCGAGGGCGAGGCGAGGTCTCCGGCTTCACGGTCCCCGCCGTCAACATCCGCATGCTGGCCTACGACGCGGCCCGGGCTGCCTTCCGCGCGGCGCGCGCACTCGACACGGGCCTCCTCATCTTCGAAATCGCCCGCAGCGAGATCGGCTACACGGAGCAGCGGCCGGCGGAGTACGCCGCGGTCGTGCTCGCCGCGGCGATCCGCGAAGGCTGGGAGGGCCCAATCTTTCTCCAGGGGGACCATTACCAGACGAACCCGAAGAGGATGAAGGAAAACCCGGAGAAGGAGATCGCCGCAATCGAGGCTCTGATCGAGGAGGCGATCCCGGCCGGCTTCTTCCAGATCGACATCGATACCTCGACACTCGTGGACCTCTCGAAGCCGAGCCTGACCGAGCAGCAGAGGCAGAACTTCGAGCTCGCCGCGCGCTTTACGAAGTTCATCCGGTCCCGCGAGCCCGTGGGGATGCCGATCTCCGTCGGGGGCGAGATCGGAGAAGTCGGCAAGGAGAACTCGACTCCCGAGGAGCTGCGCGCCTACATGGACGGGTACCGGAAGTCGCTCGGCGACGGCGAAGGGATCGCGAAGGTTTCGATCCAGACCGGTTCCTCGCACGGCGGCATCGTGGGACCCGACGGCACGGTCCAGCGCGTCGCGATCGACTTCGAGACGCTGCGGAAGATCTCGCGAGTCGCCCGGGAGGAATACGGGATGGCCGGCGCGGTCCAGCACGGAGCCTCGACGCTCCCCTCGGAGTTCTTCGGGCACTTCCCCGACCACGACTGCGCCGAGATCCACCTGGCGACGGAGTTCCAGAACATGGTCTACGAGCACCCGTCGCTGCCGCTCCCCTTGAAGCGGGAGACGGAACGGTGGCTCTTCCAGAACAAGGGAGAGGAGAGAAAGCGCGGCGAGACCGAGAGTCAGTTCCTCTACAAGGCGCGAAAGTTCGCGATCGGTCCCTTCAAGGAGCAGTTCTGGAACCTCCCGGGAGGGACGCGGGATGCGATCGGAGCTTCTCTCGAGAAGAAGTTCCACTTCCTGTTCGAGAAGCTCCGCATCGCGGGCACGCGCGCGGTCGCCGCCAGGTACATCAAGCCGGTGGACGTCCTCGCCGCGAGCGGCGTTGCCGCTGGCGGCGACCGTTTCGTGCGCGACGATCAGGCGGGCGATTGAAGAAAAGGACGACTGGGAGACGGGGAGACGGGGGGACTGGGAGAAAGAAAGCCTCCCCCAGTCTCCCAGTCACCCAGTCGCCCAGTCTGCCCAGGATGATGCGGGCGGTCGTCAAGACGAAGGCCTCTGCTGGACCGGACGCGACCGAGATCAAGAGCGTGCCCGTCCCGAAACCAGGCCAGGCGGAGGTGCTCATCCGCGTGCTCGCGACGGCCGTCTGCGGCTCGGACAAGCACATCTACCAGTGGGACCCTTCTATGGCCTCGATGGTCAAGCCGCCGCGTGTCTACGGCCACGAGTTCTGCGGCGAGATCGTGGCCTTCGGGCCGGGCGGCGCGCGGCCCCACCTCTTCGAAGGCCAGTACGTTTCGGCGGAGATGCACGTCACCTGCGGCCATTGCCGCCCCTGTCGCACGGGGCAGAGGCACATCTGCGAGAACACCCGCATCCTCGGCGTGCACGGCGACGGCTGCTTCGCGCAGTACGTGGCCGTGCCGGCTTTCAACGTCGTTCCCCTGGACCGCAACATCGTGCCTCCGAAGGTCGGGGCGTTCCTCGACGCGCTCGGAAACGCGGTCCACACGACGCAGGTCGCCGACCTCTCGGGAAAGTCCATCGCGGTCCTCGGCTACGGGCCGATCGGCGCCATGTGCGCGGAGATCGCGCGCGTCTCCGGCGCCTCGCGCATCGCGATCACCGAGGTCAACCCGCACGCCGCAGCCCACGCCCGGCGATGGGCAAGCAACCGCGGGCTCAGCAACGTCACGGTTCTGGATCTGACGAGAACGAAGGACCCGGCGGGGAGCCTGAAGGATGCCACGAACGGAGGGGCCGACGTCGTGCTGGAGCTCTCCGGAGCGGAGTCCTCGATCAACCTCGGTCTGGCGGCCGCCAGGCGCGGCGCCGCGATCTCTCTTCTCGGCCTGCCCAAGGGAAGATCGGTCACGATCCGCGATTACACCAGCGACCTGATCTTCAAGGGCCTGACGCTCCACGCCGTCATCGGGCGGCGCGTCTTCGAGACCTGGATCAAGATGCTCGACCTGCTCACCGCGGGCCTCGACGTCGCCGACCTCGTGACGAACGAGTTCGAAGGCCTGGACGACTTCCACGAGGCGATGCGCCTCCTGGAGAACCGCCAGGCGATGAAAGTGGTGTTTTACCCTAACGGGAAGCCCTCCTGAGTCCAATGTCCAAGGTCCAAGGCCCAAAGTAGCCCTGAGGCCGGGTCGCTACTTTGGACTTTGGACCTTGGACCGTTCTAAGCTTCGCACATGCCGACCAGCAAGCCTGCGCTCCCCCTGACGCCCCATGAGCTGACCGATCGCCGCATCGCGGAGTTCGCCCTCGAGGAGTCCCGTCTCTCCAATCTCGCCTACCGGTTCAAGCTCGCGCCGCGGGACCGAGTCTGGAGAAACTGGGACCGCACCGAGTTCGAGCCGAACCACTACCGGCTGCTGGGTCTGGCCGGCGTCTGCCTGAATCGCGACGAGCAGTCCAACGCGCACCGCACGGCGGGTCGGGCGCTCGAGGAGGTGGACGACATCCTCTTCTACGTCGAGCAGCCGGCGCAGGCCGTCATCGTGCGCAACCCTTCCGGGACCTCCGAGATCGTCAACCGCCCGACCCTCTGCGCCGAGATCACCGCGCGGTCAAACGCCGCCTTCGACAGCGCGCTCGCCGCTCTCGAAGCGGCCTTCCCCGGCGGCCGCGTCGTCGGCAAGATCCTCTCCGAGGAGTAGCCAAGGCCCCGTCATCCTGAGCGAAGCGAAGGATCTGCCCTCGCATCCAGTGGAGCGGATTCTTCGGCCCTGCGGGCCTCAGAATGACAGGGCGGGGAGACAATCGCCATGAAAAAGCTCATCAACCACCTCGCCGGCGAGATGGCCAAACTGCGGGAAGCGGGGACGTACAAGGAGGAACTGGTCCTCCAGTCGCCGCAGGACGCGCGGGTCAGGGTTGGCGGGCGCGAGGTCGTGATGCTGACCTCGAATAACTACCTGGGATTCGCCAACCATCCCAGGATCCGCGAGGCGCAGAAGAAGGCGATCGACCGGTGGGGAGCGGGAATGGCCTCGGTGCGTTTCATCTGCGGCACCGAACAGCTGCACAGGGAGCTCGAGGCGGAGATCGCCTCGTTCTTCGGGACCGACGACGCGATCCTGTACATGTCCTGCTGGAACGCGAACGAGGGCCTCTTCGCCGCGGTCCTGGACGAGCCGGACGGGCTCTACTCCGACGAGCTGAACCACGCGTCCATCATCGACGGCGTGCGCCTCTGCAAGGCCACCCGGTACAAGGTCCCGCACGCCGACACGAAGGCGTTCGAGAGGATGCTCGCGGAGGACAAGACCTCGCGCTTTCGCCTGATGATGACCGACGGCGTCTTCTCGATGGAGGGCGAGGAGGCGGACCTCGTCGAGCTCGTCCGGATCTGCGGGGAGAAGGACGTCCTCCTCGCCGTGGACGATTCCCACGCGACGGGAGTCCTCGGCGCGACCGGGCGCGGCACGGCCGAGGAGCAGGGCGTGATGGACAAGATCGACGTCACGACCGGCACACTCGGCAAGGCAATGGGCTCGGCCGCCGGAGGCTTCACGACGGGCCCCAGGGCGCTCATCGACACGCTCCGCCAGCGCAGCCGGACATATCTCTTTTCAAACTCGCTGCCGCCGGCCGTGGCCGCGGGATCGCTCGAGGCCTTCCGGATGCTGCGCGAGGATCCGGCACCGGTCCGAAAGCTGCGGAACAACGCGGCCTATTTCCGTAAGGCGATGTCGGACGCCGGCTTCCGGATCCCTCAAGGTACACACCCGATCGTGCCCGTCATCGTTGGAGACACCGCG
>DATIRW010000275.1:0-7672 GCA_035469365.1 Thermoanaerobaculia bacterium
TGCGCCCCCCTGCGTCCGGATCGACGGGGCCGTCGTCGCCTTGCCGGAGGCGCCCGTCTCCGGCGAGGAGATCGAGGAGGCGGTCCTGCCGGCGCTCCCGGGCCGCGCGCGGTCTCGGTACGCGCAGGAAAAAAATACGGACACGTCCTACAAGCTGCGCGGCCGGGGGCGCTTTCGCGTCAATCTCCATCGCGAGCGGGGGCGCGCGGCGGCCACGGTGCGCGCGCTTCCGACCGACCCGCCGAGACTGGCCTCCCTGGGTCTTCCACCCGGCGTCGAGGCGCTGACGAAGCTTCCTCGCGGTCTCGTCCTGATCGGCGGCCCCACCGGCTCCGGCAAGACTACGACGCTCGCGGCGCTCGTCGAGGAGATCAACCGCCGCGACGCCCGCCACATCGTCACGATCGAGGACCCGATCGAGTACGAGCATCCGCACCGTGCCAGTCTCATAGAGCAGATCGAGATCGGAGCGGACGCTCCGGACTTCGCGACCGCCCTGAGAGCCGCCATGCGTCAGGCGCCGGACGTCCTCGTCGTCGGAGAGATGAGGGACCCGGAGACCATGCGCATCGCCCTGGGCGCCGCGGAGACGGGACACCTGGTCTTCTCGACCGTTCACACGACCGACGTCGCGTCGACCGTATCCCGCGTCGCGGACTCCTTTCCCCCCGAGAGGCAGCCGACGATCCGGCAGGAGCTGTCCATGGCGCTGGCCGCCGTCCTGACGCAGACGCTCCTGCCTCGCCGCGGCGGCGGGCGTGTGCCCGCGGCCGAGCTCCTCGTCGTCGGCTACGGCGCCCGCCAGCACGTCCGCAGGAACGCGCTCCAACACCTCCATCAGGAGATCGTCCTGACCCGGAAGCACGGTTCGATCACACTTGAGGAGTCGCTCGCCAGCCTCGCCCGCGAAAACCTGGTGGACGTGGAAGAGGCCCGTTCCCGCGCCGCGCACCCGGAGGAGTTCGAAACTTACCTCCGGGGATAAGAGTCCAAGGTCCAAGGTCCAAAGTAGCCGGAGGAACTACCTTGGACCTTGGACTTTTGGACTTTGGACCGCCGGCCGTGAGGCCGGCTCAGATTTCCCGGCGGAAGAGCACGCGTGTCAGGATTCCACAGACCAGCGTGAAAGTCGCCAGGAAGACCCAGGGGGCGAAGCACGCAGAGGGCGGCGCGCCGCGCAGCAGGACATCCCGCATCGCCTTGAGCCCGTAGGTCAACGGGTCCACGTTCGAGACCGCCCTCAGCCACTGCGGATAGGACTCGACCGGGTAGAGGGCGCCCGACGGGAAAAAAATCACGGTGTTGATGATCCCAAATGCGCCGCGCAGCACGCTCGCGCGCCGCGCCCGGGCGAAAAGCAGAAACCACACCGAGGCGATGGAAAGGGACGTGAGAAAGATCGTGAAGAGCGAGGCGACGACCGCCGGGGCCCCCACCACCGGCAGGGGGGCCATGATCAGGATCGCGACGAGGACCATCGCGCCCGCCAGCGCCGCCACGAGAGATCCGGCCAGGATGTGTCCGGCCACCAGGGTCCCCGTGGAGATGGGAGTCACCATGTAGCCTTCGTGATACCCGTACATCCGATCCTCGATGACCTGCAGGCCTCCCGACACCATGGAGCCCATGAAGATGGCCAGACACACGACCGCGGGCGCCAGGTAGGTCAGGTAGTCCAGGTACGGATAGGCCTCCAACCGGACGGCCGGCGCCGCGCGGGCCTGGCCTCCCGGCGTGGACGCGCGGTCCCAGACTTCGCTCAAAGCGGCCTCCACCGTGTCGAAGGAAAAGCGGTCGGTGTTGTCGCCGATGAAGGAGGGCACCGGTCCTTGCCGCGAGAGGCCGAAGGGAAGCACCCAGACCGCGCGGAACTTCCCCCGGCGCAGCCCCCGCAGCGCCTCCTCCCGATCGGACACCGGAGTGATCCGCAGCAGGTCGCGCCCGCTCTCGAGCGCGATGGCGCCGCGCAGGCACTCCGCGGCCAGGACGTTGCCGGATTCGTCGACCACGGCGAGCGGAATCGCGCGCAGCTGGCGGTTCAAGGCATTGCCGAGGATCAGCAGATAGACAATCGGAAAGAGCATCGTCGAGATAATCAGGACGGGCTGGCGCCAGAGGGTCACGTAGGCCCGCTGGCTGATCGCGAGAATCCCGAGCGCCGCGAGCCCGACTCCCCCGGCCCGTCTGTTGGCGGGCGAGCTCATGCTTCCCGCAGGACGTGTCCCGTGTAGGAGAAGAAGACGTCCTCGAGAGTCACCGGAGCGATCGTCAGGTACAGCACCCGGTAGCCCCTCTCCTCGAGCAGCTGCGCGGCGCGCCTGCCGACCCCTTCCCCGGGCTTCGCCTGGAATTGGACGACCTGCGGAATCACCGAGCGCCAGTTGACCGCGCCGAGCGCCAGGACATCTTCCCGGTCCGGTGCCGCGATCTCCCGGTCGGTTTCGATCTCGACGCGCTCTCCCGTCGCGAGACCCCGCTTCAAGGCGTCCGGCGAGTCCTCGCAGAGGAAGCGCCCCCGGTCCATGATGGCGACCCGGTCGCAGAGATGGTCCGCCTCGTCCATTGCGTGCGTGGTGAGCACGATCGAGAGGCTGGCGTCCGAGGAAGTCATCTCTTCCAGCATGCCCCAGATCGCGCGGCGGCTCTGAGGATCGAGCCCGGCCGTCGGCTCATCCAGGAACAGGACCTGCGGCGAGTGCAGGACACCGCGCGCGATCTCGAGCCTACGGCGCATCCCACCCGAGAGCTGCCGCGCGATCTGATCTCGCCGCTCCCAGAGTCCGACTTCCTTCAAGCGGCGCTCGATGCGCCCCGAGAGGGACCGGCCCCAGAGCCCGTGCATCTTCCCTTGCACGGAGAGGTTCTCGTAGACCGTCAGGTTCTCGTCCGTCGTGACCGCCTGCGAGACGGTTCCGATCGCCGTGCGGACGGCGGTCTTATCCGAGACCACGTCGTGTCCCTTGACGGCAGCGCGGCCGGACGTAGGCCGAAGCAGCGTCGTCAGCATTCGGATGAGCGTCGTCTTGCCCGCGCCGTTGGGGCCGAGAATCCCGTACGTCTCCCCCGCGACTACGGAAAAAGAGAGGTCGTCGGCGGCGGTGAAGTCGCCGAATCTCTTGGTCAGCTTCTCCGCTTCGATCGACGGAATCATTGACGATTGACCGTTTGACGATTGACTGATTGACGATTGACTGATTGACGATTGACTGATTCGGCTGACCCGCTAAAGCGCGCGGTACTCAATCTCTCAATCCTTCAATTCCTACCCGCTTCGACGACGAAAGTCTGGCCGGAGACGATGCCGGCGTTCTGGGGGGCCAGGCGCACGGAGAAGGTCTTCAGGTCGCGGCTCTGGAGGCCCCAGTTCTTTCGTGTGGCGAACTCGGCCCGCGGTTTGATCGTGACGACGCGCGCCGCGAAGCGGGCGTCGGGGCGCGCCTGTGGCCACACCGTCACGCTGCCGCCGACGGTGAACGCCGAGAGGCGCTCTTCAGGCACTTCGACGCGCAGGTACGGGGCCTCCACCTGCAGCGTGAGGATGGGATCTCCGGCCGCGACGAACTCGCCCTGCCGGTGATACCGGGTCAGGACCGTGCCGCCCACGGGCGAGGTCAGCGTCCCCTCCTTCTCGAACCGGTGGACCTTCTCCAGGCGGGAGTCCAGCGAACGCTCCTGCGCTTCGAGATTTCCCTTTTCGGCCTCCCGCGCGCGGATGCTCGCGTCGAGCTCGTCGCGCTTGTGCTGAAGAGTCTCCAGGTCCGCGGCCGGGGCCACGCCTTCGGAGGCCAGGCGCGCCATCCGTTTCTCCTCGCTCACTGTCTGGGCGCGCTGCGCCTGGAGCTGCGCGACCTGTTCGCGCCGGGCTTTCTCCTGGGCGGTGACCTGATCGCGCTGGCGCTCGAGGTCAGCGGCGTCTTCGGAGAGACCCGCCTCCTCGATCCGCGCCACGAGGCTCCCGGCCGTGACGGCCTCCCCTTCCTCCGGCACGCGCGTCATGAGGCGCCCGCTGCGGGAGAAGGAGAGGTCCATGTGCTGTTCTTCGGCGATTGCCAGCAGCTGGACCCGCCGGCCGTCGTCGTTTTCCTGGCGCATGAGCGCTCCGTAGCCCCACGCACCCGCCACGGCAACGGCGACCGCCAACGCTACCCAGATTCCCCTTTTCATCGGACAGACTGCCTGTACACGATCTTAGCAGGCTCTCTTCTCCCGTTCCCCCCGGGAGAGGGTCGGGTTGAGGGCGCAGGCATCGCCGCCATTCCCGATACAATCAAGGGCCCGCATGAGCTCAGATCTCAAGCCCCTGGTCGCCGTGCTCATGGGGAGCCGCTCCGACTGGGAGACGATGCGCCACGCCGGCGACACGTTGACGCGCCTGGGAGTTCCGCACGAGTCTCGCGTCCTGTCGGCGCACCGAACGCCCGACGCCCTCGCCGAGTTCGTCAGAGGCGCGGAGGCGCGCGGCATCGAGGTCCTGATCGCCGCGGCCGGAGGCGCCGCCCACCTGGCCGGAGCTGTCGCCGCGAACACCCTCCTGCCCGTCCTCGGCGTCCCCATGGATACATCCGCCTTGAAAGGCCTGGACGCTCTCCTCGCGACCGTGCAGATGCCCGCCGGCGTGCCCGTCGGCACGCTCGCCATCGGGAAGGCCGGCGCGATCAACGCGGCGCTCCTCGCCGCCGCCATCCTCGCCGGCCGGCGACCAGAGCTGAAGCAGAAGCTGCGCGCTCATCGGGAGGAGGCTGCTGCGAAGATCCTGGCGGAGAGGCTCGAGTAGGCTGCCGGCTCTCAGCCCGAAATCGACAAAATCTTCTCGATCTGGTCGAGGACTTCCTCGGCGCGCCCGGGCAGCGCGAGGTCCGTCACCGAGGTCGCGGGCGTCGCCTCCGGATTGATCTCCACGGTGAAGGCGCCGCGGCTCCTCGCCTCGGAGGAAAGACCCGCGGCGGGATAGACCACCGAGGACGTCCCGACAACCAGGCACACGTCGCAGTCGAGAGCGCGGTCGGCCGCCCGGAGCGCCTCTGAAGGGATCGCCTCGCCGAACCAGACCACGCCCGGGCGCAGCGACCCGCCGCAGTTCGGGCAGGGAGGCGGGAGGCGGGGGAAGGGAACCGTCTGGTCGTTCCAGGATCCTGCCCGGCATCCGTTCCAGCAGGAGACTTCCCAGAGCGAGCCGTGGAATCGAATGACGTTTTTCGTTCCGGCGCGCTCGTGCAGGCCGTCCACGTTCTGAGTGACGAGCGCGAAAGACTCGTAGCGGCGGCTCCAGAGAGCCAGCACCTCGTGAGCCCGATTGGGAAGGCACTTCGCGACGAGCTGCCGCCGCCAGTCGTACCATTCCCAGACCGTCTTCGCGTCGCGGGCAAACGCCTCGGCAGTCGCGAGATCCTCGGGCCGGAAGTCTTTCCAGAGGCCGCCCGGACCGCGGAACGTCGGCACGCCGCTCGCGGCGGAGACGCCGGCGCCCGTCAGCACCGTGATCCTCGCCGCCGGCGAGAGCCGCCGCGCGAGCGAGCGAAGCTCCGTATCAAAGGCCATTACTCGGCCAGCTCCAGTCTCCGAGAGGGCTCGTGCGGCCTCACGAGCCGCGACCCCAGCTCGTCGACCCAATCGTCCTTCTGTTTCACGAAAGGCATGAGGAGGATCTTGCCAAGCGTCACGTCTTTCTCGCGCCCGTACGCCGGCACGCCGATCTCGACGGCACCCTGCGGGACGCCCAGAAGAACGGTGCCGTGCAAATAGTCCCAGGCGGAGAACAGGCTCGACCAGTTTCCGTTGGCCTCGTTGCGGTAGTTGGAATGGTGGATTCCGTGCATGCGCGGCGTCACGATGACCTTGACGAGCGCCTGTTCGAGCGCCAGGGGGAGCCGGACGTTGGAGTGATGGAAAACGATCGAGACGGCCACCAGGCTCTGCCAGATCCAGAGCGAAACCGGATCCACGCCGAGGACGACGATCTGCGCGAGCCGATAGCCGACCGAGAGCGCCTGCTCTCCGAAGTGGAACCGGAAGGCGGTCGAGGCGTCCATGTCGCGGTCCACGTGATGGACGAGGTGGAAGCGCCAGAAAAAGGGAACGACGTGGTTGATCCGATGCCAGACCCAGAGCGTGTAGTCGAGCAGGACGACGGCGAGCGCGATCTCGACGGGCCGGGACAGGTCCATCAGGTTCAGAAGTCCGAAGCGCCTCTGTCCCGCCCATCTCGCGGCCGGGACGAGAAACGGCGTCTGCAGGACCGCGACGAGGCCTAGCGCGATGCCCCCGGCCGTCAGGTTTCGCGCGATGCGGCGCGGCTTCGACTCGCGCTGCTTGCGAAGCGGCCTCCGGCTCTCGAAGAGCAGGAGAATCAGGAAGGCGAGTCCCGTCGCCGCGGCCCCGCCCAAAAGAACTTCGCGCGTCTGTCCGTTCATGATCGTCGAAGAGCGCCGGCTCCGCGCCGGAGTCTACTTCCTTGCGGCCACGTCAGTGCGAGCGCGGCGATCCAGGATGGCCCGTTTCTTGCCTTCCCATTCCGCATGAGCGAACGCGGCAGCGACAAGCCGGGCAAGCTGCGGTCGACCATCGCGGGCCTCTTCACCCGCGTCGAGGACGGCGTCTATATCGGGCTCGGCGCGCTCCTCGCCTTGAGCGCCGCGGCGCTGCTCGTCAATGTCGCCGTCGGATTCGGAAAGAGCATCCTCGCCGGCGCGACGGCGCAGAGCATCGTGGATCTCCTCGACCGGATGCTGCTCATCCTGATGATCGTCGAGCTTCTCTACACCGTGCAGGTCTCCTTCCGGGAGCACACCCTCGTCCCGGAGCCCTTCCTGATCGTGGGTCTCATCGCCGTGACGCGGCGGATCCTGGTCCTCACGGCGGAGTTCGCGACGCTCTTCGAAAAGGGGAACACTGTCGCTTTTCAGAGCGCGATGCTGGAGCTTGCCCTGCTGACCATCATGGTCGTCGCCCTGGTCGTCTCCCTTCGCATGCTCCGCAATCGCGCGCCGGCGATCGCTTCCAGGGCCGCCGACTAACCGGAAGACGTTGGAGCGAAGAAGCCGGAACAGTTGAGGAAGTTCTCGATTTGTTCGCGGGTCGCGCCGAGCTTGTGAGCGCCGGCGACGAGGTCCTCCGCGCGGACGGGGTGCCAGTTGCGGCGGGCGGCGTCGCGCAGGCCCGCCACGTCGAGGGGTTCGATGGCTCGGTCGATTCTCCGCAGAAGCTCCTCTCGCTCAGCGGACCTCGGCCCGCCTCGCGCCGAGGCGGCGAGCGCCGCCCGGCACGATTCCTCGAAGGCGGGGCCGAAGACGGGATGGTCCGCGCAGAGGAAGGACCGCGGCGCATCCCGCCGCGACAATCGCCGCGCCGCCTCAGTGAAGCTCGCTGCCGCGAAATAGAGCTTCGAGATCGCGGCGAAGAGAGGGAAGTCGCGGAAGCTCGTGTAGAGAGCGGAAACAAGAAGAGCCGCGCTGTCCGCCTCGGAAAGAGTCTCGTCAGCGTACGCTTCCAGCTGCCGAGCGAAGGACTCCCGGCCCCACGAAGTCTCGATCGCCTCGGCCAGGCGGGCGATACCGAGAAGCGTCAGCGGGAATCCCGTCGAGAGGAGAGGGTCCACGAACGCCGCGGCCGAAGGGAGAAGCGCCCAGTTCTCGCCGGCCGCGCTTGCGCTTCGGAACGGAAGATTCGCGCGGTG
>DATIRW010000276.1:0-5944 GCA_035469365.1 Thermoanaerobaculia bacterium
TTCGGACGCAGCGCCTTGCCCTGTCATCCCGAGGAGCGAAGCGACGAGGGATCTGCTCCCGACACATTTGAGAACCTGAGAGCAGATCCTTCGCTTCGCTCAGGGTGACAGAGAGCGGCGAAGGGCTCAGGATGGCACCTCGAGGGCGTTGATGTCGCGGGTCTCAAGGATCGGTTTCGGCGCGCCCTCCCTCGCGACGCGGAGCATCGCGCGGCCGACCTGCTCTGTCGTCGTCACGTACCGCGGAAAGGCCCGGAGCAGCACGGACCAGAGCGGCCGCGTCAGGGCATAGGCGATACGGTAGAGCCGCGTCTTCGAAGTGATGCCGTAGAGCGGCACGATGCCGGCAGGACGGAACATCACCGCCTTGAACGGCAGCCGCAGCAGCGCGTTCTCCGTCTGGCCCTTCACGCGCGCCCACATGCTTCGCCCCCGCTCGCTGCTGTCGGTGCCCGCGCCGGAAACGTAGATGAAGGTCATGGCGGGATTGAGCCGGGCGAGCGTCCGCGCCGCAGCCAGCGTGATGTCGAAGGTCACGCGTCGATAGTCCTCTTCCTTCATGCCGGCCGAGGACACGCCGAGGCAGAAGAAACACGCGTCGAAGCCGGAGAGATCGGACTCGACTGCCGAGAAGTCCAGAAGATCCGGCCGCACGAGCTCGCGCAACTTCGGATGCGCCTGCCCGGTTGTGCTGCGCCCGACCGAAAGCACCTCGCCCACTTCCGGGTCGAGCAGGCATTCGCGCAGAACGCCCTGCCCCACCATGCCGGTCGCCCCGAACAGAATGATTTTCAGGCTCGCCTCCTCTTCCCATGCTATTTCCAGCGCGTCCCGGCCCGACTCCACCCGTGCAGATATATCCGTAGTCCATCTCCGAGGTCCGGATGCTTGCCGGCATCGCGGACGCCGACACGGCGTCCGGCAGGTCCCAGCTTCGTGTCCTCGGAGGTGGTCACGGACTCACGATGAGGTTTCTCAGCGCTAGAACCGCAGCAGGGCGGTGAAGCTCGCCGAGATGCCCGGAGCCAGGACGAAACGGGGATCGGGGCTGGCGTAGTACTCCTGGTCGAGGAGATTGCGCACGTAGGTCTGCAGCTCCAGCCACTGTGAGACCTGGTAGCCGCCTCCGAGATCCACGATCGCGTACCCGGGTGCCTCGATCTCGTTGGGGCCGGGCCGGTCGTCGCGGGCGTACGCGGCGGCGCGCAGCTGCACGAATCCGCGCCCGATGCTCTTGCGAGCCTGCAACGAGACCGACTCCGGCGGGATGTCGTCCAGGGCCGCGTCATCGTCGAGGGTGACTCCGCGCTCCACCTGCGCGGAGAGTCCGAGGGAGAATCCCGAGCCCACGTCCGCCTGGGCTTCGATCTCGAGCCCACGCAGGCGCCCGCGGCCGCGGTTCCGGAAGAAGAAGAAGTCTGGCGCGGTCTGGTAGCGCTCGATCAAGTCGGAGATCTGGTACTCGTAGCCGTAAAGCGCCAGGCGGTACCCGGCCGCCGAATGGCGCAGCGCCAGGTCGTACTGGAGGCTCGTCTCCGGCTCGAGGTCGGGATTGCCGGTGATGAAGCCGCGGCCCGTCGGCCCGCGGAAGTAGCGGTCCGAGAGCGTCGGGTCGCGGAAGCCGCGCGACACCTGCGCCGTTGCCGAGAATCCCCCGAAGGATCCTGCCGTCAGCGAGAAGTGGCCTGAAAAGGCGCCGTTGGAGGTCTCCCGGTCGCCAAAATACCCTCCGGAATTGCTCGTCTTGACCGAGTCGCCGCGGGCGCCGAGCCCCGCGGTCAGCTTCGGCGCGACCTTCGATTCGGCGAAGACATAGACGGCGCCGTCGGTCCGGCTCGCGTCGTCCACCGACACGTTCACCCTCTCGATGGGAGGAGCCGGGTCCTGGTAGGTCAACCCGATGTCGAGGGCGTGCAGATCGAAACGGCCGTTCACGTCGAGCCCGATCTCGACGCGGGCCGGACCCACGTACCGCTCCGCGAACGATCGGACCTGGAAATCGCGCGCCGACACGTCCGCCCGCTCGACGGTCCGCGGGGTCGACGCGAACCGGTCCTGGTCCGTGACCTGCGCGTACGTGCCCAGGAACGCGTTGATCCCCATGCGCGTGAAGCCGCCGAAGGGATCGACGTCGTAGGAGAGGGAGAAGCGGTCCGAGTCCTCGGTGGGGTAGAAGAAGCGGACGGTCTGCGAGTCGTTCCGGGGGCGCTCGATCTCGCGGCCGTGGTCTCCCTCCCAACCGGCCGTGAGGATGCCGGGCCCCACACGGTGACCCGCCCGGACGAGGAGCCCCGAATCGCGCCAGCCGGAATTGAAGACCTCGCCCCTCGGGCTTTTCCAGTCTTCGTACTCCCGGTAGTGGCCGAGCACGAGGAACCCGCCTTCGAGGCCGATTCCCCGGGACACCTCGGCGCCCGCCTGGGCGCCGGGTGTCCCCGCGGACGCGGTGCCCGTTGCTCGGAAGGTCAGTGGCCCACCCGGCTCGAAGGTGCGGGTCCGAGCGGAGATCACGCCGCCGAACGCGTCGGAGCCGTAGGCCACCGATCCGGGCCCGCGAGACACCTCGACGGCGTCGAGCGAGAAGGGATCGAGGAACGTGGCGCTGGGTCCGACTCGCCGCTCGGAACTGACGCGCGCGCCGTCGAGCAGGAACAGTGTCCGTCCCCGGGCGAGCCCTCGCACGGCGGGGACGGCCGCCTGGCCTTCCGACACTTGCGAGACTCCCGCGACGTTCTCCAGGGCCTGCACGAGGTTGGCGGGCTGGCGAACTTCGAGGTCCGCCCGCGGCACGAGTGCGGTGCCCGCCGCGGGCGTGTTCTCGATGGTGACAGCAGCCCCCGTCACCGTCACGCTCTCGGAGATGAGCGGGCCGACTTCGATCTTCACGAAGCCGCTCTCCGGGATTGTCTCGACGCGAACCGGGCGCATGTAGCGGCCCCCCGGGAGCACGACGAAGACTTCGAAGGGCGGCACGGGCGTCGGTTTCCACTCGAAACAGCCGGCGGCGTCGGTCCGCTGCACGCCGGCGAATCCGAGGATCGAGACCTCCGCGCCCGCCGCGGGCGCGCCTCCGGGGAGCAAGATGAGCCCTTCAAACGCGAGGCCCCACGCTGCCGGGAAGAGCGCCGCGGCGAGGGCGAGGCAAACAGCTCGCATCCGGAAAGGAATCGCCACGCGAACTGCGCGACGAAACAGACTTCCGGCTCCGAAGAGAGAGCCTCTCCCTCGCGGATCCGTCCTGGATCCAATGAGTGCCGTGAAGGCAAGCCTTCGAGTCATGGAGTCTTTCCTTTCCTTTCCTTTCGAAGCCCGGAGTGCCGGGCGGCTTCGGGGGAAAGGAGGCGCTACTCGCGCCGGGGCGTGTCGGCAGGAATGCGGGAAAGGCCGGTGCGCTGCAAGGGCCGCTCCGACCGGACACCTGCTTCGAACGCAGCGATGCGGAGCACGAACTCCTCCGCGGCGACGGTTCGCGGCCGCCGGGGTGCGGCGGGGCTTGCGGTGCGGCCAGCGGCTCCGAGGGCCAGATCGGTATCCTCGAGGATGTCCGGATCCGCCAGCGAGGCGCTCTGGCCGTCTTCCAGGGCTTCGAGCGTGCGCAACTCACCGCGCACAAAAGCCGTTGGTTCGAGGCGGGAGAAGGCGCCGATCTCGACGGCAAACTCCTCGCTGACGAGCAGGATCTCCTCGTCCTCGGGCTCGCCGGAATCCCCCACGCGCAGAGCCAGGCGCGCGCGCGATGAGGGGAGGGCCGGCACGCGCCAGGCCAGGGCGCGGGTTGCCGGGTCGAGATTGCGCGTGACGCGGATGGGAAACGTCCTGCCCCCGTCCAGGGAGAGCACCAGCTCCATTTCTCTGAAGTCTTCGTCATGACCCGGCGGAAGCGACCACGCCAGGCTGACACTCGTTCCGGCGGCGACGGCATCGCGGCCGGACGGCCAGGAGAACCCGACCGTCGCGCCGGCGGAGGGCGCCGCCGCGAGGATGCCCACCGCTCCGAGGAAAACGAGCGTCCGCGCCTTTCCGAGCCGGGGCATCAGTTCCTGACCGGTCCGGCGGACTCGCTGGGCACACTCTGGCAAATGGCAAAGCCGGCGCCGAGCGACAAGGACATTGCGAGGAACATTGGTTTGCGGTAGATCCTCATACTCCAGTGTAGCGGACCTTATTGACTCTTCCTCAATGCAAACTCATCTTTCTCTTCTCAGTCCGGCGGCTGCTTGTCAGAATTGTCCGACCGCGTCAGCGGCTCGCGGCGTCGGGCTGCCTCAGTCGGCGGCGCGTGTTGCCTCGATGCGAATCTGATCCGCTTTCCAGGTGTTGCCGCCGTCGGTCGAGACGTCGGCTTTCCAACGGAAGTGGTCTTTCGTGATGTCGTAGTAGGTGATTCGCAGCGAGCTCCGGCCGTTGTGCTGGTCTGCGCGGAGGGTCGAGCCTTCCGGCCACGCCGTGAATTCGGCCCACTGCGCGAGTTGCTCGGGGCCCTCGGCTCCGGGCCGGATCAGCTGGACGAAGCGGCAATCCCACTGTTTCCGGACATGATCGAACACCCGGTAGGTCGTGCCGAGCGCGGCGGTCTCCCCTTTAGGGCCCAGGATCCGGAACTCGTCATACAGGACGCGGCCGTCCGCCTGCTTCCGGGCGGTCCAGGTGCCCCGGAGATTGGCGGGGATGCCCGGCTGCGCGTTGTTATAGACAATCGTCCACTTGCCTTCCAGGAAATCGAAGTCGTTGGGGCCGGCCTCCTTCCGCGCGGGGTCGCCGGCCGGCGCCGCGGGGCTCGCCGGCGTCGCCTTGGCGCGGATCTGCGGCAGAAGAATGTCCCGCACGTAGTGCCAGTTGGGCGCGAGGGCCAGCGCCGCGATCGCGTTGGACTCGGCGGCGGCGATGTCCGGCGTCGCGCGGTTCGAATAGGCCCAGGCGAGAGTCATCAACAACTCGGGCTCACCGGAGGTGGGCTCGAGCGGGTCCGTTGCGCTCCCCTTCTGCTTGCGCGCGAGCTCCAATCCTCGCTCGTAAGTCTCGATCGCCTTCGCCTGGCTGCCTCCTCGCTCCGCCGGTGTCCACCATTCGCCGCCGCCCCGCAGCCAGAGAACCCGGGGATTATCCGGAGCCGCCTTCTCGGCTTCCTCGCGCAACTTGACACCCCGCGTCATATGGGCCTGGCGTCGTTCCGCGTCGTCCTTGTTCAGGTACGCCAGAGAGAACAGGCACATCGAGGCGGCCGCCTTGGCGTCTACGAATTCCGGGTCCTTCGCCGCAGCCTCCGTGAAACTTCTGACCGCTTCCGTGAGATCCCTTTCGAGCTCCTTCGGGTCGGCGGAGTCGTTGAACCCGTTGAGGGCCCGGCGCCACATCGCAAATCCGCGCCAGTACAAGGCCCGCGAAGCCAGCGGGCCCTTCTTCGTATAGCGCTCCATCTCGCCCGCGAGAGTGAGCAGCGCCTTTCGATCGTCCTCGTAATCCGCCCTTTGAATTCGAGGAACGATCTTCGCCATCGCAAGGCGCGCCGGCCCAGAGGAGGAGCCGGCCGTCCCCAGCGCAAACATCATCGCCACCGTGATCAGGGCTCTCATATCAACCTCCTGTCTCTCAAGGTCGCCGAGCGCTACTGCTTGCGCGTGCAGCGGACCTCCATGACCTTACGGTCCTTGCCGTCCGGTCCCTGCTCCCACGTCTCGAAGAAGAATTCCGACGGGCTGACAACCGCCATTCGCTCGCGGACCGGGATGCTCTTTCCCCTCATGTAATCGTCGACCTCGCCCGTGAGCGTGAGGCTCTCGTCCTCGCTGTCGAACCTCCCGATCCGGGTGTAGATCGTCGTTCCCGCCGAGTCCATCCAGGTTGAGAGATATTTCTTCAGGTAGTTGTCGTAACCGATGTAACCGAGGCCGGAGAAGGGTCTGCCCATGAACTCGCCCTGATAGGTCTGTTGCAGGAAACGGCC
>DATIRW010000277.1:0-8547 GCA_035469365.1 Thermoanaerobaculia bacterium
GCGAGAGCTCGGGGCCCTGGTAGTTGAACTTTCCCGGCCGCCTGTTCGCGAAGCGAACGCTGCGGCCGAAAGCCGAGGAAGAAGATATCGTTCGCGGCTGTTGCGAAGGACCGCGAAGAACTGACCTCATGAGACAACGCGCGTGGACGAAGATCGTGATCCTGGTCCTGGCGGCGGCCGTCTGCGCGGGCGTGTCGAACCTCACCGCCTCGAAAGAAAGAAAGCTCGTATGGATCGGAAGCTACCCGCGGGCGCTCGAGACCGGTCCGGTGTCCGCCGAGCCCGCGGCCGCGCGGCCAGCCGCGACGCAAGCGTCCTCCCCGACGACACCCGTTCCGGCGCCGGCGTCCGCAGCTTCTCCCGCCTCTCCCTCCGCGATTTCCGGGACTTTTCCTCCGCATCCCGACCGCGCCTCGGTCGAAATCTCGACCGACGACTCGGAGGTCCTCTACAAGCAGCAGCGGCTGTTTCTCGACGCCCGGCGCAGCTCCGTGTACGCCGACGGGCACGTCGCCGGGGCGCGCAACTTTCCCGTCTGGGAGTCGGACATCGCCGACCGCGTCAAGGCATTCTTCGAGGAAGGGCTCGACCAGAACGCGCCGATCGTCATCTACTGCAGCGGGGGGGACTGCGAAGACTCGCACATGCTCGCCGAGAAGCTCTACATGGTCGGCTTCAACGCCCTCTTCGTCGACAAGGACGGGTTCCCGGCCTGGCAGAAGCGAGGGCTCCCCGTGACGAAGGGCCCCAAGCCGTGAACTGGTTCACGCACCCGTGGCTGTCGATCCGCGTCCAGATCGGACTCGGCGCGATCTTCGCGGTCTCCGCGCTTCCGAAGATCGCCGATCCCCCATCCTTCGCCCACATGATCTACAACTACCGCCTGGTTCCGGGGGCGCTCGTCAACGCGTTCGCCCTCGTGATGCCCTGGGTCGAGATCCTGGCCGGGCTCGCCCTGATCCTGGGCCTCTGGCGCCGGGAAACGGCGATCGTCGTGGGTCTCCTGGTCCTCGTCTTCATCACGGCGATTGGATTTAACCTCGCGCGCGGTCACGCGGTCGATTGCGGCTGCTTCGACGTTCACGCCGCGGGGAAGAGCCGCGAGGAGCAGCTCGCCGACATGCGGTGGGTCCTCGTGCGCGATATCGGGATCCTCCTGATGGTCGTCCAGGTCCTGGCGGCCTCGCGGAAGGAAAGAAGCAGGTCGGTCCGGTAGTGCGGCGTCTCGGGATCCTCGTCGCGGGACTCCTCTGGGCAGGCTCGACAGGGGCCGAAGAGCCTGCCGCCGCGGTCCGCTTCGAGCTCTCCTTCCCGGAGGGTGTACGGAGCCAGCCTGCCGACGGTCGTCTCTTCGTCGTGATTTCGAAGGAGGGCGACCCCGAGCCGCGCCTCCAGTTCGGCAAGGAAGGAGACCAGTACCGTTCGACACCTTTCTTCGGCCAGGACGTCGAGGGATTGAAGCCGGGTCAATGGGCCGCCGTCGGCGGCGGGGCGCTCGGCTATCCGATCGCGAGGTTGGCGGACATCCCACCCGGAGATTACTTCGTCCAGGGGATGCTGAATGTCTACACGACGTTTCACCGGGCGGACGGGCACGCGGTCAAGCTGCACGCCGATCAATGGGAGGGACAGGTCTTTCAGATCTCTCCCGGCAACCTCTACAGCGAGGTCCGAAGAATGCGCCTGGACCCGCGCCGTGGGGAAACCGTCCGCCTGACGCTCGGCAAGAAGATCCCGCCGGTCGAGATTCCGGCCGACAGCCGGTACGTCAAGCGCGTGCGGTTCCAGAGCGCGCTTCTCTCGAAGTTCTGGGGACAGCCCATCTTCGTCGGAGCGACGGTCCTCCTTCCGCGAGACTACGAGAAGGAGAAGGAAGTCTTCTACCCGGTCAACTACGAGCAGGGGCATTTCGCGACCGGCCCCCCCGGCGGTTTCGGCGAGAAGGTCGAGGTTCCCGCCGGAGCGACCGAGCGGCAGAAGGCGCGGGCCCGGGCGCGCGAAGAGTTCACGAGGGCGTGGCTCTCCGACGGCTTCCCCCGGATGCTCTTCGTCACCTTCCAGCACCCGACGCCCTACTACGACGATTCCTACGCCGTGGACTCTCCCAACAACGGGCCGTACGGCCAGGTGATGATGACGGAGCTGATCCCGTACATCGAAACGCACTTCCGCGCGATTCGAGAGCCGTGGGCGCGGCTTCTCTCGGGCGGGTCCACGGGAGGCTGGGAGTCGCTCGCGCTCCAGGTGTTTCACCCCGACGATTTCGGCGGCACCTTTTCCGCGTGCCCCGACCCCGTCGATTTCCATTCCATGCAGATCGTCAACATCTACGACTGGGACAACGCCTGGCACAAGGACACCGGGTTCCTGCGCGTGCCGCTGCCGGGGGAGCGCGACACCGAAGGGGTCGTCCGCTCGACGATGGAGCAGCAATTGAAGTACGAGCGGGCGCTCGGGCCCGGCGGCCGTTCGGGCGAGGACTGGGACTGCTGGCAGGCCGTTTACGGGCCGATCGGCAAGGACGGGTATTTCCAGCCGCTCTTCGATCCGGAGACCGGGGCGATCGACAAGAGCGTGGCGGCGTACTGGCGCGAGCACTCCGACCTGACCGCCTACCTCCAGAAACACTGGAGCGAGATCGGCGGCAAGCTCGCCGGGAAGATCCACATCACCGCCGGCGAGATGGATACCTACTACCTGAACAACGCCGTCCATCGCCTCGACGACTTTCTTCGAACAACGACGAACCCTCCCTGGGGAGGAACGATCCTCTACGGCCCGCGAAAGCCCCACTGCTGGGCGGGCCCGTTGTCCCAGGTCGAGCGGATCAAGCTGATGGCCCAGTACGCCGCGGAGCACGCGCCGAAGAATTCAGATCCCGCCTGGTGGCGCGACTAGATTGGACTCGCGCGCTACTCTGCGCGAATGTTCCCCACGAAGCACTGGCGGACGAAGTCCGGCGTGAAGCGCTTGACGACGGTTTCGGAGAGGTCTCCTTCCTTGATCTCCTGGAAGTCGAATCGGATGGAGCCGTCCGAATCGACGGTCGCGACCAAATACCCGTAGGTGTTCGTCTTCGCTTCCTTCGCCTGGGCGGCGCCGGGTGGCAGGGCGTAACGAACCGCGCCGGCCGTGCCGACGATCCAGCCCGGCAGGACGCCCCCATTGGAGCGCCAGTAGGGTGAATCGAAGATCCCGCTCATGTAGAAATGCGAGTGGCTGGCGAGGACGTAGACTTTCTTGCCGGCGGCTTGCGCCTTGAGGAGAGCGGCATACACGCGGCGGCCGCTCTTCTCCCCCTGCGCCCAGGCGCTCATGCTGTGATCCGAGGCGAGGCTGTCGGGCAGCGCGGCATGCATACCGGCCACGATCGTCGTCAGGGCAGGGTCGGTCGCGTCACGGGCCGCGAGCTTCTCCAGCCACGCAACCTGCTCCGAGTCGAACTGATCGTTCGATCCGTTGTCGAGAGTGATGAAGTCCACGCCGTTCTGAATCCAGTGATAGTAGGTCTTGAGCCGGTGGTCCTTCGGGTCGTCCTTCAACCGCTGGCTCTGGATCGGCGGCGCGTTGAACCAGTCGGCGAACTGCGCCAGGAACTCGCCGCGCGACTTGGGAGCGACGAGCTCATGGTTCCCGATTGCCAGAAACACCGGCATCGCGCCGAAAGGCGCGATCTGGTTCTGGATGAAATCGTCCCAGGCGAGCTTCTGGTAGTCGGTGATCGCCAGCTTTCTCGCCCCGCCAAAGACCAGGCGTTGCTGAAGGATGTCCTCGTCGAAGTCGTAGAGCGCGCGGAAGTCGCCCAGGTGCCAGTAGAACGCGGCGCCGTTCGAAACCGCGCCGGCCGCGACGGCTGGCATGACCACGTCTCCACAGTTTCGTGAGTCGCCGCTCACGGCGAACTTCCAAGATGCCGCGGGAGCGCGCGCCGGCGCCGCCGCCGTCGCGCAGGACGCGCAGGAGAGGAAGAGCAGCGCCCCGAGGGGAAGGTTACGCAAACACCGTTTCATTTGCGGATTCCTTTCGGAACAACGATAGCAGGCTTGACAGAGCCTGCCGTCACATCTATAGTTATCGATCTATGAAACAGACGGATCTCGTCCCCGTCTTCAAGGCGCTCGGAGATCCGACGCGGCTGAAGATCCTGGATCTGCTCCGATCGCGCGGGAAGTCCTGCTGCGAGCTGATCGCCCGGGAGGAGCGGGGGCTCTGCGCCTGCGACATTGAGAAGGCGGTGGGCGTGTCGCAGACGGTCATCTCGTACCACATGGATTTGCTGCGCCGGGCAGGTCTCGTGGAGGCGGAGAAGCGCGGGCGCTGGGTGTTCTACCGCAGGAATGAGGCCGCTCTGGCGGGGCTCGCGGAGGCTGTTTCCAAAGCGGTGTAAAAAATTTGGATTGATAGATCAATCATTCGCAATCTATCGAATGGAGGCCAACATGTCGGAAGCCAACTTGAAGGACGTCGTCAGGCAGAAGTACGGTGAGGCAGCGAGGCGGGCCTCCACGGGCGGCCAGAGCTCCTGCTGCGGCCCGGCGGAGTGTGGCTGCGCCGATCCTGTCACGTCGAGCCTGTACGAAATCTCGGACACGGCCGGGCTGCCGGCCGAGGCGGTCGCCGCCTCTCTCGGCTGCGGCAACCCCACGGCGCTCGCGCAGCTTAATCCGGGCGACATCGTTCTTGACCTGGGCTCCGGCGGCGGCATCGACGTCCTGCTTTCCAGCAAGCGCGTCGGTCCCTCGGGCAAGGTCTACGGCCTCGATATGACGGACGAAATGCTCACACTCGCGCGCGAGAACCAGCGGAAGGCCGGCGTGACGAACGTGGAGTTCCTGAAGGGTGAGCTGGAGGACATCCCGCTGCCGGACGCCTCGGTGGACGTCATCATCTCCAACTGCGTCATCAATCTGTCCGCCGACAAGGATCGGGCCCTTCGGGAGGCCTTCCGCGTGCTGAAGCCGGGCGGCCGGTTCGCCGTCTCGGACATCGTCGTGCGAGGCGAGGTGCCGGCGGCCCTCCGGAAGAGCGTCGAGCTGTGGATCGGGTGCCTGGCGGGCGCGATGGAGGAATCCGAGTACCGCTCCAGGCTCTCGGCCGCCGGCTTCGCCGACATCGAGATCGCTCCGACGCGGGTCTACACCTCCGAGGACGCCCGTGACCTGCTCCTGGACGTGGGCGCCGCGCCGGCGGAGGTGGACGGCAAGTTCATGAGCGCGTTCGTCCGCGCGAAGAAGCCCACGAGAGGCTGAGGGCCGATGGGCGACGCCGGGGCGCCGAAGCGACTCAGCTACTTCGAGAGGTACCTGACGCTTTGGGTCGGACTCTGCATGGTCGCCGGCGTCGCCCTCGGAAAGCTCCTCCCGGGAGCAACGGGCGCCGTCCGGAAGCTCGAGTTCGGCGAGGGAAGCCAGATCAACGTCGCGATCGCCGTCCTGATCTGGCTGATGGTCTACCCGATGATGCTGAAGATCGACTTCACGAGCATCCTGGGCGTTCGGAAGAAGCCGAAGGGCCTCCTCGTGACGCTTTTCGTGAATTGGCTCGTGAAGCCATTCTCGATGGCCTTTCTCGCATGGCTCTTCTTCAAGCACGTCTTCTCGGGCCTCATCTCGCCGGCCCTGGCCGATCAGTACATCGCCGGCGCCATCATCCTGGCGGCGGCGCCATGCACGGCGATGGTTTTCGTCTGGTCGTACCTCACCGACGGCGACCCGGCCTACACGCTCGTCCAGGTCTCCGTGAACGACCTGATCATGCTCGTCCTATTCGCGCCGATCGTGACGTTGCTCGTGAGCGGAGCGAGCAACCTGACAGTGCCGGTCAAGGTCCTGATCTACAGCGTGATCACGTTCATCGTCATCCCGCTGGTGCTGGGGACCCTGAGCCGGACGTTCCTCCTGCGCGCGAAGGGCGTCGAGTGGTTCGAGAGCCGCTTCCTGGCCTTCTTCCACCCGATCACCGTGATGGCGCTCCTCGCGACGCTCGTCCTCATCTTCGCATTCCAGGCCGAGAACCTCCTCGGCAACTGGTTCCACGTCGTCCTGATCGCGATCCCGCTTCTGATCCAGGTCTACTTCAATGCCGGCCTGACCTACGGCCTGATGAAGCTGATGAAGGTGCCCCACTCCGTCGCGGCGCCCGGAGCCCTCATCGGTGCCAGCAACTTCTTCGAGCTGGCGGTCGCGACAGCCATCGCCCTCTACGGGCCGGGCTCCGGCGCCGCCCTCGCGACCGTCGTCGGAGTTCTCGTGGAGGTCCCCGTCATGCTCTCCGTCTGCGCCGCGTGCAACCGGACGCGGCGCTGGTTCCGGCCGGGTGTAGAGCTAGCCGCGGAAGGAGGGGCGCGTCTTTAGCCGGGTTCTCTTCGCGACCGACCTGTCGCCGGCGTCGGATATCGCCCTCGACTGCGTGGCAGGGTGGAAGGGGCTGGGGTTGTCGAATGCGACGGTGGCGCACGTCCATGCCATCCGCTACGCCGGCGGGGCGGAGGGCCTGGAAGAGCAGCTTCGGGCCGACCACGCGCCGAAGCTCGAGCGACAGGCTCAGCGTCTGCGCGACGCCGGGGTCCAGGCATCCTGGCGGCTGGAGTTCGGCGTGCCTTACGTGGACATCGAGCGCATCGCCCGCGAGGAGGGCGCGGAGGTAGTGGTACTCGGGTCGCATGGCTCGTCCTGGATCAAGGAGGTGTGGCTGGGCTCCATCGCCGACGCCATCCTCCGCCACGTGCAGCTCCCGACCATGGTGATCAAGGTCGACCGGCTGAAGGGGCTGCCCCGCGAGCAGTGCAGCGTGTTCTGCGACTCCCTCTTCGGCAAGGCGCTCATCGCCACCGACTTCTCCCATGACAGCGCGGGCGCCATCGCGGTCGCCCGGGAGCTGGCGCGGCGGTCGGCCGGCGAGCTGCGTCTGGTGCACGTACAGGACCAAAGCCGGATCTTCCCGCACCCGGCGAGTCGCCTGGAGGAGTTCAACCGCGAGGACACCAGGCGCCTCGAGGCTCTTGCCGCGGACCTGCACGCCGCCGGTGCCCGTGAGGTCACGATCGAGTTGCGCACGGACCATGTGGTGCCCGGCATCCTGGCGGCGGTCGAGGCGTGGCGCCCGCGCCTCGTGGTGCTAGGGCGCTTTGGCAGCGGTAGAGGGGACGCCACCTCATCGGATCCACGTCCCACGACGTTGCGCGCGAGAGCCCCGTGCCGGTGCTCGTGGTGCCCGGGGAGTCAAAGGGCTGATCCCACACGCCGCTCGACGCGACGGCGCGGGAATTGTCAGGCTGTCGTCTCGGTCGTAGCCGCCAGAGCACTGCTGCCAGGCATCCGCCTGGCTCTCTCATCCCGGGTTGGGGGAATGATGCAGACGAACCATGGCGAGCAGACGCCCACATTTCGTAATATAACGAAATGACAGAATCACGCCTTTCCGCCGTCACCACTGCCGCCAAGGCCCTTGGACACCCGGCGCGCGCGCGCGTCCTGGCGATGCTCTCCGGCGGGCCGCTCTGCGTCTGCCAGATGACCGCCGTCCTCGCGGCCGCCTCCTCGACCGTCTCCGAGCACCTGCGCGAGTTGAAGCGGGCGGGGCTCCTAGTCGAGGAGAAGAACGGCAAGTTCATCTCCTACCGGCTGGCGCCATCCGGCAACGCGGCCCGCTGGGTCCAGGTGGTCCTGGCGGGCCTCGCCGGCGACCAGGTCGCGGCAGCCGATGCCGAACTCGTCAAGCGGCTGCGGCGGATCTCGGTCGAGGAGTTTGCCGCGTCCGGACGCCGGCTTCCTGCCGTCTCGGCGTCTAAGACATCCGGGAGAAAGTCGAAGCGCTCGCCGCGGAACGCGAAGGCGTGACCTCCTGAAGAAAGGGGCACCTCATGGACAACTCACTCCACAGGAAGATCGAGGTTCTCGGCCCGGGTTGCGCCCGATGCAAGGAGACGTATCGCGTCGTCCAGCACGTCGTCACGACGGAGCGGCTCCCCTTCGACGTGGAAAAAGTCGAATCGATCGAGCGAATGGTCGAGCTGGGACTCATGGCAACGCCCGGTGTCGCCATCGACGGCAGGGTCGCCGTCTCGGGGCGCATTCCGAAGGCCGACGAGATCCGCGCGATCCTCGCGAGGTCGTGACGGCCTCAGGAGCCAGAAGGCCGTGATGGAGGCGCAGAGCGCCGGTTCGGGCCTTTCGAGGGCTCCGGCCGGGCCACTGACTGCTCCCGCGAGGGGAAGACCGTCGCCCCCGGTCGCGGTGCTGCTCGGCCTCGTGGCAGTCTTTTGCTGGCTCGCGCTCTACCTAAACCTGGCCCGGATCGCGAGTTGGCTCACGTATGCGATCCTGGGCCTTCCCACGGAGACGCACGTTTCGTCCGCTGTCGAATTCCTCATTTTCGAGGTCCCAAAGGTTCTTCTCTTGTTGACGGCCGTCGTGTTCCTCGTCGGCATCGTCCGCTCCCACTTCACGCCGGAGCGGACGCGGCGGATCCTGGCCGGCACGCGCGAGCCCGTTGGCCTCGTGCTCGCGGGCTTCCTCGGCGTGGTCACGCCGTTCTGCTCTTGCTCCG
>DATIRW010000278.1:0-22189 GCA_035469365.1 Thermoanaerobaculia bacterium
GGCGTGCTCGGGTATCTGCCCTTCCTGATCGACTGGATCCCGGCGGCCGCCGTCGCGCCGATCCTGATCTACATCGGCCTGGAAGTTCTGGCGCAGGCGTTCACGGCAACGCCGGCGCGCCACGGCCCGGCAGTGTCGCTCGCGGTTCTTCCCTCGATCGCCTTTCTAATCTCCCTCGAGGTCGGGTCTCTCCTGCCCGCCGGGGCATCTCCGTCCGGGGAGCTGGCAGAGACGGTCGGCACTCTCAAGCTCCTGGCCAGCGGGTTCATCATCACGGCGCTCCTGTGGGGCGCCGCGGCGGCGGAGCTGATCGACCGGCGCTTCGTCCGAAGTGGCCTCTACTTCTTCGCCGCCGCCCTGCTCTGCCTCTTCGGCGTCATCCACTCGTCGGCGCCGCAGGGCACTCTCTTCCTCCCCTGGCAGGCGACGTCAACCTCGCTCCAGCTCGCCGCCGCCTACGCCGTCCTCGCGTTGATCATCCTCGTCTCTTCGGCTTTCCTTCGCAACGACGAGGCATAGCGCGCCGGGCACTCTTGCGACAGCGCCGGCGCGGAGCGCCGGCTCTTCGTGGCGCGAGTAGTCTCCGAGCGAAGCGAGGAGGAGGCTCGCACCGCGGGAGCGGAGCGCTTGCGGGGGATCAGGCGAGCGGTCGAGGCCGCATCCGGCCGAGCCGCTCGCCGGTGCGCCAAAGGCGCAGATCCCACGCGAGTGCAGAGCGACGGTCTACCAGCCCACCGGCTTGCCCTTGTTCTGCTCGTCGAGCCACTTCTGGAGCGGCGCGAAGTAGTCGCGGATCGCGGTGGCGTCCATCTGACGCTGCCCCGTCAGGGCCTCGAGCGCCTCGGGCCACGGGCGGGAGAGACCCATCGAGAGCATCGCGGCGAGCTTCTTGCCCGCCTCCTTGTTCGCGTAGATCGAGCAGCGGTGCAGGGGTTCCGTGCAGCCGGCGGTCTTCGCCAGGGCGCGGTGGAACTGGAACTGCAGGATGTCGGCCAGGAAGTAACGCATGTAGGGGACGTTGGCCGCGACGTGGTATTTCGCCGCCGGATCGAAGTCCTGCTCGCTGCGCGGCACGGCCGCCACGACGCCCTGGTATTTCTGGCGCAGCTCCCACCAGGCCCAGTTGTAGTTGGCCGGCGTCACTTCCCCGGAGAAGACCTTCCAGCGCCACTGGTCGATCAACAGGCCGAAGGGGAGAAACGCGATCTTCTCGAGCGCCTTCTTCAGCAACAGCCCGATGTCCTTGGAGGTGTCGGGCGCCTTGCCGAGAAGCCCGAGCCGGACCAGGTACTCCGGCGTGATCGAGAGCGCGATCGTGTCTCCCACGGCCTCGTGGAAGCCGTCGTTGGCGCTGTCGCGGAAGAGGACGGGTTTGGTGTTGTAGGCACGCTGGTAGAAGTTGTGCCCGAGCTCGTGGTGGATCGTCGTGAAGTCCTCGGCCGTGATGTCGATGCACATCTTGATCCGCAGGTCATTGGCGCTGTCCACGTCCCAGGCGCTCGCGTGGCAGACGACATCGCGGTCGCGCGGCTTCGTGAAGAGCGAGCGCTCCCAGAACGACTTGGGCAGCGGATCGAAGCCGAGGGACCCGAAGAACCCCTCGCCGTACCGGATCATCTGGAGAGGCTGCGTCTGCCGGGACTTCAGGATCTCGGTCAGGTCGAACCCGGGATCGGCGTCCTTCGGAGCAACGAGCGGATAAACGTTGTCCCACGTCTGCGCCCACATGTTGCCGAGAAGGTGCGCCGGGATGGGGCCGTTGGCCGGGACCGCGTCTCCGTACTTCTCCCGGAGCTTCCAGCGCACGTAGGCGTGGAGCGACAGATAGAGGGGCTTGACCTGTTCCCAGAGGCGATCGAGCTCGCGGGCAAAATCGGCCGGCGGCATGTCGTACTTGGACCGCCACATCGCGCCCGTGTCGGCGAATCCAAGCTCCCTCGCTCCCTTGTTGGCGAGCTCGACGTACCGCGCGAAGTCCCTGCGCATCGGGGGCGCGATCGCGTGCCATCCGCGCCAGACATCGAGGAGCTCGGCGGTGTCGCGGCTGTTCGCCATGATCTTCGTGATGTCCTCGAGGTCCAGGCATTTGTCCTTGCCAGGGGGGCAGTACTTTCCTTTGCCGTAGGCGCCCTCCATCGCGGCCGTGATGCGGGTCAGCTCCTCGCCCTCCTTCGGATCGGAAGGAGTCGCGAGCGTCAGGGAGAGCTTCAGGAGCTTCATCTTTCGGGCGAGCTCCTCGGGGAGCTTCATCTTGTCGAAGCGGGTGGCTTGCTTGGCGTACGCCACCGTGGCCGCGATCAGCCGCTCGTTGGCCGCCGCGGCCAGGATCTCCGTGTCGTCGGTGATGTACGTGGACTGGACCCAGCCCGCGCGACCGGCCTCGGTCCCGAGCGCGAGCAGCCTGTCTTCCGCTTCGTCGAGGAAGGCCTTTGCCCCGGCCGCCGTCGCGGGCTTTCCCGCCGGTGGAGCCTTCTTAGCGGGCACGGCCAAAAGAAAGGCGGGTACGACGAGGACACCCGTCAGAGAGACGATGCAATTTCGTTTCATTTTTCACTCCAAATTCTCCAGCACCGCAGACTCTAACGGATTTGGCGCGACGCAAGGCCCGAATGATCGTGACCCCGTATTCGTGCTCCTCGCGCCGTAAGGGGCGGGGTCTACCCCGCCCGCGACAACGAAACATCAGACGACGACGAGAGGCGGGCGGCCGCAAGGCCCGCCCTACGACACGAAGGCCGACCACAGGCCTCGTCCCCGGGGGCTCAGGAGGCTCTAGCGACCTTTTCCGCGGTGATCCAGGCGTCGATTCTCGTTTCGAGGACGTCCAGGGGGAGCGCCCCGGCGCCGAGGACGGCGTCGTGGAAGCGGCGGATGTCGAACCGGCTGCCGAGCGCCTTCTGCGCCCTCTCCCGCAGCTCGAGGATCTTCAACTGTCCGATCTTGTAGGCGAGCGCCTGGCCCGGCCAGGAGATGTAACGGTCGGTCTCGCTCTGAACCTCGACCTCGTCGATCGCCGAATGGTCGTGGAAGAACTTCACGACCTGAGCGCGGTTCCAGCGCTTGAAGTGGAAGCCCGTGTCGACGACCAGGCGGATCGCGCGCAGCATCTCATCCTGGAGGCGGCCGTAGTCGCTGTAGGGGTCCTTGTAGAAGCCGACCTCCTTGCCGAGCCTCTCGGCGTAGAGCGCCCATCCCTCGACAAACGCGGTGTAAAAAGACTGCTGCCTGATCGGCGGCAGGTCTTCCAACTCCTGGGCGATGGCGATCTGCAGGTGGTGCCCTGGGACCCCCTCGTGGTACGCCGTGGACTCCATCGAGATCGTCTTGCGCGACGCGGGCTCGCTCGTGTTCACCATGATGCGCCCCGGCCGCGACCCGTCCTTGGCCGGCTGGTTGTACTGCGCGCCGGACGCCTCCTTCTCCCGGAAGGCCTCGACCTGCGCGACCTTGAAGCCGGCCTTCGGGAGCCGGCCGAAGAGACGCGGTAGCTCCGGCTTCATCTGGTCAACGTAGCCGCGGTAGATCGCGAGGATCTCCTCGCGGGAGGAGGGATGCAGCTTCGGATTCTTGTCGATCGAGGCGTTGAAGGAGACCAGGTCCGAAAATCCCAGCTTCCTGGCGATCTCCATCATCTGCTTCTCGATCTCCGCGACTTGCGTCAGGCCGATCTGGTGTATCTGCTCCGGGGTCAGGTCTGTCGTCGTCGAGAGCTTGACTGCCGCGGCGTAGCGGGCTTCCCCGTCGGGGAGGGACCACATCCCGGGTTCGGTCCGGCCTTTCGGCGCGTAGGTCTCCTTCACGAATCTGGCGAACCTCCCGTAGACCGGAAGGACAGAGCCGTTGATCGCTCCGAGGAGCGCCTCGCGGATCCTTGCGCGGTCGGCCTCGGAGAAGGATGCCGGAATCGTCGTGAGCGGGTGCCCGAAGGGGGAGTCTTCCGCCTTGCTCGCGGCGATTCCCTCGGCCTGGGTGACGACCTTCTCCAGGAGGAACCTCGGAGGCATCAGCCCGTCGCTCATCCCCTTGCGCATCCGGTCCATCACGTCGTCCATCTGCTTCGGAAACGCCTTCAACCTGGCGGTGTAGTCGTCGTAGTCCTTGACGGTCGCGAAGGACAGAAGACTGACGAGCTGGGGGGCGTTCAAGTGGATACCCGAGATCTGGGTGACCGGCATTTCCCAGTTGTGGAACTTTTCGCGAGCGATCGACTCCTTGTAGTTGCGTATCTGGAGAGTCCTCGTCAGGGCCTCCTGCTCGGGAAAGCCGGTCGTGTCGATCGACTCGAAGCGGGCGAGGAAGACGCGGTCCATCGCCTGGTCCGCCTCGATCGCCTTCTGGGACAGGTCCGAGACCTTGTCGTTCCACCGCTTGTCCCCCAGGATCGAGGCGAACTCCGGGCCGTGGGAAAGCGTGTACTCCCACTGTTCGGCGAGCAGCGCCTGGAAGGCCTTTCGCCGCGACTCGAGGTCCGCGGCGGGATGCTCCGGCGAGGCGCCGGATGCCGCGAGCAATAGAGCCGTCATGAGAAAGAGATGCATGGTTCCTCCCCAGCCGCTCCTACGATGGCCCCGCGAAGATGTTTCAGGAGGCTCACGTCTCGCTTCTCGAGACTCAGGCGCCGCCGCCCTTCAACCGGTCCCGATACTCCTGGTAGTCGGGTAGCTGCCGCTCGTACGGCGACGACATGAGGGGCGAGGAGATCATGAAGTCCGCGGAGGCGCGGTTGCAGGCGACGGGGATGTTCCAGACAACGGCGACGCGCAGCAGGGCCTTCACGTCCGGGTCGTGCGGCTGCGGCTCGAGCGGGTCCCAGAAGAAGATGACGAAATCGATCTCCCCGTCGGTGATCTTGGCGCCGATCTGCTGGTCGCCCCCCAGAGGGCCGCTCTGGAGCTTCGTGAACGGGATGTCGAGAAGCTTCTCGAGCAGGGTCCCCGTGGTCCCCGTCGCGTAAAGATCGTGCTTCGCGAGGAGGTCCCGGTTGTACTTCGCCCATTCCAGGAGGTCCTTTTTCTTGTTGTCGTGCGCGACGAGGGCGATGTGCTTTCGCGAGCCGCTGCCGACCGCCGTGGAAGTCATGGCCGAGAACCTCCTAGGTCCTGACGAAATCGATGAAGCCGCGCTCGACGTCGGTCGAGATCAGCTTGACGCGCAGCTTCCTGCCGACGGATAGGCCTTCGAAACCGTGGACGAGCTTGCCCTCGACGGGCGGATCGAAAATCCTCACCCAGGTTCCCTTCTCCGAGGCGCCGGTGACGACCGCGTCGAAACGGTCGCCGATGCGCCTCTCCAGGAGCAGGGCGGCCGCGGACTTGCGCACCTGCCGCTCGACCTTGTCCGCGGCATCCTCCTGCTGCGTGCAGTGGACGGCGAGGTCTTCGAGCTCCCCTTCGGAATAGGGCGCCGACCCTCCCGCCATGGCGGCCTTCAGAATCCGCTGCGTGATCAGGTCGGGGAAGCGCCGGTTGGGCGCGGTCGAGTGCGTGTAGTCCTTGACCGCGAGGCCGAAGTGGCCGGCCGTCGAGCCGCCGGGACGCTCGACGATGTACTCCCCCGCGCCCATGAGCTTCACGATGACGAGCGAAAGATCGGGGAACCGGTCGGGATCGGCCTTTCGCCGCTTGACGAGGAAGTCCGACAGCGCCTTCGAGTCGGGCTCCGGCGGCAGATGCTCCCCCTGCTCCTTGGCCACCTCGACGATCCTCTGCCAGCGCTCCGGCGACCGCACGACGCGCCGCAACGCCGGCCGCTTCTTCTCATCCAGAAAGCGCGCCGTCACCCCGTTGGCCGCGATCATGAATTCCTCGATCAACTGGCGGGCGCGGTTGTGCACTTCCTGCCGGAGAGCCACGACCGTCTCGCCCTCGAAGATCGCCTTGGGCTGCAGCGTCTCGAGATCGAGCGCGCCCTGCTCGAACCGCAGCACGCGGAGCCTGCGCGCGGCCGCGTCCTGAGCGCGGAGCTGTTCATCCATTCCGGCCGCGCGCCGGAGGGCGTCGGGCGCCGGCGCCTTCCCTTCGAGCCAGGCCGAGACGCCGTCATAGGCGAGCTTTGCGCGGTTGTGGACCGCCGCGGGATAGACGTCCGATCCGGCAATCGACCCATCCTCGCTGACTGTCATCTCGACGACGATCGCCAGCCTGTCTTCCCCGTCGTTCAACGAGGTCAGGTTCGTCGAGAGTCTCTCGGGCAGCATCGGGAAGATCTCCGCCGCCGTGTAGACGGAGGTCGTGTTGTGCCGCGCGTGAGCGTCGATCGCCATGCCCTTCCGGACGACGGCATCCACGTCGGCCACCGCGACGAGGATCTTGACGGCGCCTCCGGGCAGGCTCTCGGAGACCGTGAGTTGATCGAGGTCCCGGGAGTCGTCGTTGTCGATCGAGCACCAGAGCAGATCGCGCAGGTTGCGCATCCCCGCAGCGCTCGCGCGCGCCGGCCCCGGGATGCTGCTGATCTCCTTCTCGGCCTGCTGGGAGAATCCCGGCTCGAGTCCCCGCTCCACCATCGCGCGTCGGGCGATCTCCTTCAAGTCGGAGCGGTGATGGACGGATTGCCTTTCGGGCACCCGGCCACTCTACAACGCCGTCGCGGGAGCGCGTCTCAGGTTTCAAGTTTCAGGCTTCAGGTAGATTCCCACCCAACTTGGAACCTGAAACCTGGAACCGGAAACCCGGCTCCCCGGGCCTGCGGCGCGTCCTGGGCGCGTGGGACGGCGCGCTTATCACGATCGGCGCGGTGCTCGGCACGGCGATCTTCCTGACGCCCGCCGACATCGCGAGGTCGCTCCCGCATCCCGGACTGATCCTTGCCGCGTGGATCGTCGGGGGGCTGCTGACGCTGGCAGGGGCGCTGACATACGCGGAAATGGGCGCGATGTTCCCGCGCGCCGGCGGGATGTACCACTTCCTGAAGGAAGCCTACGGTCCGCTCGCGGGATTCCTCTTCGGATGGGGCTCGTTCCTCGTGATCATGTCGGGCGGCATCGCTGCCCTTGCCGCGGGCTTCGGCGAGTACCTCGGCGGGTTCGCCCCGTTCTTTTCGACGCGGCACGTGCTCGCCTCCGTCCCGATCGGGACGTGGACCTGGAAGCTGACCGGCGGAGGAGTCGCGGGAGTCCTCGCGATCGCCTTCCTGACCGCGGTCAATTTCGCCGGCGTCAAGGAGGGGGCCTGGCTCCAGAACCTCGTCACGATCCTGAAGATCGGAGCGCTCGCGGCGCTCGCCGGCGTCGGCCTCTTCGTCGTCGCGCCCGTCCGGCCGGATCTCGCGGCGGCTCTTCCGCCGGCCGTGCTCGCCCCTTTCGGCGTCGCGATGATCTCCGTCCTGTGGGCCTACGACGGCTGGTACTGCTTTGCTCTCTCGGCGGGAGAGGTGCGCGACCCTGGCCGCAACATCCCGCGCGGCCTGATCATCGGGACCGCCGCGCTCATCGCGATCTACGCGCTGATCAACTTCGTCTACCTGCGGGCGCTTTCGATTCCGGTCCTGTCTCAAACGCCACGGGTCGGCGAGGCCGCGGCGCAGACGCTGCTGGGAGCGGGAGCGGCCCGCCTGGTCTCCGCGGCCATCCTGGTCTCGATTTTCGGCTGCCTCTCCGCCAACATCCTCACCTGCTCGCGCATCTATCAGCCGATGGCGGAGGACGGGCTCTTCTTCCGGTCGCTCGCGAGGATCAACCCGCGCCACCACGTCCCGGCCGCAAGCCTCCTGGCCCAGGCGGTGTGGGCGAGCGTCCTCGTCCTCTCCGGGACCTTCGAGCAGCTCTACACCTATGTCGTCTTCGTCGAGGTCCTCGCCTACGCCGCAACCGGAGCCGCCCTCTACGTCCTGCGCCGCGCGCAGCCGCGGACTCCGCGCCCCTACCTCACCTGGGGCTATCCCTGGGTGCCGGCCCTCTTCATCCTCTCCTCGCTCGCACTCATGGCGAACACGCTCAAGGAGAGGCCGATGGAGTCCCTGATAGGCCTCGGTCTGCTCGTTCTCGGGCTGCCCGCCTACGCCGCGTGGCGGCGCCGCGCGCTCCGAATCTAAGAAACACTTCAACCTCGGCTAAGAAGTGACTTAGGCGGCGCTTAGCGGCGCCTAAATGCGATGCCGCGAAGGCAGGCCATCTGCATGGCGCTCACGATGGAGAACCGATTTTCCGGTCTCTTTCTGGAGGTAAGCCATGAGACGTTCGTTGCTTCTCGCAGTCACCGCCGCCCTGATGCTCCTTGCAGCTGCCTGCGGCGACAACAAATCCGCTCCGACCCAGCCCGCAATCCTGCCTCCGCCGGTAGCGACGCCGACGCCGGGCGCACTGCCGACGCCGACCCCGCCGCCGACGGGCTCCTCGACGCGCATCGTCAACGTCGGGCCCGGCAACCTCTTCATGGACTCTCAGAGCGGGAGCAGCACCACGACGATCAAAGCCGGAGACACCGTCCGGTGGAACTTCGTAGACTCCGTCTCGCACTCGACGACGTCGGGACCCTGCTGCACGGCCAACGGTCTCTGGGATTCCGGCGTGCGGGCCTCCGGCTCCTTCTCGCGGCAGTTCGCGCAGCTGGGGACCTTCCCCTACTTCTGCACGGTCCACGGCTCCATGATGACCGGCACCGTCGTCGTCAATCCATAGCTGAAGGAGTCCGTCGGAAGCCCGCTCAATACCCTGTCATGCCGAGGAGCGGAGCGACGAGGGATCTGCTCCGGCCTCAAAGCCCGAGAGCAGATCCTTCGCTTCGCTCAGGATGACAAGGCAGAAAGCGAAGGGATGACAGCGCTAGCCCTCGAGGGCCTGGCGGACCGTGACGACGTCCACGAGGCCGCGGCAGCCGTAGAGGGCGGGGAGGACCTCTTCGGACGGATAGCATCGGCGCAGGTCCGCGACGGCCTCGGTGCCGGCGCGGTAGCAGGGCAGGTACATGCGGCCCAGAAGCGGATGCCGTCCCCAGGCTCCCGAGAGCTTGTCGGCGCGCTCGTCAGAGACGAGGTAGTCGCGGCGCAGTGTCGCCGCGACGTCCTTCTGCGCAACGCCTTCCTTCCAGGTCAGCCAGGAGGACTGGTTCTTCGCGTCGTCCTGGAGGAGCGCCAGGAGGACGCCCAGCTGCATGTCGTCGTCGGGGAGCTCCTCGACTTCGGTCACGCCGTGGGCGATCAGGATTCCGTTGTTGGCGATCCCTTCCATCAGCGCCGCGCCCCGCGAGTTCATCGTCAGGACGGTCGCCTCGAAGCCGAGGCGCTTGCGCACGTAAAGGGCCTGGATGACCGCCGACGTCGTGACGTGCCCGGGCACGACCTCGTGGGAGACGAGCTGCGCGAACTCCGGAACGGAGATCTGCAGCGACGCGTTGATCTCGTACGTGGCCTCGTACTCGGGCGTGCCGTCGGGCTTGCGCGCGCGGCCGATGTAGTTCATCGAGCCGGAGAACCAGGCGTCCTTGATCGGCAGGAATTTCATGTTGGCCAGGGGCACGCCGGAGAGGTCCCGCGGAAGATGCGGCGCGAGGTACTTCGCCGTGCCGGCTGAGAACTGGGCGATCAACGCGTCGGCGAGCATCGGGATGGACTTGCCCGGCACCATCCGCTCGCGGCGCCAGGAGTCCACGGCGGCGAGTAACTCGTCGCCCGTCTTCGACGGATAGCCGGCCTTCGCGAGCAACTCCCGAACGCGCTCGCGCTTGCCTTCCGGATGCGATGGCTCGGGGGACTTGCCCGTCGAGCCGATGACGCAGCGCTCGTAGGGAACTGGCTCTCCGCGCCCGAGGATCTCCTGCACGAGGTCCCACATGGCCGCGAAGCAGACGCCCAAGCCCTCGAAGTAAGCGCCGCGCAGGCCGCCGATCTTCTTCCCCTCCGACGACATCGCGCCGATCGCCCCCTTGACGTCCACCGAGGCCAGATACGCGTCGATCGCCGCCTTGTCCGGCTGCTTGGCGGACACTCCGCCCGAATCGCGGACCTTCTTCGCCGTCGGATGCGTGTAAGCCGGCGGCAACGGCTCGTCGGCGAACCAGGAATCGGCAATGAACCGCCCCGTTCCCGAAGGGTTCATGACGTCCCCGCCCCAGAGAGTGTCGATGCCCAGAATCGCAGTGGCGGTCAGTTGATCGAGTGAGCTTTCAGACAAGGCAACCTCCTCGGGTCCGCTGTCATCCTGAGGAACGAAGGACACACAGGGGCAGGTCCTTCGCCTCGCTCGGGATGACAGGAAAATCTATGCGGTTCGCTCCTTCTTCATCGATCCCTTCCAGAGATAGACGCAAAGACCGATGAACAATACCGCGCTGACGAGCTGGGAGACGGGGTCGTTGTCGTAGAACGGCGTTTTCACCAGCTCTTCTTTGTACCAGGGGAAGAGGCGCAGGGCGGCGCCGAAAACGCCGCCCAGCGCGCCGCCGGCCATCAACCCGGACGCGATGATGACGCCGCGCTCGCGCATCGTCTGGCCGGCGTGGCCGCCGACGCGCTCGGAGCGCTTCGTCAGGAAATGGGCGAGGAAGCCGCCGACGAGAGCCGGAGTGTTCAGCTCCAGAGGCAGGTACATCCCCAACGCGAAGGTCAGTGCCGGCACCTGGAGCATCTCCATGACCACCGCGACCATCGCCCCGGCGCCGAAGAGGACGTAGGCGACCGGCTGGCGGCTCATGAATCCCTCGACGAGCGCCTTCATGATCGACGCCTGCGGCGAGGCGAGGACGGCGCGCGCGTCGCCGGGGGCCGCCTCGCCGAACTGGAATGTGCGGGCGAGCATCACGATGGTCAACCCGGCAGCCGCCGCGGCCGCGATGACGCCCAGGAACTTGACGCGCTCCTGCCTGGCCGGCGTCGAGCCGAGCCAGTAGCCCGTTTTCAAGTCCGTGATCGCCTGGCCGGACACAGAGAGCGCCGTGCACACCATCCCCGCGATCGCCATGACGAAGAACATGCCGGTGCGGCCCGAGAGACCGAACTCGAGCAGGACGACCGAGGAAATGATGATGGTCAGCATCGTCATCCCGGAGACGGGGTTCCTGGCGGTCGTCGCGATCGCGTTGGCGGCGACCGAGGTGAAGAAGAAGGAGAAGACGACCGTCAGCACGAGGCCGGTTCCCAGGACGCTCGGCCGGCCGTCCAGGCTCCCCAGGAACGCCGCCACGGCGATGGCGCTGACGACCACCCCCGCCAGGATCTGCATGACCGAGATGTCCCGGTCGGTTCTCTCGAGGCTGTGCTCTCCGCCTGCGCGGAAGGCCTTTATGGCGATCCCGAAGGATCCGGCGACGATCTTCAAGGACTTGATGATCCCGAAGATCCCGGCCGTCGCGATCGCGCCGACCCCCATGAAGCGGACGTAGCCTCGGAAGATCTGCGTCGCCGTCATCTTCGCGATCGGGACGGCCGCCGGGTAGACGGCGGTATCGCCCAGGTGGCTGCCGATGAACCAGACGAGCGGGACGAGGATGAAGTTGGCGAGCACGCCTCCCGCGCAGAGGAGGAGCGAGGAGCGCAGGCCCATCACGTAACCCAGGCCCAGGATGAAGCCGATCGCGTCGAAGGAAAAGGCCATCTTCGCCTTGTCGGCCAGGTCCCGGACGGCTGGCACGAAGCGCAGGTCCACGAACTCCCTCCAGACCTCGAAGGTGGTTACGAAGAAGTCGTAGACGCCGGCGATGGCGGTCGCCTGGAGGAGGAGCTTCGCCTGCGATCCCCCCTTCTCGCCCGTAACGAGGACCTCGGTGATCGCCGTCGCCTCGGGATACGGGAACTGCCCGTGCATGTCGCGGACGAAGTAGCGGCGCAGTGGAATCAGGAACAGCACGCCGAGACATCCGCCGGCGAGGCAGATGAAGATCGTCTGCCAGGGGTGCGGGTCGAGCTTCAGGATGTAGAGAGCCGGAAGGGTGAAGATCGCGCCAGCGACGACGGCGCCCGAGACGCCCCCGATCCCCGTGATGATGACGTTCTCCAGGATCGTCGATCGGCGCCGGTAAACGCGCGCGAGGCCGATCGCCAGGATCGAGATCGGGATGGCCGCCTCCATCACCTGCCCGACCTTCAGGCCCGAATAGGCCGAGGCGACCGTGAAGACGACGCAGAGGAAGAGCCCCCAGGCAATCGCTCGTCCGGACGTTTCGGGCAGGTTCGCCGGCGCGGGGACGAGAGGCTGATATGTCTCGCCGGCCGCCAGTGTCTTGTAGGCGTTCTCGGGAAGGGACCGCGTGTCCGGAGCGTCCATTCAACCTCCGCTGGAATTTCCGATCGGGAATCTGCCCAAGTCTATCGGGAAGTCTGCCCGCCCTATTCGCCTCCTGCCTTCTTACCGGACTCGAGATGGAACTTGTGCAGGAAGCGATGGACGATGGGGGAAAGGATGATGCCGGCGATCAGGATCAAGGCGAGGCCGCTGTAGAGGGCATAGAGACCCGCGAAGAGCTTCGCCGCGGTGCTGTTCAATACCCCGATCGGGCCCATGCCCGACAGGATCATCGCCGCGTTCAGGAAGGAGTCGGGCCACGCTTGTCCGGCAATGTAGTGGTACCCGAACATCCCGACCGCGAGCGAGGCCGCGATCAGGGAAAAGCCGAGAGCCGCCATCTTCGCCAGGCGCGCCCGGAACGCCGGCATCGGCAGCAGCGGGCTCAGGCGATGCTCGAACACCAGGGTCGATCGTTGCTTCGGAGGAGGTGTCTTTTCGGCGATGGCTCAATCCTCCCGCAGGGCCCGGGCCAGCAGCGAGTGGAAGTGGTGGACGCCGTTCTCGCGCCGGACGCTGTAGCGGCCCCGGTCGTAGGTGCGGGATTTCAGCCCCTTCTGCACCGCCTCGCAGATGGCGATGTCCTGCAGCTGGATCTCGTCGGAAAACTCGACGGTCCGCCCAACCGCTTCCCGCGTCTCGGGCTTGTCCGGATCCCGGAAGAACCATTCGAAGACGGTCAGCGTGCGCTCGTGTCCGAGAGGCAGAATCAGGTTCGTCGAGAAGTTGTCCGGATAGACGTTCAGCATCAGGTTGGGGTAGATCCAGAAGTAGAGCGCCTCGTCCTCACTCCCGATGCGTTTCAACCGGCCGAGTCCGCTCTCTCGGATCGGAGAGCGCTGCAGGGAATAGCAGCGGCTCGTCTCCGTGACGTAGCGCGCGTAGTCGAGCTCCTTCATGAGAGACGGGTGGACGATCGGGATGTGGTACCCCTCGAGGTAGTTGTCCACGTAGACCTTCCAGTTGCACTCGACCGTCCAGTCCTTTCGCGCGGCCGGCTTCATCGCCTCGAGCCTGCGTGAGGCGAGGCGCGCCGGCAGGTCCTCCAGCGCTTCGGCGAGCGCAGGAGCGTTGTCGTCGAGATTCACGAAGAGGAGGCCCATCCAGATCTCGATGCGGAACTCCGGCAGCGCGTGCTCCTCCTTGCGGAAGTTCTCCACGCCGTCCAACTCGGGCGTGTTCAGAAGCCGGCCGTCGAGGGCATAACTCCAGCCGTGGTAGCCGCAGCGAAAGGCCTGGCAGGTCCCCTCGCCCGCCGCGACCGGCCCGGCGCGGTGACGGCAGACGTTCGAGAGCGCGCGGAGGCGCGAGTCGGCGCCCCGCGTGATGAGGAGCGGCTCTCCCGCCACTTCCGCCGTGAAGAATCGGCCGGGAGTGGACACCTGGTCCTCGCGACCGACGAGCTGCCACGTCCGCGCGAAAACCTTCTCCCGCTCCGCGTCGAGAAAGCGGCTGTCGTTATAACAGCGCGACGGGAGCGTCGCGGCCGACGCGAGGCGCGGATCGAAATCGAAGTCCGCGATCAGGGAGCCGTCGGTGGCCATTGCTCGATGATTATTGCTTGAGGCGCTGGTCCAGCGAAACCGCCGCGTCTTCGCCTTCGCGGAGAAGCCGTGGCACCGGTCGCGCCTCACCCCGGCTCTCTCCCGGAGGGAGAGGGAGTAGCATCCACGGCATGAAAAAACAGCTGTCCTGGGACCTCTACCGAGAGATGTGGGGCCCACACGGCGAATACGCCATCGATGGCAACCTTGTCTCCGTCGAGTACACCGACCGCCTCTCCTCGATCCGCGTTCCCACTCTCATCACGGCGGGCGACCACGACGAGTGCGACCCGTCGCTCTCCCGCATGATGCACGAGAAGATCGCCGGCTCGAAGCTCGTCATCTTCCCCGAGAGCGGCCACATGACTTTCGTGGACCAGCCCACGATGTTTCTCCGCACCGTCGAAGACTTCCTGAAGTGATTGGTGATTCGTGATCGGGAATCACCTTCACCTTCCATTCATGCCATTCATGGGGATTGAGCCGGCCTCCTAATTGGCACGTTGATTGCCCCCGGAAGGGGGCGTATGTCGAGTGAGCGGGCACCCCGCGAGAGGCCCAGTGCCCCCGAGAGGGGACACTCGCCCGAGAAGCCTGAGAAAAAGAGGAGCAGGGCTCGGGCCTTCGGCCAAGGCGTCTCGAAGACCGCGCTGTGGACCGCTGGGACGATCGTCGGGCTCATCGTCCTTCTCTTCATCGCGTCCTTCTTCGTGGACGAGCCGATGCGGCGGGCGATGGAAAAGTCGATGAACGGGCGACTCAAGGGCTACTCGGTGACCCTCCCGAGGCTGCATTTCCAGTTGATCGGCCTGTCCGTGACCCTTCGCGACCTGACGATCCGCCAGAAGGAGAACCCTGAGCCGCCGGTGGCCTTCATCCCGAGGCTTCATGCGAGTGTTCACTGGCGCGAGATCCTGTCCGGCCACATCGTCTCGGACTTCGAATTCGACAAGCCGAAGGTCCATCTGAATCTCCCGCAGCTCCGCAAGGAGGCGTCGGATCCGACACCGATCAAGGACAAGGGGTGGCAGGAGGCCGCTCTCGCGATCTATCCGTTCAAGATCAACCTGCTCCGCGTCAATGACGGCGACTTTGTCTACATCGACGAGGACCCGAAGCGCCCCCTCCACATCACGCACCTCCAATTTCGCGCGAGCAACATCCGCAACATCCACTCGAAGGACCGCGCGTATCCCTCGCCCGTTCACGCCGAGGGCGTGATCTTCGAGACCGGGCGCGGGGCCGTGGACGGGCACGCGGACTTCCTGGCCGAGCCCTTTGCCGGCATCCACGTCATCTACCGAGTCGCGAAGGTCCCACTCGACAACTTCCGCCCGATCATCCAGCGCTCGAACATGATCCTGAGGGGGGGCGTGCTCGCGAGCGAGGGCGAGATCGAATACGCCCCGAAGGCGAAATTCGCGCACGTCAAGGACATCTCGATCGACGGCCTGCACCTCGATTATGTCCACACGCTTGAGACCGCGGCCGCAGAGAACACGGCAAAGAAAGCGGTCAAGGTCACGGCCAGGAAAGCGGCCAACAACCCGGGGGTCGTTCTCCGCCTGGACAGGTTCGAGATCCTTCACTCGACTCTCGCCCTCGTCAACAAGGCCAAGAATCCGCCATACCGGCTCTTCCTCTCCGATGCGGATCTACGCGTGTCGAACCTGTCCAATCACGCCGATCAGGGCCCGGCCGTCGCGAGGGTCAGAGGCAAGTTCATGGGAAGCGCCCCGGCCGTGGCCACGGCGACCTTTCGTCCCGAGAACAAGATGGCGGACCTGTCGCTCGACGTCGCGATCGAGGACACGCCGCTGGTTGCATTGAACGACATGCTGCGCGCCTACGGGAAATTCGACGTCACGGAGGGGGCCTTCTCCTTCTATTCGCAGCTGCGCATCAAGAACGGGCATATCGAGGGGTACGTCAAGCCGCTCATTTCCGGCATGAAGGTGTACGACCCGAATCAGGACAAGGAGAAGGGCTTCTTCCACAAGCTCTACGAGATGATCGTCGGCGGCGTCGGAAAGCTCCTCGAGAGCAAGAAGACGAAAGACCTCGCCACGACAGCCGACATCTCCGGCGAAGTCGGCAGCGCGTCGGCCAGCGTCTGGCAGGTCATCGCCAAGACCTTCGAGAACGCCTTCATCAAGGCGATCCTCCCCGGCTTCGAGCGGGAACCCTCAACGAAGGGGAAATAGCTGGGAGAACAGCCGAGATGCCCCCTTTGTCATCCTGAGCGAAGCGAAGGATCTGCTCTCGGGTTAACGGATTCGAGGAGCGGGAGCAGGGACGCAATCAACCGGAACCGCATGGGAAGCGCCCGCCTACCTGATCTGCACGTGACGCTTCAGGTCCGTCTTGCCGCCGTCTTTCCCCTCGATCGTCACGACCAGAAGGTGCGGCCCCGCGGCGACGGAGGGCATCTCGAAGATGAACCCGGCCTTGTCCGAATTCGGAAACGTGGGGTAAGCCTGCTTGACCACGGGAGAACCCTGGCCGAGCTCCGCGGGCGTCGCCGGGCCGCCGTCGAGCGAAGCGGTGACGCTCTTGACTCCGGAATCATCGAGCGCCCAGCCGTAGGCCCGGGAACCGGACGCGACGGCTTCGTTCTCCTTCGGCGTGTCGATGTACCCGAAGGGGGGATGGAGAGCCGCTTCCGACGCGGCGGGCGAGAGCCGGTTCTCCGACTTGCGGCAACCGGCCAGAAGGGCCGCCGCCGCGCAGAGGGCCGCCCCGTACCCCGCCCTTCTCATCGCGAGGGATTCTATTCCGCGCGCCCGGCGGGTGACTCTCGGCTCAAGTCTCGCGGTAAGACGCGCATAATCCGCGCGTGCGCCAGCGGACGAAGCGGTCTCCCCGGGACGCCGGACTCACCCCGCGGGAGAGGAGGTTTCTCTCCGGCCTGACGCCCCCCTGGCGCATCCAGAAATTCCTGGACGGCCTCGACTACGACGTCGCCGGCGCGGGCTGCCGCTCGCCCCGAAGGGTCCTGCTCGAGCGCACCGTGCAGTGCATGGACGGCGCGCTCTTTGCCGCCACGGCCCTGCGCGCGCAGGGGCATCCCCCGCTCGTTCTGGACCTCGAGGCGGTCCAGGACGACGATCACGTGCTGGCGGTCTTTCGCGAGAACGGATGCTGGGGCGCCATCGCGCGTTCGAACTATTCAGGCCTGCGCTTTCGCGAGCCGATTCACCCGACGATCCGTTCGCTCGTCCTCTCCTATGTCGAGTCGTACTTCAACCTGCGCCGGCAGAAGACGCTGCGCCGCTACTCCCGGCCCGTCAACCTGTCGCGCTTCGACGCCATCCACTGGATGACTTCGGAGGAGGATCTCTGGGAGATCCCCGACTACCTGGCCGGTATCCGTCACACGCGCCTTCTGCCGGCGCGGGTCGAGACCCGTCTCTCGCCGGTGGACCGCAGGATGTTCGACGCCGGCCTCGTCGGACGACGAGCGGCCGGTGAAAGGCCCGGGCGGCCTGCCGGTATATAGAACGACGGGGGTCGAGACAATCAAGGCCGTCCTCGCCCTGGGTTATCGGATCGAGAAGATCTGAGCGAAAGCACGAGAGGACGAAGGCACGAGCGACGCCGTGTCTTATCCTTGGTCCAGGGTGCTTTTCTGACGGAGCGGAGCGACCCTCGGACCGGAGCGGCCGGCGAGCGGGTGGCCGGGCGCGCGATGATTGCCGTCGCGCTGCTGTTCCTCGTCAAGGCGGCGGTGCTCGCGTGGTGGGTCACGCCGCTCTGGGACCTGCCGGACGAGACGGGACACTACGCGATCGTGAGCGACCTCGCTCGAGGTGAAGGGCTTCCTCTGCAGGGGAGAAGTGTCGTGCCTCCCGACGTCATGGCGGACTGGATGCATGGCTCGGCGGCGGATTCTCCGATGAGCAACTGGGTCGCCCAGCATCCTCCTCTCTATCACCTCCTCGCGGCGCCGTTGCTGTCGGCGGCGCGCGCGGTCACACGCGACCCGCACTGGCTCTACCGAGCGCCGCGGCTGTTCTCGGCCCTCTCCGGCGCCGCGGCGCTCATTCTCTTCTTCCTGGCGTTCCTCGAGGCGAGCGGCGATCCATTCCTCTCCTTCGCGGCCGCCGCGGCCGTGGGCTTCGTGCCGATGTACAGCCACATGGCTTCGGGCACCAACCACGACATCTTCCTCGCGTTCGCCAGCGGCCTCATTGCTCTCTGCTGGGTCCGGTTCGAGCGCTCGGGTCTCTTTTCAGACGGAATGAAGACCGCGGCCGCGCTGTCCCTGGCGGGCGCCGTCAAGCTCTCCATCGTGCCCGTCGCGGCGGCGCTGTGGCTGCTGTGCGCTGTCCGGCTCCGGTGCCGGGGGTGGAAGCGGCTGACCCGGGCAATCGCGATCGGCGCGACCTCCGTCTCGCTTCCGGCTCTCTGGGTGCTGCGCCACTGGTGGCTCCTCGGCAACACACGAGTCCATCCCATTTCCCGGGAGCGCTTTCACCTCGGGAGCTTCCTCGCCTACCTGCGAGAGGAACCGGTCGTGGACCACACGTTCAAGAACTTTTTCGGCTTGATCGGATGGACGGGAACCGGGAACGGGAGCCTTCGGTGGTTCCAGATCTCCGGCCTCTTTCTCGCTCCCTATCTCCTCCTGGCGCTCGCAGCCGCGGTCGGCGCGGGGATCTGGCTCTGGAGACGGCGGCCGAACGACTTGCGCCCGCTCGCCGGGGCCGCCACGGCGCTCGTCTTCGGCTTCTGCTTCTTCTGGCTGTTCGCGCGCGGCGACGGATCCGAGCCCGTCAAGCGAGTTCTCTACAGCGCTCTCGCCGCCGTGCCTTTTCTCGCGCTGCCGCTCGCATTCGGAAAACGGGAGGCGGGCGAAGCGGTCCTCTGCGGCTCTCATTTCGTCTTTCTCGTCTTTTCGCTCGCCTATCTCCTCAACAGCTTCGAGGCGTACGAGATCTACGGCCAGATGCGCGCGACCAACGGCAGGTATTTCTTCGCGGTCCTCCCCTTCCTGGCCCTGGCCTTCGTTCTTCCGGCCGCGAGCCTGTTCCCGAGAGGAAGGAGGCGGGACATCGGCCTGCTCGCCCTCCTTGCCGTGCTCTTCGTCAACGAGACCGCTTTTTTCCTGCTGAAGGTGATCCCGTTCTACCGGGGAGGCTCGTCATGACGCCGGCTTGTCCGGCACTTGCCGGGGAAGTACTCTGCTCGCCATGAGCGGCACGGAGAAGTTCTCGGTCGGCCTCGTCCAGATGGCCTGCGCGACCAATCCGCGGGAGAACCTCGAGAAGGCCGTCGCGAAGGTCGGCGAGGCGGCGCGGGCCGGCGCGCGGATCGTCTGCCTGCCCGAGCTCTTCAGGTCGCGCTATTTCTGCCAGCGGGAGGACCCCGCCGTCTTCGATCTCTCCGAGCCCGTGCCGGGCCCGACGACGGAGGCTCTCGCGGAAGCGGCGCGGCGGCACGGCGTGGCGGTCGTCGCGCCCGTCTTCGAGCGGCGCGCGCCCGGCCTGTACCACAACAGTGCGGCCGTGATCGATTCCGACGGGAGGATCGCGGGGCTCTACCGCAAGATGCACATCCCCGACGACCCCGCCTACTACGAGAAGTTCTACTTCACGCCGGGCGACCTGGGCTTTCCCGCCTTCGACACTGCCGCGGGGCGGATCGCGACGCTCATCTGCTGGGATCAGTGGTACCCGGAGGGGGCGAGGCTGGCGGCGCTCGCGGGGGCGAGCGTTCTCTTCTACCCGACGGCGATCGGCTGGCATCCGCACGAGAAAGAGGAGTACGGAGCGGCGCAGCGCGACGCCTGGCGGACGGTCCAGCGCGGCCACGCGATCGCCAACGGCCTCTATGTCGCGGCGGTCAACCGGGTCGGTCTGGAACAGCCCGAAGGCGGCGGAGCGGGCATCGAGTTCTGGGGGACCTCCTTCATCGCCGATCCGCAGGGGATCATCGTGGCCGAGGCCTCGGCGGATCGCGAGGAGGTTCTCGTCGCCGCGATCGACCCGGAACGCATCGAGGACGTGCGCCGCAACTGGCCCTTCCTGCGCGACCGGCGCATCGACGCCTATTCCGGGATCACCCGCCGGTATCTCGACGAAGACCCGTGAACTCGAAAGGCCTGACGCCGGCCGCGACCGGCTTCCGCCTGCCCGCCGAGTGGGAGCCACACGAGGCGACGTGGATCGGCTGGCCTCATAACCGGACCGACTGGCCGGGCAGATTCGGCCCGATCCCCTGGGTCTACGCGGAAATCGTCCGCAAGCTCGCGCCCGGAGAGTACGTGCGGGTCCTCGTCGAGTCGAACGCGCACGAGCACTCGGCGCGGCGCGTGCTCGCCCGGGCTGGCGTGGACGCGGCGCGGATCGAGTTCTTCCGCCTTCCGACGAACCGGGGATGGACGCGTGACTCGGGCCCCACGTTCCTGCGGCGCGATGGGAAACCGGAAGTCGCGGTCCGCCGTTTCCGATTCAACGGCTGGGCGAAGTACGACGACTGGAAGAAGGACGACGCCATCCCGCCGAAGATCGCGCGCGCTCTCGGCATGCCGCTCCATCCAGCGCGGTTCCGGGGCCGGGAGATCGTGCTCGAAGGGGGCGCGATCGACGTCAACGGCTCGGGGACGCTCATCACGACCGAAGAGTGCCTGCTCGATGAAAACGTGCAGGTGAGAAACCCCGGCATGACGCGCCGGGATTACGAGAGGATCTTCCGGGAGCACTTCAAGGCCGGCAACGTCCTCTGGCTCAACCGCGGCATCGCCGGGGACGACACGCACGGCCACGTGGACGACATCGCCCGATTCGTCAACGGCCGCACCCTCGTCGTCGCCCGCGAGACGAACGCCTCGGACGAGAACTACCGCCCGCTCGAGGAAAACCGCGAGCGGCTCGAGGGGATGCGGCTGGAGGACGGCTCGAGGATAGAGGTCGTGTTTCTCCCGATGCCGGCGCCCCTCTATTTCGACGGGCGAAGACTCCCGGCCTCTTACGCAAACTTCTACATCGGCAACGCGGCCGTGCTCGTTCCGACGTTCAACGACCCGAAGGACCGAATGGCCCTCGCCGTCCTCTCCGCGCTCTTCCGCGACCGTCCGGTCGTCGGAATCCACGCCGTGGAGCTCGTCTGGGGACTCGGAACGATCCACTGCATGACGCGGCAGCAGCCAGCATGAACCTGCCGATCGAAGACCTCCCGACGCCGGCGGTTCTCGTGGACCTGGACGTCCTCGAGAAGAACATCGCCCGTCAGGCAGGGCGCGCGCGGGAAGCGGGAGTGCGCCTGCGTCCACATGCCAAGACGCACAAGTGCCCGGAGATCGCCCGGATGCAGCTCGCGGCGGGCGCGGCCGGCATCTCGCTCGCGAAGACTTCCGAAGCCGAGGTCTTCGCCGACGCCGGCTTCGACGACATCTTCATCGCCTATCCTGTCGCCGGACTGGGAAAAGCCGAGCGCCTGCTCGCACTCTCCGACAGGCTGCGCCTGGCCGCCGGCACCGACAGCGTCGAAGGGGCGCGGCAACTCTCGGGGCCCTTTCAAGCCGCGGGAAGAAGGCTCGACGTGCTGCTCAAGATCGACGTCGGCTACCACCGCGTCGGGGTTCTACCGGAGAACGCCCTCGAGGTCGCGCGGCGCGTCGCGGAGCTTCCCGGGCTCAGATTGCGCGGTGTCTTCACGCACGCGGGCCATGTCTATCAAGCCGAAACCCCGGAGGCCGTCGCTCACATCGGAAAGCTCGAAGGCGAGATCCTCTTCTCCTGCGCCGAGGCGCTCCGGCGCTCGGGTCTCTCCATCGACGAGGTCTCCGTCGGCTCGACACCGTCCGCCCGCCACGCGATGCGGGTGGCCGGCGTTACAGAATGCCGGCCGGGAAATTACGTCTTCCACGACGGATCGCAGGCCGCCCTGGGAACCTGCGACCCGGAAGACTGCGCGATGACCATCCTCGCGACCGTCGTGAGCGTCCCGGCTCGCGATCGCGTCTGTCTGGACGCCGGATCGAAGACCCTCTCCCAGGACACGCTGCGCCCGCGGGCCAACGGCCACGGCCTGATCCTCGGCACGTCAAGCCGCCTCCAGAGCCTTTCGGAAGAGCACGGCGTCGCGCGCGTCGAAGAGGGTGACTCCTTCCGCGTCGGAGACCGGGTCCGCATCCTCCCCAATCACGCCTGCGTCGTCTCGAATCTTCACGACCGCCTCTACGGAGTCCGCGCCGGCCGCGTCGAGACGGAGTTCCGCATCGCCGCCCGCGGCAGAGTCGAATAGTCCGAAAGCACCTATAGACAAACCTTTCTTGGGGCTCGGTCAGGACCCTTGCGTTCCGTGTGCTCGGAGCAGCTCGTCCACTTCCGCGTAGCCCGATGGGTACTGGACGCCGGTCGCTGACGCCCCCGAGCGAAGCAGCGCCTGAACCGACTCCGGTGAACGTCTTTCAGTCCAGTAGGAGTCC
>DATIRW010000279.1:0-1836 GCA_035469365.1 Thermoanaerobaculia bacterium
GCGGGCGGCCCTCCGTGAGCACCTTCCGGGGACGCGGCTGCGCGCCGTCCTCCTGGAGGCCGAGGGGCCGCACTTCAGCTTCGGGGCAAGCGTCGAGGAGCACCTGCCGGGATCGTGCGCGGCGATGCTCCGCGAGCTGCATGCGCTGATCCTGCAGCTCGTCGAAAGCCCCGTCCCCATCCTGGTGGCGGTGCGCGGCCAGTGCCTGGGCGGCGGCCTCGAGGTGGCGGCCGCCGGCCACCTGGTCTTCGCCGCTCCCGGCGCGACGCTCGGACAGCCCGAGATCAGGCTGTCGGTGTTCGCCCCCGCGGCCTCCTGCCTGCTCCCGGAGCGGATCGGCCAATCCCGCGCGGAGGATCTCCTCTTCTCCGGGCGCAGCATCGGAGCGGAGGAAGCGCATCGGATCGGCCTCGTGAACGCGCTGGCCGACGACCCGGGCGCGTCCGCCCTCGCGTATTTCGAGGAGCACCTGGCAAAGCGAAGCGCCAGCTCCCTCCGGTTCGCCGTGCGCGCCGCCCGATTCGACTTCGTCGAGCGGGTCCGCAGGAAGCTCGCCGAAGTCGAACGGCTGTACCTCGAGGAGTTGATGGCCACCCACGACGCCGTCGAAGGGTTGACGGCTTTCCTCGCGAAGCGCCCCGCGGTGTGGGAAGACAGCTGACTATGTCGACGCCCGTTTTCGTAGGTCTCGACATCGGGTCATCGAGAACAAAGGTCGCCGTGATCGGCGCCGACCGCCAGGTCCTCGGGCACGCCGTCCGGAAATCCGGGACCGACTTTTCCGCCACCGCCGCGGCTTGCCTCGATGAATCGCTGGAGATGGCCGGAACCCGCCGCGACGAGATCGTGCACGCCATTTCGACCGGGTACGGCCGGGCCAACGTCGGCTTCGTCACCGCGGAGAGCAAGACCGAGATCGGCTGCCTCTCCCGGTGGGGCCGCGATCGTTTCCACGAGGCGATCACCATCATCGACATCGGCGGCCAGGACAACAAGGTGATCAAGCTCGACGGGGACGGACGCCGGGCGAGTTTCAAGATGAACCGGAAGTGCGCCGCCGGGACCGGGGCGTTTCTCGAGGAGATGTCCCTGCGCCTCGACATACCCCTGGAGGCGATGGACGCCCTGGCCCGCCAGTCCCTGGAGATGGTCAAGCTCGGAAGCTACTGCACCGTCTTTTCGGCGACGGAGGTCCTTGAGAATATCCGCCACGGGAAAAAGGTTCCCGACATCGTCAAGGGACTCTTCTACTCGGTCGTCAAGAGAGTGCTCGAGATGGACTCCCACGCCGGCCGGGTCGTCATGACGGGCGGAGTCGTCGCCCACAATCCGTATATCGTCGAAATGGCCGGGGAAATGGTCGGGCAGCCGGTCGTTCTCCCCGAGTATCCGCAGCTGGCCGGCGCGATCGGCGCCTCTTTGTACGCTCTCGATGAAACGGATCTGATCGGGATCCGGAACGATATCCCCGCGGGAGAGACCAATGGCTGAAGAGAAGAAGGCGACGCGAAAGAAGATCCAGGCCGCCGACCTGATGAACAAGATCATGGCGGACTACTTTTACGGGCTGAACGAGGCGGCCACCACCGGGAAACGGAAGGTCGCGTGGTGCACCAGCGTGGGCCCGGCGGAACTGCTCCAGGCGCTCGGGTTCGCCGTCCACTTCCCGGAAAACCACGCCGCAATGCTCGGCGCGACGCGGACGTCGACCGACCTCATCCCGGCGGCGAACGCGATCGGCTATTCGCCCGACATCTGCTCGTATCTCACGGCCGACATCGGTGCGTACCTGAAGGGGTTTACCCCGCTCGCCAAGGCGTACCCGGGGATCCAGTC
>DATIRW010000280.1:0-3681 GCA_035469365.1 Thermoanaerobaculia bacterium
CGGCTTCCGTGGGACCTTCGCCCCCCGGAAGACCTGCAGGACGAAGCGCCCTCCAGGTCTTCGAAACCCCGGACCGCGGACTATGTGTTGTCCGAGCCCTACACCTCGGAATGGCGGTACCGCGTCTTTCCGCCTCCGGGTTTTGCTCCCGCCTCCCTGCCCGATTCGGAAAAGCGAGCGCTCGGCCCCGCCATGCTCTCGCGCGAGGTGCGCGTCGAAGAGGACGGCTCGGTCACCGCCCTCCTGCGATTCGAGATCTCCAAGAGGCGGATCACCGCGGCGGAGCGTGAAACGCTCATCGAGGAGGTGCGGAAGGTTTCCTCCGAGGAGGCGGCGTTCCTGCGCTTCGAATCCGTGGGCTTCGCCCACCTGCTGGGCGGGCGGATGAAGGAGTCACTCGCCGAGTTCCGGCGATTGGTGGCGCTTCATCCGAAGGAAGCTCTACACCACGCGCAGAGCGCCTACGCGCTCGTCACCGGCGGCCTCGGCGAAGCGGCGCGACGGGAGGCGCGCCGCGCGATCGAGATCGAGCCGCGCTCTGCCTACGCCCACCGAATGCTCGGCTGGGTCCTTCAACACGACCTGCTCGGACGCCGGTTTGGGCCCGGTTTCGACCGCGCGGGAGCGATCGCGGCCTACCGTAAGTCGATCGCGCTCGACTCCTCGGACGACGTCACGCGGCTCGACCTCGCCATCCTGCTCGAGCACAACGACCGCGGAGAGCGCTACGGACGCGGATCGGACCTCGCGGCAGCGATCGCGGAGTATCGCGGTCTCTCCAAAGCGGCGATGACCGAGCCGGTTCAGGGGAACCTCATGATCGCCCTGCTCCGCGAAGAGCGGTTCGAGGAACTGGAGAAGACTGCCCGAGAGATCCCCGCCGGCCTTGTACGAAACCAGCTTCTGGTGGCCGCGATCGCGAGCTCGCGCGGCGTCGAGGCAGCGATCCGCGAGGCCGGGCGCCTCCTGCCCGACGCCGAACCGCGCCGTCAGGCGATCGAGAACGCGGGAAGGCAGCTCCTTCTTCAACGCCGATACCCGGAGGCAGCCAGCCTCCTGACGGAAGGAGCGCGTGGCGCGCAAAACGCCTCTCTCCTGCTCACGCTGGCGGATACCGTCCGGAAGATGCGCCGCCAGGAGGAGCTGGAACTGCCGGACACCGATCCGCGTCATGTCGTCACGCGCCTCATGATCAGTCTCGTCGCGCCCGAGAGCCCGCATGCCGTCCGTCCCATCACACTTTTCGCGCGCAACGGCCTGGTCTCCGAGAAAAACCGCGAGGAAACCGAGGCCGATCTGTTGAGAGGGGTACGGTCCGTTCTGCGCACGGAGCTGGCATCCGGGTTGTCTCCGTTGCTCGTCGTCGATATGGCTCTGCCGCAGCTCGATTACGTGGTGGATGGGAGCGACGCGGTGGGGTATCGATTGCGTCTCGAGGGCGGTCAGCTCGGGGGCGCTGCCACGACGTATCTGGTCAAGAAGGAGGAGGGACGATACCGGATCGTCGCCGTGCAAGCGAGCGGCGCCGGGATCGCCCTCGAGACGCTCGAACGCGTGGAGGCCGGCGACCTCGCCGGAGCCCGACAATGGCTCGATTGGGCGCGGGACATCCTCGGGCCGGTCGGCGGAGACGACCCTCTCGGGAGGCCGGTCTTCCCTCGGTTCTGGACGAAGGGATCCGAGGCGGGCGTGGAGCAGATCCGGCTGGCCGCGGCTGTCCTTCTCGCCGACTCGGGCGGCTCCGCCGCGAAGCGGGGCGAAGAGATACTCAGAAAGGCCAGAGCGGAGGCGAGGGAAGAGCGCCGAATCCGTGACTTGACGCTCGCGCTCGCCCTGCTCGCCCGCGCACTGGAAAGGTACGAGGAGCTCGTCTCTCTGTCATCGGAACTGATCGCGGCGTATCCGGATTCTGACGGGGCGTTTCAGCTTCAGCAGCTGGGTCTGTTCCGGCTCCAACGCTTCGAGGAAGCCAAGAGAACGTCCAGAGAAAGTCTGGCGCGTCGTCCCGACCGGACCGTCGCACTCCAGACCCTGGCCACCGTCGCGATGCAGGAAGGAGACTACGTCGGGGCCGAGAAGTGGTCCGCTGCCCTGGAAGAGAAGGGAAAGGCGCTCGCAATGGACCGCAACAACCGAGCCTGGAACCTCTTGTATCTCGATCCCGTGGACGAAAAAGCCCTGCAGCTGGCGAGAAGAGCAACAGAGACCGAGCCTAAACGCCCGGAGGCGCTCCACACCCTGGCGACCGTCTATGCGGAGCTCGGCCAGTGCGTCCAGGCGCGCGAGGCGCTACTCGAGTCGATGCGGCGCGCCGGGAGAGACGAACCCGAATCGCACGACTGGTACGTGCTCGGCCGAATCGCCGAGCACTACGGCGAGCTCGAAGCTGCGATCCAGAGCTATCGCAAGGTCGAGAAAGAGGAAGGCGCGCCCAAGAACTCGGTGTACGTCCTCGCCCAGAGGCGGCTGTCGGTCCTTCTGGCGGCGGCGAAGGCACCCGCCAAGACGAACTTCTAGAGCCTCCCGCGCCGAGCCGTACTCTCCGGCTCCAGAACGAAACGGCCAGGGGTCGCCTCCAAGTCCGTCATCGAGCGGGGAGACAAGGATCGCACCGCCGCGAGGCGTCGCCCGTAACGCGCTCTGCATCCACTCGCGATCAGATCGGTCCGCGATAGCGCCGCAGCCGGACCGCCGCGAACAGGAACACGGCGGTAAGAGCCAGGCCGATCCACAGGCCCGGGCGGGTCAGGTATTCAACCGGGGAGTGTGGTCCCAGCATGTCCATCGACATCCGGCGTCCCGGCGTCATGGAGCCCGGTTCGGCCCCGAAGCGGTACCGAAGCATCGCGGCGAAATGTGAGCTGTTGAAAGCAATCCTTTCGACGAATCCGATCGCGATGGGCGGGAGCAAGGCCCAGAGAAACGGGGCGCGGTTCGCCCAGGCCGACACCATCAGCAGCCACCCGTAGAACGGCGCGTACCAGATGCCGTGGTACACCACGAGGTGGCCGAAATTGACCAGGGCCGTCTCGAAAAACGCAACGTGCGCCCACAACGTCGCGGGGCTCATGCCGCTGCCCGCGAGTACGGCGCTGCTCGCCAGCAGCATGATCCACTGGGTCGCCGCGGTGACCGCGAACGTCACCAGCGGAATCACCAGGATGGGAATGCTCGCCTTGGCGAGTACCGTCGTGAGATCGGAGACCGGCAACGATTTCCAGAAGAGAATGCTGCGATCGCGGCGCTCCCCGTAGAACGCATCGAGACAGTAGACCAGCGCGACGAGGAGCTGGGCGGCCATGAGCATGAGGGCGGCGATCAAATACGGTTGCTGGATCGCTTCACGCTGCTGCATCACGGAAAGAGCCTGGGCGGCACGCATCCGGTCCGGCAGGCGGATGAGCCCGATGAAGAAGCCGACCAGGAAGACGGCGGCGACCGCCAGCGGCGCAAGGTAGATGGAACGGTTCTCCCAGAGCTCGCGCCGCACCGCCCAGTACCGGCGGCGCGCCGGCGAGATCTCCACCGGCGCTACCTCCGACAGCGACGCCGATTCCGCGATCACATTCGATGGACTGTTCACTGGGTCGCTCCTTGTGTCCGCCCCGTGCGGCTGCTCAAGATGGCGACGAACAGATCGGCCACGCTGGGCGTCCGCACGTCGCCGAGCGCCGCCAGTTG
>DATIRW010000281.1:0-7840 GCA_035469365.1 Thermoanaerobaculia bacterium
TCTTGTCGGCCCGGCGTTGCGCGTCGGTCGCTTGCAGGCGCGGAGACTCGGCCGCGCGGCCGCTCTTTTCGACGCGCCGGCCCTCCGGCGCAGGTCGCCGGAGAGCCGCCGCCGGCTGCGCCTCGCTCTGATGTGCGCGCAACTCCGACTCATGCCTGGCGCGGCGGCCGCCTGGCTCGCCGCCCGACGCTACGGGCGCTCCGAGGCCGGCGACGTCGCGACTCTGCTCACGCTCGCGTCCGGCGCGCGGGCCGCAGGCTCGCCGCGCGGCCAGTGGTCCTGGGTCCGCGACGCCGGTCCCTTTGCCGCCGAGGCTCTGGTGCTCCTGCTCCTCCTTCACCCGGCGTCCCGGCCGCGCGCACGGGCTCTCTCCCGGCGCGTTGCGCGAGCCCGGCCGCGCGGGCCCGAGGTTTCCGGCACCAACGTCCTCGAATGGCTGCGGATCTCGCCCGGTCCCGACGTCGGGAATCTGCTCGCCGATCTGCGAGTCGAGATCCTGAGCGGGACCGTGCGGACGCGCCGGGAGGCCCGCTCCTGGCTCGCGTCCCACTTCCGGGGGGCCTCCACGGCTATAATTCAATCCGCTTGACCCTCACCGACCTGCTCACGTTCGCGACGAAGAAGGAGGCTTCGGACCTCCACTTGAAGCCCATGCGCCCTCCCCTCCTGCGGATCAAGGGACGGTTGATTCCGATCAACACCGAGGCGCTCCAAGCCGTGGAATTGGAGCGGATGCTGCTCGAGATTCTGACACCCGCCCAGAAGCAACGGCTCGAGCAGAACCAGTCCGTGGACCTCGGTTATGGTCTGCCGGGCGTCGCCCGTTTCCGCGTGAACCTCTACAGGCAGCGCGGGGCGCTCGCGGCCGCCTTCCGGCGGATTCCGTTTAACATCCGGCGGACGAGCGAGCTCGGCCTGCCCGAAATCATCGATACCTTCTCCCGCCTCCCGGCGGGGCTCGTGCTCATCACCGGGCCGACCGGCTCGGGAAAGTCGACGACGCTGGCGGCGATCATCCAGGCGGTGGTCGATACCCGCCCGGTCCACATCGTGACGATCGAGGATCCGATCGAGTACCTCTTCCCCGCCGGCAAGGCCGCGGTCTCGCAGCGCGAAGTCGGCACGGACACGCCGAGCTTTCCCGAGGCCTTGAAGAACCTCATGCGCCAGGACCCGGACGTGATCATGGTGGGCGAGATGCGCGACTGGCAGACCATTCAGACCGCGGTCACCGCCGCGGAGACCGGCCACCTCGTCTTCTCGACGCTGCACACCAACAGCGCGGGCCAGTCCATCGATCGGATCATCGACACGTGCCCCGCGAGCCAGCAGCAACAGCTGCGATCGCAGCTCGGGCTGGTCCTCAAAGCCATCGTCTCGATGAAGCTGATCGAGAAGTCCGACGGGTCAGGCTTGACGCCGGTCTGCGAGATCATGCTCAACTCTCCGAAGATCGCCAGGCACATCGAAGCCGGTGAGACGAAGGAGATCCTCCCGGAGATCGAATCCTCGGTGGCCTATTACCGCATGCAGTCCATGAACCAGTCGCTCCTGGCGCTGCTTGTCAACGGGAAGATCACCTACAAACGGGCGATGGAGCTCTCCACCGACCCGGAAGACCTGTCGCTGAAGCTGCGCAAGCTCTTTCCTCAGATCGAGGATTCCCAACGAGGAGGCCCTATGCCGTCGGACAACGATTTTTCGGCGATCGTCCAGCTCCTGGACGTCAAACATCTCTACGAGGAGCAGGAGGAGAAGTGGAAGCTCCGGCTCGCGGAGAAGGACGCCGAGATCGCCCGGTTCGCCGAGCAATTGAGCGACGCGCAACAGCACGATGAGGGGCGCGGCCAGACGATCGCCGGGCTCGAGGAGGAGATCTCCCGGCTCAAGTCCGAGAACGAGAGAGTGTCGCGGGATTACCAGAACAAGATCAGCCAGTTGAACGAGCGGATCAAGGAGCTGAATCAGCGGGTGCTGACTGCCGAAGGCTCCAAGGTCGCTCAAAGCGGCTTCTTCAAGAAGTGACTCGGCGCGTGATGCCGCGCGCCGGGTCACCCCGGGCGAAGCGAGGGATCTGCTCCAGACCCTGACCGGCGATCCCATCGGGACACCCAGGACGCGACAACCGCCCCGACCCCCGCCCCCCCCACATCGGCCAGGACGTCCGCTCCCTCCATCGATCGCCGCGGGATCCACGTCTGGTGCGTCTCATCGGCGACGCCCCAGACCGCCATCGCGCCCACGATTGCCAGAGCCCGCGCCGCCGAGAAACGTGGCCGCCCGGGCCATCTCACCGAGCGGTAGAGCAGCCAGGACTCCACCGCGTAGAGCGTGAAGTGGACGAGCTTGTCGAAGTTCGGTATGCCGGAAACGATCGGCACGCGCGGAGGGCTCGGCCAGGAAGTCAGCGTGAGGAGGACGATGCCCCACGCGACGGCCCAGCGCCGGGCGACTGTGGGATCTGGCGAGCGGGACGGGGAGACCGGGTGACCGGGAGACCGGGTGAGTCTTCTCCCCGTCACCCCGTCCCCCGGTCTCCCCGTCGCGGCTAGGCGCCGCGCTTGGATGGGCCCGTTCGGCTCGGGCCCTTCGCGGGCGCCTGCTTGGAAGGTTTCGCGGCCTTTCCGGCCCTCGGCGCCCTCCCGGCCTTCAATGGCTTCGGCGCGGCCTCCGCCTTCTCTTCGGCTCCCTCGGGCGCCTCGGGCTTCTGCTTGCGGACGGTTTCGACCCGCCCGCCGGAGGCTCGCCGGGCGCGGTCGGAAAGCGACTCCTTCTTCGGCGCTTTTTCCCTGGGCTCGAAGCGGTAATCCACGAACTCGAGAATGGCCGCCTCCGCGCTGTCTCCGGCGCGAGCCCCCAGCCGGAGGATCCGCGTGTATCCCCCCGGGCGGTCCACGAACCGCGGGGCGATCTTCTCGAAGACCTTCTTGACCGTGGTCCGATCCGGAATCCACTGCGCCACCCTCCGGCGGGCGGCCACGCCGTCGTTCTTGGCGGCGGTGATCAGGCGCTCCGCGAGCGGCCGCAGCTCCTTGGCCTTGGTCAGCGTCGTCTGGATGCGCTCGTGCGTCATCAGCGACGCGAGCTGGTTGGAAAACATGGCCAGGCGGTGGGACGTCGTTCGCCGGAGCTTCCGCCCGGCTCGGTTGTGCATCATGGCCGTGCTACTCGCTTCTGGTCTCGGCCGGCTCGAGCTGCATGCCGAGCGACAGTCCCATTGGCCGCAGGATGTCCCGGATCTCGTTCAAGGACTTGCGACCGAAGTTCTTCGTCTCGAGCATGTCGCGTTCGCTCCTCCGCACGAGGTCCCGGATCGTCCGGATGCCCGCGTTCTTCAGGCAGTTGGCGCTCCGCACGGAGAGCTCCAGCTCGTCCACGCTGCGGTTCAGGTACTCCGCCAGATTCTCCGGCAGCTCTCCCTCGGCATTACCCTCGAGAGCCGTCTCGTGCTCGGCGTTGACGAAGATCGTCAGGTGGTCGCGCAGGAGAGTGGCCGCGAGTCCCACGGCGTCCACGGGCGAGACGGTGCCGTTCGTCCAGACCTCCAGCACCAGGCGGTCATAGTCGGTCGCCTGGCCGATGCGGGCCGCTTCGACGTGGTAGTTGCAGCGGCGCACCGGCGAGTGGACCGAGTCGATCGGGATGTAGCCGATGCCCATGTCCTCGTCGAAGTTCTTGTCCGCCGAAACGTAGCCGCGCCCGATCGAGACCCTCATCTCCATCTGGAGCTTGCCGTTCTCCGACAGCGTCGCGATCGGCGCTTCCGGTTCCAGGATCTCGATCGAAGAGTCCCCCTGCAGATCCGCCGCCGTCACCTTTCCCTTGCGCTCCACGTCGAGCGTCAGGATCTTCTCCTCGGTCGTGTGCATCTTGATCGGGATCTGCTTGAGATTCAGGATAATGTCGGTCACGTCCTCGACGACGCCCGGCAGCGAGGAGAACTCGTGCAGGACCCCTTCGATCTTGACCGCGGTGATCGCGGCTCCTTCGATCGAGGAGAGCAGCACGCGCCGCAGGGCGTTGCCGACCGTGGTCCCAAAACCGCGCTCGAATGGCTGGGCGTAAAACTTGCCGTACGTCGCCGACAGCGTTTCGTTCTCGACCTCGAGCCGCTTCGGCTTCTGAAATCCTTTCCAGAGTGTCATGGTTCTTCTTCCTCCGTCCTTGCCGGACGATTTGTTACTTCGAATAGAGCTCGACGATCAGTTGCTCCTGGATCGGAAGCTTGATGTCCTCGCGCTTGGGCAGCTCCACGACCGTCCCCGAGAACGTCTCGGGAGAGAGATCGAGCCAGCCCGGGACGCCGCGCGCTCGCGCGGTCTCGACCGAGGCCTTGATCTGCTCGTTGACCCGGCTCTTCTCCTTGATCGCGACCACCTGGCCCTTGCTGACCCGGTACGATGGGATCGTGACCTTCCGGGCGTTGACCGTCACGTGGCCGTGGCGGACGAGCTGGCGCGACTGCGCCCGCGACGCCGCGAACCCGAGGGCGTAGACGACGTTGTCCAGGCGCCTCTCGAGTTCCTCGAGCAGGTTCGCTCCCGTGATCCCCTTGCGGCGCTCGGCGCGCGCGAAGGTGAGCCGGAATTGCCCCTCGAGGAGCCCGTAGATCCGCTTGACCTTCTGCTTCTCCCGGAGCTGGATTCCGTAGCCCAGGAGCTTGCTGCGCCGGCGGCCGTGCTGCCCCGGCGGATAGTTGCGCCGCTCGATGGCGCACTTGTCCTTGAAGCAGCGGTCCCCCTTCAGGAACAGCTTCATCCCCTCGCGCCGGCACAGCCGGCAAACTGATTCGGTGTATCGAGCCAATTTCAGTTCTCCCCAGGTCCCTCGTTTGTTTACGTCCTTCCTCCCGGCCGGGTCCTGTGAGCCGGTTTACAGACGGTGAAGCTGGCTCTCAGCTGTCAGCTCTCAGCTCCCGTTGATTCACAAATCACAGACAACAAATCGCTTCACACTCTCCTCCGCTTCCGAGGCCTACACCCGTTGTGCGGGATCGGCGTCGTGTCCTTGATGGACTTGATGTCCAGTCCGTTGGCCTGGAGCGCCCGGATGGCCGACTCCCGACCGGCCCCGGGGCCCGTCACGCGAACGTCCACGGACCGCACGCCATGCTCCTTGGCGCCCTCGGCGCAGTTGGCCGCGGCGAGCTGGGCCGCGAAAGGGGTTCCCTTGCGGGAGCCCTTGAAACCGATCCGGCCGGCCGACGACCACGCCAGCACGCCTCCCTCCTGGTCCGCCACCGTGATGACCGTGTTGTTGAAGGAGGCCTGCACCGTGGCGATCGCGTGCGGGATGTTCTTCTTTTCCTTCTTGACCGCGCGCGGGCGCTTCCCCTTGCCCTTGACGGGTTTTTCCGGCGTCGCTGTCGTTGGAGTGGCTTCAGCCATTTCTTCCTCTCAGTGCAATCGGGTGATCGTGCGATCAGGTGATCGGGTGATCTCGTTCTCAAATCACCCGATTACAAATTACCCGATCACCCGATTCTTCCTCACCCGGTTCCTTCTCACTTCTTCGTGGCCTTCTTCTTGCCGGCAATCGTCTGCTTGCGTGGCCCCTTGCGTGTGCGGGCATTGGTGTGCGTGCGCTGGCCCCGCACGGGCAGATTGCGGCGATGCCTCATCCCCCGGTAGCACCCGATGTCCATCAGGCGCTTGATGTCCATCGAGGTGTCCTTGCGGAGATCCCCTTCGACTTTCACGTCGTCGGTGATGACCTTGCGGATCCGCACGACCTCTTCCTCGGACAGGTCCTTGACCCGCGTGTCGGGCCGCACGTCCGCCTTCTCGAGGATGAAGTTCGACTTGGGCCGACCGATCCCGTAAATGTAGGTGAGGCCGATCTCCACCCTCTTGTTGAGCGGCAGATCCACTCCAGCAATGCGTGCCATAACTTAGTTCCTCTTCGCTTTCAGCTCCCAGCTCTTCACCCTTGCCTCTGCTTGTGCTTGGGGATCGGGCAGATCACCCGGACGACCCCCCTGCGGTGCACGATCTTGCACTTGACGCAGATTTTCTTGACCGAAGCTCTGACTTTCACGATTTCGCTCCTACTTGTACCGGTAAATGATCCGCCCCCGCGTCAGGTCGTACGGCGACAACTCGACGAGCACCTTGTCTCCGGGGAGGATCCGGATGAAGTTCTTCCGCATCTTCCCCGAGATGTGCGCCAGGACCTGATGCTTGTTCTCCAGCTCCACCTTGAACATCGCGTTGGGCAACGGCTCCACGACCGTGGCCATGACTTCGATCGCCTCTTCCTTAGACACCAGACACCGCGCCTACTCTCCGACCGCCTCGGCGCGGCCCGCGGAGGCGACAGCGGGGCGTGCGGGGGCGGGGAGCGCGGGGATCTCCCCCGCCTTTATCGGCCCAGCCTCCATCAGCCCCATCCCCCTCTGAAGCCGCCCGAGCCCCAGAATGACCGCCCCCTGCGGCTCGATCGTGACGGTGTACTCGAAATGCGCCGACGCGCTGCGGTCCCGGGTCCGAACCGTCCAGCCGTCGCCGTCCACCGTCACCTCCGCCCCGCCCAGGTTGAACATGGGCTCGATCGCGATGACCATGCCGCTCTTCAGGATTCCTCCCCGTCCTCCCGGGCCGTAGTTGGGAATCTGGGGCTCCTCGTGGAGGGCCGTCCCGACGCCATGGCCGACGAAGTCGCGCACGACGCCGTAGCCGCTGGCAAGGGCCAGGGATTCCACCGCCGCACCGATGTCGGAGACCCGGTTGCCCGGCTGCGCGGCGGCGATACCCGCCTCGAGAGCCCTGCGGGTCGTCTCGAGCAGCCGGGCGCGTTCCGAGGTGATCCTGCCGACCGGGATCGTCCGGGCGGCGTCGCCGTAGTAGCCGTCCACCACCGCGCCGCAATCGACGCCGACGATGTCTCCTTCTTTCAAAGACCGTTTCCCCGGGATGCCGTGTACGACCTCGTCGTTGATGGACGTGCAGAGGGTCTTCGGGTATCCCCTGTACCCCACGAACGCCGGCCGGGCGCCCTGCCGGCGGATCTCCGCCTCGGCGATCCGGTCCAGCTCCTCGGTCGTGACTCCGGGAGCCACCGCTTTTTCAACCGCGTCGAGCGTCTCCAGAACGACGCGCGACGCCTCCTCGAGCTTCACGAGCTCTTCAAAGCTGCGGATGGTGATCATGCGACCCCGCCGGGGGTCCGCCCCTGCTCGAGCGCGTTGCCGATCCGGCCGGCGACCTCCGCGATCTCTCCCATTCCATCCACGTCTGTCAGCAATCGACGCCCCCGGTAGAACTCGGCGAGAGGCTCGGTCTTCTCGTGGTAGACGCGGAGCCGCTCGAGCACCGTTTCCCGGCGGTCGTCGGAGCGTTTCTCCTGGCCCGACCGCCCCGCCAGCCGGTCGATCAGCGCGGAGTCGGGGACCGACAGGTTCACAACCGCGGAAATATGCGTTCCATTTCCTTCCAGGAGCCGGTCCAGTGCCGCGGCCTGGTCCACCGTCCGTGGAAAGCCGTCCAGGAGGAACCCGGCCCGGGCGTCCGGGGCGGCGATTCTCTCGCGGATCAGGGCGATCATCAGGTCGTCCGAGACGAGCTCCCCCGCCTCCATCACGGCTTTCACGCGCTGGCCGAGCGGCGTTCCCTCCCGCACGGCTGCCCGCAGCATCTCGCCCGTGGAGATCTGGGGGATGCCCAGGCGCTCCGCCAGGAGCTTCGCCTGAGTTCCCTTCCCGCTCCCGGGAGGTCCTAGGAGAACCACGCGCATCGGCTTACCCGCGCCGCCCACGGATGCGGCTCTTCTTCAGGAACCCCGTGTAGTGGTGCTCGACGAGCTTCGATTCGACCTGCTGGACGGTGTCCATGGCCACGCCGAC
>DATIRW010000282.1:0-18595 GCA_035469365.1 Thermoanaerobaculia bacterium
CAATCCCGGTCAGATCCTCGGGATCTTCAGGCAACGGCGTCCTCCTTCGTGTGGAAGCTCTGCATGGTGATCGTGCCCACCGGACAGCGCCGCGCGCAGAGCCCGCAGCGGATGCAGGTCTCCTCGTCTTTGATAAAGATCGAGCCGACGCGCTTTCCGTTCTCGAGAATCGGCGCAAGCTCCCACACTTCGGGGGGCGGCTCGATCACCAGTGCGACAGGCAGGATCTCGATGCAGTCTTCCGGGCAGATGTCCTGACAGCCCCCGCACAGAATGCACTCGGTCCCGGCCCGCGGGTCCTGCTCGAAGATCGTGTTGGTCCAGCAGTGCAGGCACCGTTTTCCTTCCAGGCGCGCCTCCCGCTCGCCGAGGCATTCCTCGACCTCGGCGATCCCGATGCGCCGGGAGATCGGCCGCGTCGGGAGCTTCTGCCGGGGGATGCCCTCAAAATCCAGGTGTCGCTCGTAGCGGGAGTGGAGATCGACCTCAACAGCGACGTCTCTCTCAGGCCGTCGCGTGCCGCGGAAGTGCTCGTCGATCGACCTGGCTCCCCTCTTTCCGTCGGCAATCGCGTTGATCGCGATTCGGGGCCCGAACGCCGCGTCGCCGCCGGCCCAGACTCCCGGAGCGGTCGTGGCGAGCGTGTCAGGGTCGATCACGATGCGCCCCCCGCGCGCCTCGATTCCGTCTTCGGGCCGCAGGAACGAGAAGTCGCCCGTCTGCCCGATGGCGATGATGACGGTGTCGGTCGAGAAGATCTTCTCGGAACCCTCGATGAACTGTGGAGAGAAGCGGCCCGTTTCGTCGAAGACTCGGGACACGTCGAGGAACTCGATCCCGGCCACCGTCCCCTTCTCGCCTACCAGACGCTTGGGGCCGACGCGGTGGAGGAAGCGAATGCCTTCCTTCTCGGCCTCCTCGATCTCCTCTCGGGCGGCGGGCATCTCGCTTTCCGATTCGAGCGAACAGACCGTCACTTTGCGGGCGCCGAACCGGATGGCGCTGCGGGCCACATCGAGCGCCTGGACGATGGAGAGATTGCGCTGGAGGTTCGCCTGCTCGCCGCCGCGCGCCGCCGTGCGGGCGACGTCCAGGGCCACGTTGCCGCCCCCGATGACGACGACGTGCTGACCCATCTCGACCTTGTAGCCGAGGTTGATGTTGAGCAGGTAGTCGATCCCGCGCAGCACGCCGTCGAGCTCGACTCCCGGGATCGTCAGTTCCCGGCTGCGCATCGCGCCGACTCCGAGGAAGATCGCCGTGAATCCCTGTTCTTTCAGGTCCGCCAGCGTGAAGTCGCGGCCGAGTCGGGCGTTGGCCTTCAGCTCGACGCCCAGAGAGAGAATGGCGTTGACCTCGAGCTGGATCAGGGCGCGCGGGAGGCGGTACTCCGGGACTCCGAGGCGGAGCATTCCTCCCGCAACCGGCGATGCTTCGAAGATCGTGACGGAGTAGCCCATGAGGGACAGGTCGTGCGCGCAGGCGAGGCCGGCGGGTCCGGAGCCGATCACGGCGACGCGCTCGGAATAGCGGCCGCGCCGCTCTCCGTAGACCTCGGTCAGGACGGAGAAGTCCATCATGCTCTCGACGCCGAACCTCTCCGTCACGAACCGCTTCAATGCCCGGATGGCGATCGGTGCGTCGAGCTCGCCGCGCCGGCAGACGCCTTCACAGGGCGCCGCGCAGATCCGCCCGCAGATCGATGCGAGCGGATTGGGCCGCCGTGCAACGGCGTAGGCCTCGCGGTACCGTCCCTCCGCGACGAGCGTGACGTACTTGCCCGCCTCCGTGTGGACAGGGCACGCCCACTTGCAGGGGAAGTTGCGCTCGAGCCACTCGGCGTTGAACTCGCCCAAGGTTGCCTACTTTGAGATCTCGAAGTCCGCGGCGGTCGCTCCCGCCACGGTCACCGACTTCTGCGTTGCCTTGAGCTTCGGGTGCCAGACCTTGACCGTGTACGTCCCGTCCGGTACGTCGGCAATGGTGTACGTGCCGTCGGCCTTCGTCACCGCGAAATACGGAGTGGGGACGGCCACAACAAACGCTTCCATCTCGGGGTGGACCTTGCAGAGGAGCGTCGCGGCGCACTCCTTCTTGAATTCGTAGCTCTTGACCTGGCCCTTGGGCCACGTGCCCAGGTTGAACTTCTCAGCGCAGGCGTCCGGAGTGAAGACATTGTGCAGGACGGCGTCGGAATTCAGGAAGTCCACGGTCGTGCCGACGAGGACCGGGAGAACATGCGGATGAAAGACGAGGTTCGCCTGGTCGATCTTGGCGTGCTCCTTCGGAGCCGGGAACGTCTTGCCCGCAATGGCCGCCACGGAAACGACGGCGTCGGAACTGTCCCGAACGCCCTTGCAGGCGACTTTCCCGTGAATGTCTCCCGCCAGAACCGGAAGGGCGGTCAGAACGAAGAGAGCCAGGCAGAGGATTCTTTTCATGTCTTCGACTCCTTTTAGAGAGCGAACCGCAGCACGGTCGCGAGCGTGTAGTTCTGTGTTTCCCGCAGGTCGAGGTGATACTCCAGCATCGCCTTGATGTTGGCCCGGATGAGGAAGCTGAAATTGGCGTTCAATGTCCGGATCGAGGGGATGGTCGGGTCGGCGACACGCAGGTTCTCGTAGCGAACGGAGACCTGGAAGGGCGGACGGATGACGTAGTCCGCCTGGGCGAACCACGAGTCGTATGTGCGCTTGGTCTCCCCGACCTGCGCCAGCGTCTGGTCGTCCAGCAGCGCGAGTTTGTCGGTCCCGTGCAGCGCGACGCCGAAGAGATTCAGGTCGCCGAAGTACCAGGATGCGAAGAGGCCGATCCGGTCGTAGCGCCGGTCCTGCATCTTGAACGGGTTGCCTTCTTCGTCCGTGATGTCGAAATTGACGTCCTTGCCGTCGCCCGTGTACCCGAGGACGCCGATGCGCAGCGATTTTTCTCGCCAGTTCTCAGGAGGGAGCTGGACGCCCGTCGTGTCGCCGTCGAGTCCCATCCCTCCGATCTTGTAGTCCACGCGCGCGTAGAAGTCCTTCTGGCTGTTGCTGCCGAAGGTCCCGTTCGGACCTCCGGCGCCGATAGGGGTGGCGACGCCGATCGTGTAGAAGAGGCGATGGGCGGCGACACCGTACATCTCGATGGCGCGCGCTCCCTGGGGCAGGCTGACGCCGGCGTTCTCCTCCGAGAGGCCGGTACCTCCGTGGAAACCGATCGGGTTGTACGTGAAAAGAGTGTCCACGCCGTTGTCGGTCATGAGCCACATTTCCTGGAAGCCGTCGTAGAGGTTCGGAGCGAGCTTGCCGATCCGGAAGTTGAAGAGGTGCTCGGGTCCGAAGGGAGAGATCACGTCGAGGCGGGCGTGCTCGATCTCGGTGTCGCTGCCTCCGTCGGGTCGCTCAGCCCAGGTGAGCTCCCCGAAGAAACTGAAATTCTTGCCGAGGGTTCCGGCGGCGAAGAGGTTTGCCTCCTGGGGAAACTGGAAGTCGTTGTGGACGATCTGGTGCCCGGTGTCGTCCACGCTGGAGGCGTAGATGTTCGCCATCTTGACGTTCAGCGCGAGCGGGACGTTGCCGGGCAGGTCGCTCGGCCAGACCATCTCCGGCCACATCCGCTCATAGGCTTCCGCGCCGAGCGAGACCGGCTTCTGCTTGACCTGCTCCGCGGTCTCGAGCGGCATGCGGTATCCGTTCAAGCGGAACGCCTCCCCGAAGGGGTTCAGCTTCGGGAAGATCGCGTGGCACGTCTGGCAGGACGTCTGGTACTTGCGGGAGAAGGCAGGGACTCCCGCGGCCGGCTTCGCGTCCGCCAGAATGAGTGCCGCGGCGAGGCAGAGAAAGGCCCGCGAGAAGCGTCGAAGAATTGTGTTCACGGAGAGCTCTCCTTTCGTCACGTTGGGGGAGATCCTCCGGCGGGACGCCGGCGGGCGCGATCCCGCAGGCGCACCATTTCGCCTGGTGAACACGCACCCCTCCGCGGCGGCGCCCTGACCGTCTGTCTAGGCAATCCCTTCTTCGCCCCTCGCGGCCCGTAGCGATCTTCGCGCCCAGCCCGGTCGCGGCGCGAGGAGTCTCCTGAGGTAATCGAAGGAGGAGCCTCGCACCGCGGGAGCGAAGCGCTGGGGCGGGATCAGGCGAGCGATCGAGGCCGCATCCGGCCGAGTCGCTCACCGGTGCGCCGAAGGCGCAGATCCCGCCCCAGCGCGGAGCGACGTTCTACAGGAGCCGCTTCTGGAACGCGAACGCGACCGCTTCGGCCTTGGAGTGAACCTCGAGCTTCTCCAGGACGTTCTGGATGTGGTTGCGGGCCGTCAGCGTCGAGATATGGAGGCGGGAGGCGATCTCAGGCGTCGTGTGTCCGGCGGCGAGCATTCCGATGACCTCGACTTCGCGGCTCGTGAGCTTGCGGGCGCGCGCGTCCGGGGATTCCCGGACGACCGTCAACGGGGAGCGCGGAGGAGAGACGGGCTCTTCCGCCGGCCGGGCGGGTGACTCGGACTTCTCCGATGGCCTCAGGACGTGCACCAGAAGGAAGTGGTCCGGCGCCCGGACGGCCAGGTTCAGGATGCTCACGTCCACCATGACCGTGCGCTGGTCCTTGGAGCGAAACCGCAAGTCGAAGTGCCGCACCGTCTCGTTCCGAACGGCCATCTGCGTCACCGGGCAGCTCTCCGAGCAGTACCGGTTGCCGTAGACGTCGCAGCCCTGGAGCGCGCCGGCGCAGGAGGAGCCCACGATGTCCTCGGCGGAGTAGCCGAGGACCCGCTCGGCGCTGCGGTTCCAGAAAACGATGTGATTGTGGCGGTCCGTGACGAAGACCGGATCGGGCGAGTTGGCCAGCGCGGCCAGCAACGGAAGTGCCTCTTCGGGCACCCGAGCCCGCAGGCTCATGATTGCGACTCTATGAGTCGGAGCGACAGCGACCGGATCGACCGCCCTGGAGCATCTGAAGAATGCGGCGTAGTCCCGGATGCTAGCACAGGGCCCGCGCGAGCCCACAGCCTGGCTGCGTGCCGGCTCGGCGGGCGAATTTGACCTACGGTAGCGGAGTCAGACTCCAGGTGCCGATCGCCGGGAAAGATTTTTGCCGGCTCCACTATTCCTTGGTTTGTCGCAGACGGGGCGTGAGCTGATGTACGCCGGTCACCGCGCCCAGCCGTCGGCGCGGGCGGCGATGGGGGCCCAGAGGGATTTCCAGGCGGAGGGCGCATAGTAGCGGCGGAGCCACTGTCGCGGATCGGGAGCCCGCCGCAAGGCGCGCATGAGCCACCGGTAGCCGGGGTGGCCCATCCTGGCGAAGAAGTACCGGTTGACGACGGAGGTCCGCTGGAGGCCCCCGAAGCGCTCCTTCCAGAGGCGGTCGTAATCGGCGCCGGAGAGCAGCGCGCGCGCGGCGAGGCAACCGGAGAGGAGGGCGTAGCGGATGCCGAAGCCCCAGAGCGCGTCCTGGAAGCCGGCCGCCTCGCCCGCGAGCAGCACGCCGTCGCGGCAGGCGCTGCGGGTCAGACGGAACTGCGCGGTGCCTCCGAAACGGCGAGGGCTTCGCATCCTGAGCCCGACCCGGCGCTCGAAGAACTCCAGCGTGCGGTCCAGATAGCGCTTCTCGTCCTCGAATTCGTCGAAGAGACAGGCAGCGATCGTGCCGTGCCCGCGGTGGATCAGGAGATAGGCATAACCCTTCGGAGCCAGGCGATCGGAGAGGACGCCGAACACTCCGTCGGACATGTCCGTGTCGAAGACGTATCCGACGGCGACCGCGTCGGAGCCCCTCGGACCGTGGGCGCGAATCGCCGCCGAGCACGGGACTCCTCTCTCTCCGAAACGAACATCCACTCCGCACTCGATGGCTGCGGACTTCATTCCCGAGTCGAGCGTGCCCGCCTCCGGCCCTCGCCGCACGAGATAGAAGAATGGATCGGGGGATCGCAGGACCGACTCGTGTTCCGTCGGCCCGTAGAAGACCCCTTCCCGGCAGGGGACGAGGTCGAAGCGGGTCTCGATCCCGAGCTCGCCGAGCTCTTCCAGCACGTCTGCGGGTGTCGTCCAGTTCTCGATTGCCTGAAAATCGCCGTGGAACCGCGCGCCCACGTCGTGCCGGAACTCGTGGACGACCGTAGGCACTCCCGCGCGCGCGAGCGTCATCGCGGCAGCGAGGCCGGCCGGCCCTGCCCCGGAGATCGAGACCGGCGCGGCGCGGGACGGCCTCGGCGCCGTGCCTTCGAACGCGAGCGGCGTATCAGCCCCTCACTTCTTTGCGGCCGGCTTCGCCTTCCGGATCAGCGCCGCCGCCGTCCTCGCGTCGGCTTGAGTCTCGAAACCGAAAACCGCCGAGAACCTTCGACCGACCGTCTGGGCGACGACGAAGTTGATATTGATTCCCGCCCCGGCGATGGCGCGAGCGATCGCGTGGCCGAGTCCGGGCTTGTTGTCCCCTTCCACGAGCAGAGTGGGGATCGCCGAAGCGGCGAGTCCCGCCGCGCCCGCGGCCGCCGCCGCTTTCTTCCCCGAGACCGGGTACAGCTCCAGGGCGGAGAGGTTCTCTCCGCCGGGCTCGCGGTACCCCATGACGACCCGCAGATCCGCGCCTGCCCGGGCGAGCGGCTCGAGTGTCGCGGCGAGCGCGCCCGGTTTGTTCTCGACCTCGCGCCGCCAGAGCGTGATGGGCTTGACTTTGATAGCCATGGTCTCACCTCCCAATTTCGTTCCCCAGAGTCTAGGTCAAATCAGCCGCGACGGTTCGCTTTGACTTTGGACCCTGGACCTGGCGCGCTGGCCTTTGGACCCCGGGCTTTACCCTCCGGCAGGAAGGCTGCGGATCTTCAGGAGCAGGGCGACGATCGCCAGAAGGATGAGCCCCAACGAGATAAACAGGCCCTTGCGGCGGAAATCCCTCTCGGCGAGCGCCCGTTCGGCGGCCTGCCTGGCCGAGCTGGCCACGGCGAGACCGGCCGAGGCGGTGCTGTGGACAGCGGCGACCTGAAAGCGGTGCACGTCGGTCCTCGCGGTCGTCAGGGCGTCGTCGGCCTTGGAGAGCTCGAACCGCGTCCTCGAGACCTCCATGCCGGCCTCCGCGGCACGGTCGAGCTTCTCCCGGGCCACACGGATCTCGGAGGCGAGAGCGACGAGGTCGGCTCGCATCGAGGCGGCTGCTTTCCCGCCGGCCGAGGACGGCTCGTGGCAGCTCGAGCACTTGCCCTGGTCGCCTTCGGCGAAAAAAGCCTCGGTCGGCCGCACGATCTCGTGGTTCTCGTGGCATGTCACGCAGCCGGGAAGGTTCATCTCCTTGAATGGCTCCCAGTGCGGGCTGACCTTGAACTTCTCGGCGAACACCGCGTGGCAGGTGCCGCAGACGTTGGCGACCGAGCCGACCTCCGGCGGCGCCGCGCCATGATTCCCGTGGCAGGAGTTGCAGGTCGGCGCGGAGAGGTCACCCTTCTCGATACGCACCTGGTAGTGGATGCTCCTTTTCCACTTCGCGTAAACGTCCGCGGGCAGCTTGTAGTTGCCCATGAGGATCTTGTCGCCATGGCACCCGTTGCAGGTCTCCGCGATTCTCTTCGGCGAGACGGGGGAGCGCGAGTCCTTGACCGGCTGTATGCCGTGAGCGCCGTGGCAGCTCGCGCACTGAGCGACGCGCGTATCTCCCTGCGCGAGCTTCTTGCCGTGCCCGCTTGTCTTGTATTCCGAGAGCTGGTCAACGCGGAGAGACGGGTTGAACTGCTTCATCACGGCGGCGTCGGAGTGGCACTTTGCGCAGATGCCCGGGATATCGCGGGGCGAGGGCTTCCCGATGAAGCCCTTTTTCTTGTCGTGGGCCAGTTCCTGATCGGTCGCGCTCGCGTCGCCGCCGTGGCAGAAGGCGCAGGTGAATCCGGACTTCGCGTGGATGTCGTCGGCGAAGGCCTTCGCGGGTGGCGTGATCCGCTCGTCGTCCAGCGCGATGTGACAGTCGACGCACCCGATCGCCGCCGGCGGCGCCTTCTTGCCCGCGGGAGGAGTCGCGACGGGTGCCGCGATGCCGGCGGTGGCCAGGAGCAACACCGCTGCAGCGAAGATCCCCGTCCTCACGGAGTCCCTTTCTGGGGGAGGAGCGAGAGGACCGTCAGGATAACGGCGCCGATGAACACGACGATCGCGGCGACGTTCCAGAGGCGGGAGCGCTTGCGGTCGAGCAGCGGGATGATCGCCATCACGGCCGCGAGCCCGCCGATCGCGAAGACACCCAGGGTCTCGCCGGGGATTCCGGCGACCTTGGCGGGGATGTACTTCAGCGCCTGGAACATCCAGAGGAAGTACCACTCGGGGCGGATTCCCGCGGGAGCCGGGGCGAAGGGATCGGCCTTGACGCCGAGCTCCCACGGGAGGAACGCCGCGAGCGCGCCGAGGAGCGCGACGGCGATGAGCCAGCCGACCATGTCGCGAAGGAGAAAGTCGGGGAGGAAGCGCATCGTCTTCGGCTTCCCCTCCCGCTCGACCGCGGGAGGCACGCTCATGCCGTGGCGCTGGACGAGATAGAGGTGGATGCCCAGGAGCACCGTCGTGATCGCGGGGAGGATCGCGACATGGATTCCGTAGAAGCGCGACAGGGTCGCGCCGGTGACGTCGGAGCCGCCCCTCAGGATTCGAGAGAGCAGGTGACCGATGCCGGGGATCTGCGCCGGCACGTCGGTCCCCACCTTCGTCGCGAAGTAGGCGAGGGTGTTCCAGGGAAGCAGGTAACCGGAGAAGCCGAATCCCATCGCCAGGAAGAGAAGCACGGCCCCCGTGATCCAGGTCGCCTCGCGGGGCGGGCGGTAGGCCTTCAGGAAGAAGACCGTGATCATGTGGAGGAACACGACTCCCACGAAGAGGTTCGCTCCCCAGGAATGGATCGAGCGGATGAGCCATCCGAATGGGACGTCCGCCATCATGAACTGGACGCTCTCGAAGGCCTCCGCGGAGCTCGGCCGGTAGTAGAGGAGGAGAAGGATACCCGTGGCGACCTGCACGGCGAAGAGGAAGAGCGCCATGCCGCCCAGGTAGTAGAAGATCGTCCACCGGTGGATCGGGACTTCTTTTTTCTGCGCCAGGTGGGCAAGGTCGTCCCAGCCGAGGCGCTCCTCGGCCCAGCTCTTGAGTCGCGCGACCATCCCGGGCGCTTCAGACGCGCTTGAGGACAATCTTCTCTCCGCGCGTCAAGACTTCGAGCGGCGTCAACGGCCGCGGCGGGGGACCCGACACGTTCATGCCCTTCGTGTCATAGGTGCCGTTGTGGCAGGCGCACCAGATGTCCGAGCGCTCGGCGCGGTACTGGACCGTGCAATCGAGGTGGGTGCACTTGGCCGTCAGGGCCTTCAGCTCGCCGGAGGCCGTCCGGAAGAGGAGGACGGGCTTGCCCCCCAGCGGAACGATCCGGCCCGAGTTGGGAGCGATGTCGGACGCCTTGACGTCCAGCTCGAACTCCGTGAGCGATGGCTCGGACGCTTCCGGCGGCACGAGGTAACGCACGATCGGGTAGAGAAAAGAGAGCGCCGTAGCGACGAAGCTTGTCCCCAGCAGGTAGGAGATCCATCGCCGCCGGCTCTGGCCCGGCTCGCTCGCCGCTACGTGCAAGATTCCCTCACCATTTCCCGGCGCGAAGCTATTCTCCCGGAGAGCCTTCGCCGTGATGTGACTGCATCAGTGATGCTATTGAAGCCAAAAATCTACCACACGACGCCCTGATCACTCCTGCGCCGGCGCGAATCGCGTGGGCTCGCCGGCTCACCAGCCGAGGCCCAGGACGGCGACGCCGACAGCGGCGATGACGGCACCGGCGGCCGTGTCGCCGTAGAGGTCGAGCCAGTGGAGGCGGACTCGCCGGACACCGGCCCGCGCCGCCGTCACGAGCACGGCCATCGTCGCGAGTGTCGCCACCTCGTAAAGGACGACGATCCCCGCCGTCGGGACGGCGCCGAGCGGCGCCGCGGCGAAGAGAAGAGGAATGACCGCCACGCACGGATCGGCCGAGAAGAGGAGGAAGAGCGTCCAGGCCGTCGTCCGCTCGGAGTCGTGGACGTGGTCGTAGTGGGAGTGCGCATGGCCATGGAGCCGCCGGCCGGCCGCGCGGCGCAGCCCCCAGAGCCCGTAGACGATCCCGAACCCGACGAGGAGCAAGCCCGCCAGGCTCTCCATTCGCCGGCCGAAGGCCTCGACCATCCGCAGTCCGAAGAGAAGGCCGGAGAGCCCGAGGAGCGCGGAGACCGTGACATGCCCGAAGCCGCAAAGGAGGGTCAAGGAGAGCGTCCGGCCGAGAGACCATCGCCGCGCCCGGGAGAGGGCGGCGAAGGGGACCCAGTGGTCGGGCGCGAGCGTGTGAAGGCCGCCGACGGTCACGGCGGCGGCCGCCAGGGCGGCCAGGAGCCCGTCATTCATCGCGTCGCGGCTCCTCGAACCGCGCGGGGCGGCGCTCGAAGAAGGCCTCCAGTCCCTCTGAAAAGTCGGCTCCGTCCGCGATCCTCGCCAGCTCTCCCAGCTCGCGGTCGAGGTGGTGATCCAGGCGGTCCACGCCGGCGGCCTGGTTGACCAGGCTCCTTGCGATGGCGAGGGCCTCCGCGGGACCAGCGGCGATGCGCCTCGCGATCGCGAGGACCTCCCTGTCCAGCGACTCGGCGGGAAAGACCGCGTTGATGAGCCCCATCTCGAGGGCGCGGGCCGCGGTCAGCCGGGGGTTGACCAGGACGAGCTCCATCGCGCGCCGCAGGCCGAGCAGGCGCGGCAGGAAGAACGTGGAGCTCTCCGCCCCGGTCAGACCCGTCTTGCCGTAGGCCCACTCGAAGGAGGCCCTGTCCGAAGCGTAGACGAGATCGCACGCCATCGCGATCCCGAAACCGCCGGCCGCCGCGACGCCGTCCACGCAGGCCAGGAAGGGCTTGGGCGCGCGCTTGATCTCGGAGATCGTCGAGTGGATGTACTCGAGGATCTGCTTGAAGACCTCGCCGTATCCGCCGGGCGACGGGCGGCTGGCCTGGAGGTAACCGAGGTCCGCGCCGTCCCCTCCGGCACGGATGTACTTCAGGTCGGCGCCGCTGCAGAAGACGCCGCCCTCGCCGCGCAGAATGACGGCGCGCACTCTCTGGTCGCGTGCGAGCTGCAGCCCGGCCTTGCGGAAGTCCCGCTCCGTGGCGACGTCGAGGGAATTGAAACGCTCGCGGCGGTCGATCGTCAGGATGCCGACTGCGCCGTTCCGCTCGACGCGGATGTGCGTCGCCCGCGTCCCGGGGATGTCGGGAGCTTCTTTCAGCATATTCTCGGGAGAGGCTCGCCCTCGGGCTCGGCCAGCAGGCGCCGGCCGAAGCCGGTGTCGAGGATCACGTTCCCGGGACGCTCGGCCACGCACCTCCCGATGACGGCCGCGTCGCATCCCAGGGGGTGGCCGCGCAACGCCTCGAGCACCGGCCCCGCCGCTTCCGGCGAGACGCCGAGGACCGCCTTGCCTTCGTTGGCGACGTTCAACGGGTCGATGCCGAGGAGTTCTCCCGCGGCTCGAACGGCATCCGTGACGGGGACCTTCGTCTCCTCGAGAAGAATGCCGACGCCGCTCTTTCCCGCCATCTCGTGGAGAGCGGAGGAGAGCCCGCCGCGCGTCGGGTCCTTCATGGCGACGACGGCCGGGCCGCCGGCTTCGAGGGCGGCGCGAATCAATCCGTTGATCGGGGCCACGTCGGATCGCAGGTCTCCCTCGAGTTTCAGGGCGTGGCGCGCCGCCATGATGGCCAGGCCGTGATCGCCGACGGAGCCGGTCACGAGGATGCGGTCGCCCGGTCTCAGGCCCCGGTCGCGGACGATGCGGGCGGTCACCGCGACGCCCGTCGTGTTGAGCACGACTCCGTCGATCTCTCCTCGGCCCATCACCTTGGTGTCTCCCGTCATGATCCGCGCGCCGGCCTCGCGGCAGGCGGCGGCCATCGAGGCCTGCACGCGCTCGAGATCCGCGCGCGGGAATCCCTCCTCCAGGATCGCGCCGCAGGTCAGGGCGAGGACCTCGGTCGCTCCCATCATGGCGAGGTCGTTGACCGTGCCGCAGACGGAGAGCCGGCCGATGTCTCCGCCGGGAAAGAAGATCGGATGCACGACGTGGGAGTCGGTCGTCACAACGAGCCAGCGGTCCCCGATCCACAGGGCCGCGCCGTCGTCCATAGCCCGCGGCCCGACCTCGGAGGGGGAGACGTCCGGCGCGTCCTGGAGAAAGACGTCTTCGATCAGGGCTCGCATGGCGCGGCCGCCTGCCCCCTGCTTGAGCGTGATGCGCTGCTCGAGAAGGGCGATTTCCGTCTTCATGACGCTCCCAGGTCCGGGTGGCCGCCGTACTGGTGCCAGATCTTGCAGCTCCCTTCCGACGAGACCATGCAGGCGCCCACGGGGGTGTCGGGCACGCACTCCCTGCCGAAGAGCTTGCAGTCGGCAGGAGAAGAGATCCCGGACATGATGTCGCCGCAGATGCAATCGGCGACGAGCGTGGGCGGCGCGGCGTCCCAGAGCGCGGCGAGGTCGATTACGAAACGCCGGCGCGCGTCCAGATGCGCCCACTCCTCCCGCAGTCGCATGTTCCCGTTGGGAATGTGGGCGATGCCGCGCCAGCGGCCACCGACGGGCCGGAAGACGCTCCAGAGCTCCTCCTGCGCGCGCTGGTTGCCCTGTTTCGTGACGCAGCGCGGGAACATGTTGACGACGGCGGGCTTTCCGTCGCGCACGAGCTCGACCAAGCGGGCGAGCCCCGCGAGAATGTCCAGCGGCTCGAAGCCCGCGACGACCACCGGGATGCCGTGCCGCTCGACGAAGGGCTCGAAGATCCCCCATCCCGTGATCGTCGCCGCGTGTCCGGCGGCAAGGAAGCCTTCGACGCGGGTCTCCGGCATCTCCGCCACGATTTCCATGACCGGCGGGATGTACTTGTGCGCGGAGAGGACCGAGAAATTCTTGGGAGGACCGGACCGGACCACGGCGGCGGTCGCGACGGCGGTCGTTTCGAAGCCGGTCGCGAAGAAGACGACTTCGCGGTCGGTCCGGCGGGCGAGCTCGACGGCCTGCGTCGCGCTGTAGACGACCTCGATCGCCGCGCCTTCCGCCTGGACGTCGGAGAGGGAGTGGACGGTCCCGCGCACCTTGAGCATGTCGCCGTAGGAGGCGATGACGTGACCCTGCCGCGCCAGCGCCACGCCCTCGTCCACCTCGGGCAGGTCGGTGATGCAGACGGGGCAGCCGGGGCCCATGATCACGTTCAGGTCCTTGGGGAAGGTCGCGCGCAGGCCGAACTTCGCGATCGCCTGCTCGTGGCTGCCGCAGACGTGCATGACCGAGACGGGGGAGCGTCCGATCTCCGCGGTGACGCGGGCGATCGTCTCCGCGAGGCGGCGCGCCAGGGCCGGGTCGCGAAACTTCAGCTGGCGGATCGCGGCGGTGAGCCGCGTTTCCCTTGCCGCGTCCAGGGACAGGCTATCCATCGCCGCTCCGAGTCCCCGCGATCTCGCCCCGCACGTCGGCGGCCATGAGATCGTCTTCCGGCGACTGCGCGAGAAGCGTCTCGTAGAGCGCCAGCGTCTCGCCGATGTCCTCCTGCGGGATGCGCCGGATCGCGAAGCCGACGTGGTTCAGGATGTAGTCGCCCGGCGCGACGGGCTCGTCGACGATGTCGAGGGAGACCTCGCGACGCACTCCGAAGAAGTCCACGAGGGCGAAACCCTCCCGGACCGAGACGACTCTGCCGGGAACTCCCAGGCACATCAGAGACCGCCTGATCCGGCGAGCGCCCCCGCGACCACGGCCTGGCCGAGCGCGAGACCGCCGTCGCCGGGAGGCACGCGCCGGTGAAGGAAGACGCGCAGGTCTCGGAGCTCGCTCAGGATTCGCTCGGCCATCAGCGCGTTCTGGAAACAGCCGCCCGTGAGCACGACCGGTAGGCGGCCGCACCGCTCGGCGGCCCGGCGGACGAGTGCGCCGGTCGCCTTCGCCACGGTGTTGTGGAAGCGGCCCGAGATTGCCCCCGCGGAGGCTCCCGAGAAGGAGTCCGCCACGGCTGCCCGCAACGCCGGCCGCAGGTCCAGCTCCGGCGTCGGAGGCGCCGGATCCACCGCGAAGGGATACGACCCCGTCTCGGCGGCGTCGGCCGCCAGGTTCCATGCGAAGGCGACCTGGCCTTCGTGGCGCGAGAAGGGCCGCGAGAGAAACAGCGCTCCGAACCCGTCGAAATAACGCCCGACGCCGCGCGCCGGGGAGACCTGGAAACGGCTCCGGAGCATCTGCCGCGCGACGTCGAGCGCCTGTTCGTCCACGCCGGCGAAGAGAGGGAAACGATCGAGCGGCGGGCCTTCCGGAAATGAGTCCTCGAGGAGAGCGAGCGCGATCCTCCACGGCTCGCGGATGGCGGTATCGCCGCCGGCGAGCGCGATGGGCCTGAACGTGGCCAGGCGTTCGTACTCCTCGAGGCGGCTGAGGAGGACCTCACCGCCCCACGCGGTGCCGTCGGTCCCGTAGCCAGTCCCGTCGAAGGCGACGCCGATGACCGGGCCGTCGACAGAGTGCTCCGCCATCGCGCTCGCGACATGGGCGTGGTGATGCTGCACGGCGATCTTCCGGCCCGTCCGCGAATGCCTCGCGTAGACGGACGAAACGTACTGGGGATGGAGGTCGTGGGCGATGATCTGCGGATTCACGCGCAGGAAGCGTTCCATCCGCGCGACCGCCTCCTCGAAGACGGCGAGCGTCTCCAGGTTCTCCAGGTCGCCGATGTGCGGTCCGAGATATGCGGCGGAGTCGAGCCCGATACAGAAGGTGTTCTTCAGATGCCCGCCGCAGGCGAGGACCGGCTCGGGAAATGGAGTCCGCACGGCGATCGACTTCGGCACCCAGCCGCGCGAGCGGCGGAGAAGGACGGGACCTCCCGCGATGACTCGGGCGACGGAATCGTCGCAACGCGACTCGATCTGCCGGTCGTGGAGGAGGAAACCGTCGGCGATCCCGGCCAGCCGTGCGACGGCCTCGTCGTTGGCGCAGGCGATCGGCTCCTCCGACAGGTTCGCCGACGTCATGACGAGAGGCCGCCCGGCGTCGGAGAGGAGAAGATGGTGGAGCGGCGTGTACGCGAGCAGCAGGCCGACGAGCGGGTTCCCGTCGGGAGAAACCTCCGGCGCCAGATGGCCCGGGGCCTCGCGGCGTGGCACGAGGACGATCGGGCGCTCTGTGGAGAGGAGGAGCCTGCGCTCCTCCGCGGAGAGGATCGCGAGTGTCTCGGCCTCTTCGATCCCGCGCACCATGACGGCGAAGGGCTTCTCGTCCCGGCGCTTGCGGCGGCGCAGGCGCTCGACCGCCGTTGCGGAAGTCGCGTCGCAGGCCAGATGGAATCCTCCCAGGCCCTTGACGGCGACGATCAGGTCCGCGCGGAGAGCGAGGGCCGCTCCGCGAATCGGGTCCGCCCAGAGGACCGGCTCGCCCGTCGCGGAGACGGCCCGCAGGCGCGGCCCGCATGCGGGGCAGGCGTTGGGCTGGGCGTGGAAGCGGCGGTCGGCGGGATCGTCGTACTCCGCCTTGCAGAGCGCGCACATGGCAAACGGGGCCATCGTCGTCGCCGGACGATCGTAAGGGACCTCGCGCGCGATCGTGAAGCGGGGGCCGCAGTCGGTGCAGTTGGTGAAGGGATAGCGGTAGCGGCGGTTGCCCGGATCGAAGATCTCGGCCAGGCACCTGTCGCAGGTCGCGAGGTCCGGAGGGATCGAGACCTGCAGATCTTCGGCCTGGCGGCTGACCTCGATGACGAACCCGCGCGAAGCTTCGGGCGGGATCGGATGGCACACGAGCTCGCGGATCTCGGCCGCGGGAGGAGGGGAGACCCGGATCTCTCGAAGGAAATTGTCGAGGGCCTCCTCTCCCCCGAACGCCTCGATCGTCACGCCCCGCGAATCGTTGGAGACTCGTCCGCCGATGCCATAATCGCGTGCGAGACGCCAGATCCAGGGCCGGAACCCGACTCCCTGGACCGTCCCGCGGATCTCGATTCGCCGACCGGCGTCGTTCACGTTGGCCATGAACTTAGGCGCCGCCGGAGACGCCCGACTTGGTGCAGATGCATCAATTTGGAGCCTGCGGATCGGGGCGCGCTCCGGGGCGGTTTTTCCGCGTCCTTACAGTCAGCTAGCCGGCCGAGGCCGCGCGCCGGCGCGACCGCTTGCCGGACAGCTCCTCCGCCAGAAGCGCGAACCACGCCTCCATTCCGGCGCCGGTGCGCGCGGACGTGACGAGCCAGCGTCCCTCCGGATTGAGCGTCGAGACCTGCCGCCGGACCGCCTCGAGGTCGAAGTCCACGTGAGGCAGCAGGTCGGCCTTCGTAATCACCGTGACCGCGGCGCGCGAGAAGATCGCGGGATACTTGAACGGCTTGTCGTCCCCCTCGACGACGGAGAGGAGCGCGACCTTGAAGTCCTCTCCGAGATCGTAGGAGGTCGGGCAGATCAGGTTGCCGACGTTCTCGATGAAGAGGACGTCGAGGCCGGCGAGCCGCGCCTCCTGCCCGAGAGCCTTCTCGACCTGCCTTGCGTCCAGGTGGCACGCGCCGCCGGTCAGGATCTGGTGCGCCGGAATTCCCGCGTTCTCGAGGCGCAGGGCGTCGCGCTCGGTGGCGATGTCTCCGTCGAGGGCTCCCAGGCGCAGTCGCTCCCTGAGGGCCCGAGCCGTCGCCTCGAGGAGCGTCGTCTTGCCGGAACCGGGCGAGGAGATCAGGTTGACGACGAGTGTCGCGGAGGCGGCGAACGCCTCGCGCAATCCCTGCGCCGCCGCGGAGTTGGCGGCCAGGACCTTCTGGCGCACGTCGATCTCGGTCACCCGCTTGCTCCCGTGACCGCCGGCTCACCGGAAAAGGAGACCGTCCGCACCTCCAGCTCGTCGCCGCCCGACACGGCGAGCGTTCCATTGCACCGCGGACAGAGGCGGAGCCAGGATCCCGGGGCGCGTTCGGAGACCGGGCCGCACGCGTCGCAGAGCTGCCGCGCGGGCAACCATTCCACCAGCAGCCGCGCCTCTTCGTCCACCGTGCCCTGCACGATTGCCTGCCAGGCGAATTCCAGCAGGTCGGGCTCGACGGCCGTGAGCTCTCCGACGATGACGGTCACCGCTTCGAGGCGACCGCCGCCGTGGTCGTCCGCCGTCCCGCGGGCGATCCGGTAGATCTCCGCGGAGAGTCCCATCTCATGCATCAGCGCTCTGGCTCCACCGGGCGAGCATGGCTCCCGGATGAAGCGGGCAGCATGATGCAAACGCGTCAGGCCGCGCGCCAAAGACCCCGGCCGGGAGCGGACGGATCGCCTTGCGCCTTCCGAGAGGGGCCCGCGGAACAATTGATGAAAGTGAAGGATGCGCCGTCGCTCGATCCGGGGGCATCGTCCTCATGGACCAGGGTCGCGCTTCCGCGCGCCCCGATTAGCCCTTGGACAGGAGCCCGGTATGGACGCGAGCATGCGGATTTTTCCCGGCCTCCTGCCCTACCTTGTCGAGCGCTTTGGAGACGAAGCGCGCGCGGCCACGTTGGAGCCGTTCGCGGCGCCGGCGAAGGGCGCCAAGGAAGGGGGCTATGGAGTTCCGTACCTGGTCCGCTGGCCGTCGGGAGGCACGTGGCGGCGTCTGATTCTGGAGACCGTGCGCCCGGGGGCCTTCGGCCACGAGGACCGCGCTGACCGGGCGGCGATCGTCGTTCGAAGCTACGACGACTACGGAAGACTGCCGCGCCACGTGCCCGCGGTAGACGCCGGGGCCTTCCGGCGGGAAGGGCCCGCCGCTTCCCTGTCCGGCACGGAGGAGTTCTTCACGCTGACGGACTACTGCGAAGGCGGTCCCTACGCTTCGGATCTCGAAGCCATCACCGCGCGGGGAGCGCTCGAGCAGCGCGACCGCGACCGCTGTGTGGCCCTGGCGGACTATCTCGTCTCGATCCACCGGGAGCCGGTCCGCCATCCTACTTACTACCGTCGCCGCCTGCGCGACCTCGCCGGTTCAGGGGAATGCATCGCGGGAATCGCTGATTCCTACCCGACACCGTGCGGCTTCGTGGACGAGAAGCTGCTTCACGAAGTCGAGCGGCTGGCCCTTTCCTGGAGGTACCGGCTGCGCGGGCGATCGGACAGGCTTCGCGAGATCCACGGCGACTTCCATCCCTGGAACATCCTCTTCCGTGAGGAAACGGATTTCTCCGTGCTCGACCGCAGCCGCGGAAGATTCGGGGATCCCGCCGACGACGTCGCGGCGCTTTCGGCCAACTACATCTTCTTCGCCCTGCGCTCCGCCGGCACTTTCCAGGGGCCATTCGCAGAGCTGTTCCGCCTCTTCTGGACCCGCTACGGCAAAGCCTCGGGCGATGAAGAGCTGTCCGGAGTCATTGCTCCGCACTTCGCGTTCCGCACTCTCGTTCTCGGAAACCCGCTCTGGTACCCGCGCGAGAGCGATGAGACGCGGCGTCTCCTCTTCCGTTTCCTCCTCGGGGTCCTGGAGGCGCCGCTCTTCCGTCCGGACGACGTGCCGCGATACCTCGAACGTGGGAGTCCATGAGCTGGGCGATCTGGCTGACCGGCCCGCCCGCGGCGGGAAAGACGACGATCGCCCGCGCCTTTCTC
>DATIRW010000283.1:0-4333 GCA_035469365.1 Thermoanaerobaculia bacterium
TACGCGTCCATTACGCCGATGCCGGTTCTCTGGAACAGCGCCGCGCGCCGCCGGCGACGGTGTACTTCGTGGCATTCCCGAACTTCGACAACGGGAAGGATCTTCAACGGCTTCGCCGAAACTACTTTGTCGTATCGGTGAAGTCTTACGAGCGTTCCGGTTACTCGATTCCCGTGTACACAATGCGCCGGAAGCCGCCGCGCGCCGCCGCGATCGCGCCTTACCTGCAGCGGATGGCATCCGGTACGATGCAGAACCCTGCTTCCGGGCTGCGAGGCCGGCCCCGTACCGCTCCGTGAACATCCTCCTCGTCCTCCTGTTCCTCTTCGTTTTTCCTCTGCCCGGGACGCTGCTGGGGCTGATGCGTCCCGGCAAGGAAAGGGGGGCCGAGAATCTCATCGACGCCTTCGCGCTCGGCACGGCGCTGTCGCTTTGCGGGCTCTACCTTTGCGCCTGCGTCTCCATCGACCTCTTCAAGCCGGTCTGGGCGGCGGCCCTCCTGGCGGCGGGCTCTGCATACTTCAAGCGCGGGCCCGCAGCCCGGTCCTGGAGCCAGTGGAGCTCCGAGGCCAGGGTCCTTTGCTGGCTCATCGCCGGCTATCTCGCGCTGCGCGTCTTGCCGGTCTTCTACGAGCCCTACCCGCACGGCTGGGACCCTTATTTCCATCTCGTCCTGGCCGACAAGATCGCCCAGGCCGGGACCTTGATCGGCGATTGGACGCCCTACGAGACCATCCCGCTCAGTTACCCGCTCGGGTCGCACTTGATCGTCGCCCTCGCCTCAGGCCTCCTGGCCATCCCGCTCCACGAAGTCTTCAGCGTCGCGCTGGCCTTCTTCACGGCGGTCTGCGCCGCCTTGACTTATGCCGTCGTCTCGCGCGCCACCACCCGGCGGGACCTGGGGCTCTACGCGGCGGCGGCCTACGCCTTCATCGCGGTCAACGGCAGCCTGGACTACGCGCGCTGGGGGGGGCTTCCCAGCCTGATCGGCGAATGCCTTTTTCTAGGCCTGCTTTCCTTCCTGCTCCAGGAGGAGCTCGCTCCCTGGTGGTCCCGGGGAGCCCTCGCCGCCCTCTTCGTAGGCTTGAGCCTGACCAACCAACACACGGCGCTCGTGGCCTCTTTGACCCTCGGCTGGATGCTGGCGTTCTTCTTCCTCAAAGGCGACCGGGCGCGCGGCCTCCGCATCTTTCAGGGTCTCGCGGCCGCCGCCCTCCTGGGGGCTCCGTATTTCTGGCACACCCTCCATCACGCCCCGCCCATGCGGGATACCTCGCTTCTGATCGAAACGGCAAAGCTGGCCACGCCCAGGACCCTTTTCTTCGATCTCGGACCGGCCTTCTCTATAGCGATCTTCCTCGGAGGCGTCCTCTATCTCTCCCGAAAAGGCGGCGCGAAGGTCTCGCCAGTCCTGTCGCAGGCCCTGGCGGGACTGCTGGTTGTTTTCGCCGCGGCTGAGTACGGCAGCCGGCTTGTCTCGATCTACTTCTTCGGGAAGGACCTGGCGCCCTTCACTCCCTCCCGCTTCCTGACGGACGCGGTGCCGCTTCTGTCGCTGTTCGCGGCGCTCTTCTTTTCGGAGCTTCGGGGGTTTCTTCGGGTTGGCCGGGGCCTGGTCATGGCTTTGATCCTGGCCTGCTTCGCCTTCAACCTCGAGGCCTATCGGGCTATCTTCCGGCCAGCCGTTCCCGAGGACCGGCTCGCCGCCTTCGCCTGGCTCCGGGAGCACGCCGCGCCGGACGCCCTCGTCATGGACCCGAGCTTCGCGGCCTCTTACCTCACCCGCCGGCCCTCCTCCGACATGCCCATCCCCACCTCGGAGTCGAGAAAGACGGCGACCATCCGCCCACTCGCCCTGGAGCTCAAGAGAAGCGGCGGCCGGGTGCCGCCAGGCGCGGGTGCGCGGCAGATCGTTCTCCTCTACGCCGGCCACGCGAAAGTCCCGCCCCAGAGAGTCCTTTGGGCCCATCCTTCCGGCCTTCTTGCCGTCCAGCTCAACCCTTAGCCCTCATTGTTCACGTACGACTCCGGCCGCCGCTCCGATCCTTTCCGCCGAATGCGGCTATGGGGAAGGCCGGAGCGACTGGTCTGGATCCTGCGGGCCCCGGCGGCCACCGGCACATCGAGGCCCCAACGGGCCGGGATTAGCCTGGTAGCTAACTGGCGGCGGATGAAGCGGGAGCGGTCGGAGCACGGACGAACGCTGTGAGGGTTTCGACGACGTAATCGACCATCGCGTCCGTGATTCCCGGGTAGACTCCGATCCAGAAGGTCTGGTGCATCGTGATGTCGGTGTTGACGAGGTCGCCGACGACGCGGCAGGTCATCCCCTGATAGGCGGGCTGCCGCAGCGCGTTGCCGGCGAAGACCTTGCGCGTGGCGATGCGGCGGGACTCCAGATGTGCCACCAGCTCGCGGCAAGAGAAGGGGGCTTCGGTCCGCACCGTGATCGGGAAGCCGAACCAGCTCGGATCGCTCCCCGGAGTCGCTCGCGGCAGGATGAGATGGTCGGCCAGCGGCGCGAGACCCTCCGAGAGCCTCGTCCAGTTACGTTTGCGCGCCGCGATGAACCGGGGGAGTTTCTTCAACTGGGCGACCCCGACGGCGGCCTGCATGTCGGTCGCCTTCAGGTTGTAGCCGACGTGCGAATAGATGTACTTGTGGTCGTAGCCGTGCGGGAGCTGCCCGAGCTGCCAGTCGAACCGCTTGCCGCACGTGTCGGCCTTGCCCGGATCGCACCAGCAGTCGCGCCCCCAGTCGCGGAACGAGGCCGCCAGCTTCTTCAGCAGCGGCTGATCGGTCGCGACCGCGCCTCCTTCCCCCATCGTGATGTGATGGGCGGGATAGAAGCTGAACGTCGCCAGATCGCCGAACGTGCCCGTCTGCCGGCCGCGGTAGAGGGACCCGAGCGCGTCGCAGGTGTCCTCGACCAGCCAGAGGTTCCGCTCGCGCGCGGCGCTCATGACCGCGTCGAGATCGAAGGGGTTGCCCAGCGTGTGGGCCAGCATGATGGCCCGCGTGCGCGGGCCGATCGCCTCGTCGAGCCGGGCGACGGAGATGTTGTAGGTGCCGAGCTCGATGTCCAGGAATACGGGGACGAGCCCGTTCTGGAGGATGGGGTTGATCGTCGTCGGAAACCCGGCGGCTACCGTGACGACCTCGTCTCCCGGCCGGAGGCGGCGCTCTCCGAGCTCGGCGGCGGTCAGCGTCGTCAGTGCGAGGAGGTTGGCCGAGGATCCGGAGTTGCAGAGAAGAGCGGCGCGGCGCCCGAGCCGGCGCGCGAACTCCCGCTCGAACTCCGCGGCGAACCGCCCCGCCGTCAGCCAGAAGTCGAGCGAGGAATCGACCAGGTTCGAGAGGTCGTCGCCGTCGAAGACCCTTCCGGAGACCGGGACGGGCGTCTCTCCCGGCACGAACCGGCGCTCCGGCCACTCCTCTTTCGCGTAGTCGGCGACCAGGGCGAGGATCTGCTGCCGCAGGAGCTCCGACTTCGTCATGAGGGATCCGCGAGGCGCTCGCGATACCAGGCGATCGTCTTCTCCAGGCCCTTCTCGAGCGGCCACTTCGGCCGCCAGTCGAGCAGGCGCCGCGCCTTGGCGCTGTCCAGATGCTGGTCGCGAATCTCCGCGCGGGCGCTGTTCTCGATCACGGGCTCGAGGTCCTTCCGGCCTGCCAGCCGCAGGACGGCCTCGGCGACCTGGAGGACCGTCGAGGACTCGTCGGGTCCGAAGTTGAAGGCCTCTCCCCGGATTTCCGGCAGCTCGATTTTCTCGGCCATCGCCAGGTACGCCTCGGCCGCGTCCGCCACGTAGACGTAGTCGCGGCGGTAGAGCCCGTCGGAACGGATTACCGGCGCCTGGCCCGCCAGGGCCGAGCGAATCGTGCCCGGGATCAACCGGCTCCAGTTCAAGTCTCCGCCGCCGTAGATGTTCCCGCAGCGCGCGACCACGATCGGTAGTTCATACGTGTGCGCGTAGCATGTCGCGAGCAGGTCCGTGCAGCTCTTGGACACGTCGTAGGGATAACGGCCGCGAGCTGGCATGTCCTCCGTGTAGGGAAGAACCGCGGACTCGCCGTAGGCCTTGTCGCTCGACGCGACGACGATGCGTCGGACAGCGCCGGCGTGACGACGGCACGCCTCGAACAGCGTGTAGGAGCCGCGGATGTTGCTCTCGAACGTCGCGTACGGGCTGCGGTAGCCGGTTCCGACCACGGTTTGCGCGCCCAGATGGAAGACCGTCTCGACATCGTGCTCAACCAGGGCGCGCTCGACGTCCGGCATCGACTCGAGACGGCCCGACACCACGCGACACGCCCCGATGACTCCAGTGCG
>DATIRW010000284.1:0-2393 GCA_035469365.1 Thermoanaerobaculia bacterium
ACCGGGGCTCCTCACTGCGCGGCTCGTTCAATGAGGCTCACATCCTGGCCATCACGCAGGCGATCTGCGAATACCGCGGCGGCCAGGGCATCACCGGTCCTCTCTACATCGGAAAGGACACACACGCGCTGTCGGAGCCCGCCTTCGCCACGGCCCTGGAGGTGCTCGGGGCCAACGCGGTCGAAGTCATGATCGACCGCGACGACGGCTATACGCCGACCCCGGCCGTCTCCCACGCGATCCTCGTCCATAACCGCGGCCGGACATCCGGGCTCGCGGACGGTATCGTGATCACACCCTCGCACAATCCGCCGGAGGACGGCGGCTTCAAGTACAACCCGCCGCACGGCGGACCGGCGGATACCGAAGTCACCCGTTGGATCGAAGACAGAGCCAACGGGCTACTCTCGAGCGCCCTGAAGAGCGTGGCCCGAATCGGGTACGAACAAGCCCGGCGGGCCGCCACGACTCACGGGTACGACTACGTCGGCTCGTACGTGAACGACCTGGGCTCGGTCCTGGACATGGATGTCATCCAGGGCGGGAAGTTTAGAATCGGCGTCGATCCGCTCGGCGGTGCCGGCGTGGCGTACTGGCGGCCGATTGCCGAGCGCTACGGCATTGACGTGGACGTCGTGAACGACACGGTGGACCCCACGTTCCGCTTCATGCCCCTGGACTGGGACGGCAAGATCCGCATGGACTGCTCGTCCCCTTACGCCATGGCGAAACTGATCGGGCTCAAGGACCGCTTCGACATCGCCTTCGGCAACGACACCGACAACGACCGCCACGGCATCGTCACGCGCGGCGCGGGCCTGATGAATCCCAACCACTACCTGGCGGCGGCGATCTTCTATCTCTTCACGCATCGCCCGGGCTGGAGCCACGATGCCGCCGTCGGCAAGACCATCGTGAGCAGCAGCGCCATCGACCGCGTGGCGGCGAAGGTCGGGCGCGCGCTGGTCGAAGTGCCGGTGGGATTCAAATGGTTCGTCCCCGGCCTGCTCGACGGGACGCTCGCCTTCGGCGGCGAAGAGAGCGCGGGGGCGTCGTTTCTGCGTCGGGACGGAACGGCCTGGGCGACCGACAAGGACGGCATCCTCATGAACCTGCTCGCCGTCGAGATCATGGCGGGCACCGGCCGCGATCCGTCCGAACTTTACGGCGACCTGACCCGTGAGCTCGGCGCCCCCGTTTACGAGCGCATCGATGCTCCGGCCACGGCGGAGCAGCGGGCGATTCTCCTCAAGCTCTCGCCGGCGGATCTCAAGGCTTCCGAGCTCGCCGGCGACCCGATTCAGGAGATGCTCACGACCGCGCCCGGCAACGGCGCGGCCATCGGCGGCCTGAAGGTCGTCACCGCGAATGGATGGTTTGCGGCCCGCCCGTCCGGCACGGAGGACGTCTACAAGCTCTATGCGGAAAGCTTCAGCGGCCGCGAGCACCTCAAGCGAATTCAGGAGGAAGCGCAAGCGCTCGTGAGCCGGGCGTTCGCGGGAGCCTCGGGATGAAGACGGGAAGAAGGCAGGTTGGCGAGAGCCGGAAGCACGGCACGCGGACTCTGGAAACCAGTGGGAGGCGCCCAATGGAAGACCCATTGACCGACAAAGAGCTGGAACGGATGAACGCCTACTGGCGGGCGTGTAACTACCTTTCCGTGGGAATGATCTATCTCAAGGAAAACCCGCTGCTCCGGGAGCCGTTGAAACCGGAGCACGTCAAGCACCGGCTGCTCGGCCACTGGGGCGCGAGCCCGGCCCTCTCCTTCGTATGGGTGCACCTGAACCGGATGATCCTCAAGCACGATCTCGACGTGATCTTCGTGGCGGGGCCGGGCCACGGCGCGCCGGGCGTGCTGGGGCCGGCCTATCTCGAGGGCACCTATTCGGAGCTCTATCCGGACAAGAGCGAGGACGTGGAAGGGATGCAGAAGTTTTTCAAGCAGTTCTCCTTCCCCGGCCACATCGGAAGCCATGTCACTCCCGAAACTCCGGGCTCCATCCACGAAGGCGGCGAGCTCGGCTACAGCCTCTCCCACGCCTACGGCATGGCGCTCGACAACCCCGACCTGATCGTCGCCTGTGTGGTGGGCGACGGCGAGGCGGAAACCGGCCCGCTCGCCACGGCGTGGCATTCCAACAAGTTCCTGAACCCCGTACGCGACGGCGCCGTGCTGCCGATCCTGAACCTGAATGGCTACAAGATCGCCAACCCGACGATCCTCGCGCGGATCAGCCAGGAGGAGCTGGAGGCACTCTTCGTCGGCTACGGCTATAAGCCCTATTTCGTCGAAGGGAACGCCCCGGCTGTCATGCACCAGAAGATGGCCGCCACGCTCGAAGAGGCGATCGGCGAGATCCGCGCTCAGCAGAAGAAGGCGCGGGAGAACA
>DATIRW010000285.1:0-24455 GCA_035469365.1 Thermoanaerobaculia bacterium
CGTCGTCGCGCCGCGACTTCGATCTGTTGAGCGGGGTGCTCAAGGGGCTGGAGTGGCTCCCGGAACCCCGCGAGCTCTGGGAGAGGGCCGCGGAGGCCCGGTTCGTGCTCGCGAGACGAGGCTTTCAGACGGCGGTCCTGGCGCTGGTCATCGCTTTCTGTGCCCTGGAGGCGCGCCACACGCTTCTGACGCGGGACCGGGATTTCGCCCGAATTCAGACGGTCGTGCCGGTCGAGCTGGAGGTGTTCTAGCCCCCTGAACCGCGCCGCCCCTGAGTCCCTGTCATCCTGAGCGAAGCGAAGGATCTGCTCTCGCGCCTCCAAGTTTCCGGAGCAGATCCCTCGTCGCTTTGCTCCTCGGGATGACAGGGCAGGTCTCTCGCCCGAAGGGTTATTCGGCGGATTTCGGAGTCGCCATGGACTGGCGGGCGAGCTCGAGGATGTCGAAAGGGGCGGTCGTGGCGCCGATCTCGTCCTTGGCGTTACCGATCATGACCATGCAGAAGGGGCAGGAGACGCCGACGGCGTCGGTGCCGGCCCCGACGATTTCCTTCATGCGGGTCTGGTTGATCCGGGAGCCGAGCTTCTCTTCCATCCACATGCGCCCGCCGCCGGCGCCGCAGCAGAGCCCGCGCTCGCGCGAGCGCGGCAGTTCCTTGAGCGTCAGGCCGGGGATGGATTCGAGGATCTGCCGGGGCGCGTCGTACACGCCGTTGTAGCGGCCGAGATAGCACGGGTCGTGGAAGGTGATCGTCTGGGCGATGGGTGTTTCCATGCGGACGCGCCCCTCGGCGATCAGCCGCGAGACGAGCTCCGAGCCGTGCATCACCTCGTAGTTCCCGCCGAGCGGCCCGTACTCGTTCTTCAAGCAGTTGAAGCAGTGCGGACAGTTCGTCACGATCTTCTTCACGCCGTAGCCGTTCAAGGTCTCGATGTTCTGCTGCGCGAGCATCTGGAAGAGGTACTCGTTGCCCATGCGGCGCGCGGAGTCCCCGTTGCAGGTCTCTTCGGTCCCGAGGATCGCGAAGGAGACGCCCCCGGCGTTCAGGATCTCGACGAGCGCGCGGGAGACGCGCTTGGCGCGGTCTTCGTACGAGCCGGCGCATCCGACCCAGAAGAGCACTTCGACCGGGCGCTCCCCCGCCTCCGCCATCGTGACGACCGGCAGATCCTTGGCCCAGTCGGCCCTCGAGGCTGCGGAGATTCCCCACGGGTTGCCGTTGGTCTCCATGCCGCGGAAGGCGGTCTGCATCTCCTTGGGGAACTCCGTTTTCTCGAGAACCAGGTGGCGGCGCATCTCGATGATCTTGTCCACGGCGGGAATGATGAAGACCGGACAGGCGGACGTGCAGTAGCCGCAGGTCGTGCACGCCCAGATCGTGTCCTCGGAGATCCAGCCGCCGATCAGGTCCTTGCGCGTCTCGCCGGCCTCGCCGTTGCCCCGGCCGGTCGCCGCCGCGAGGACCTGTGGTGTCGCCTCGTACACGGCATCACGCAGCCGCCCGATGAAGACCTTGGGGTCGAGCGGCTTGTCCGTCAGCGCGGTCGGGCAGACGACGCGGCAGCGCCCGCACTCGGTGCAGGTGTATCCGTCGAGCGCCGATTTCCACGCGAGGTGCTCGACCCGCGAAACGCCGAAGTGCTCGGAGTTTTCCAGGTCCGGCGTTCCGAGGCGCCCCATCGGCTCGAGCTTCATCAGGAAGACGTTGGGGATGGCAGTCAGGATGTGGAAGTGCTTGGAGTACGGCAGGTAGTTCCCGAAGAAGAAGATGTCCACGAGGTGGACCCACCACCCGCCGGCGTAGAGAGCCTGGAGCGCCGCGGGAGCCATGCCCGCGAAGAGCCCCGCAACGACCGCGACAGCCGGCGCCCAGGCACTCGCCAGCTCGGGCGCGAGCGCGATCTTCGCCCCTTCCGACACGAGGTCGGCGGCGATCAGGAGACCGATCAGGAAGAGGATCAGCCATGCGTCGAGGGTCAGGTCCAACCGCTTGGGGCGCACGAACACGCGGCGGACGACCGCCATCGTCACGCCGACGAGAACCAAGACCTCGAAGACGTCCTTGACGAGGGTGTAGATGTCGCCCGCGCGGCCGGGAAGCAGCACGAATCCCGGCACGAGCCCTTCGACCACGAGCGCGATCGTGCGGACGATCAGGACGAGAAAGCCGGTGAAGAGAAAGATGTGGAATGTCCCGGCGTAGAGATCCCGGAACATGCGCCTCTGCAGGAACGCGTATTCGAGCGTCTTCCTGATCCGCAGGCCGATCCGGTCGAAGCGCGGCTCCGGCGCGAGCGCCAGGAGAAGACGGATGCGCCGGGTCGCGGAATAGACGAAGACCAGGATCGCAAAGAGGAGAATCAGCCCGAAGAGGAGACGGCCGCTCAAGCCGAGGATTACCTGGTCGGTGGGAAGCATGGAAGTAGAGTCTAAGGTTTCAGGGAAAAGGTGTCAGGGGAAATGCAGGTGTCAGGTATCAGGCGTCAGGGGTCAGGTTGGGGCAGGCCCGCGTTACTGAAACCTGATACCTGGCACCTGACACCTGTCTTTCACCTGACACCTTCAACCTGACACCTACTCCTTCTTGGCTTCCCGCACCGCTTTGGCCACCTCGGGCACGATTTGAAAGATGTCTCCCACGATCCCGTAGGTGGCGACCTTGAAGATGGGGGCTTCGGGGTCCTTGTTCAGAGCGACGATGACCTTGGAGGTGCCCATGCCGGCCAGGTGCTGGATCGCGCCGGAGATGCCGCAGGCAACGTAGAGCGTGGGCGACACGACCTTTCCGGTCTGTCCCACCTGGTACTGGTGATCGATCCATCCCGCGTCCACGACGGCGCGCGACGCGCCGAGCGCGGCGCCGAGCGCTTCCTGGAGATCCCGGATCAGCGTCCAGTTTTCAGGTCCCTTGATACCGCGCCCGCCCGACACGATGATGTCGGCCTCCGAGACGTCCAGCTCCTTCGAGGCCGAGGTCTCCACCTTGACGACGCGGGCCCGCGGCGCGATCGCGCCGAGATCGAGCGATTCGACCCGTGGCTCGGCCGCATCCGAAGATTGCGCCGGGAAGACGTTCGGGCGCGTCGTCGCGACCTGGAGCGGCGCGTTGCCGCAGTCCACCTCCGCGCGCGCCTTGCCGGAGTAGACGGGGCGCCATCCGACGAGCCTCCCGTTCTCCACGCGCAGCTCCATCACGTCGGCGAGCACCGAGACGCCGTTGCGGGCGGCGAAGCGCGGTGCGATGTCCTTGCCCATGGATGTCGCGGCGATCAGGACGGCGTCCGGGCTTTCCTTTTTCGCGGCGGCGTCCAGCGCGCCGACGTACCCCTTGGCGCTGTAGAGCGCGAGGTCATCCTGGTCCGCGACATAGACGACGCCGGCTCCGTGCTTTCCGAGGCCGGACGCAAGCGCGGCGACTCCCTTTCCAGGCAGGACGGCCGCGGCGGGCGCTCCTCCGAGCTTGCTCGCGAGCGAGAGAGCTTCGAGGGAAGCCTTTCGGATCTTCCCCTCGCGCTGTTCGATGAAAACCAGGAACTTCATAAAGAGGCCCCTGTCATTCCGAGGAGCGCAGCGACGAAGAAACTGCTCCGGCGAGACTGGCCACCCGAGCAGATCCTTCGCTTCGGTCAGGATGACAGGACTGAGAGAAACCCATCATCAGATCACCTTCGCTTCTTCGCGAAGCAGCCGGACGAGCTCCTTCGCCGCGGCGGCGGGATCGTCGGCGGGAATGAGCTTGCAGGCCTGGCGCGGCGGCGGCAGTTCGAGCTTTCTCCAGCGGACCATCGCACCGGCGGCGGCCGCCTCCGGAATTCCCATCTCGGCCAGTTTCTTTTCCGCGATCGTCTTCTTCTTGGCCCCCATGATCCCCTTGAGCGAGGCGTAGCGCGGCTCGTTCAATCCCTTCTGGGCCGTCAGCGCGACCGGGAGCGTGGATTCGACGATCTCGTGGGCTCCCTCGATCTCGCGGTGGGCCGTGATCTTCCCCTCCCCCACCTCGAGCTTGATGACGTTGCCCACGTGCGGAAGGTCGAGGAGCTCGGCAACCATCGGACCCACCAACGATTCGTCGTAGCCGACCCCCTTCTGGCCGAACCAGAGGAAGTCGTAGGACCCCTCCCGCGCGGCGGCGGCCAGCGCCCTGGCCGTCGCGAGGGCGTCGAGATACCGCGAATCGCCCGAATCGATCCAGACCGCGTCGTCGGCGCCGCGCGCCAGGCACTCCCGCAGGCCCGTCTTCGCTCGCTCGGGGCCGACCGCCGCGACCCGGACCGTCCCGGCGCCTTTGGCTTCCTTGATCCGGAGGGCTTCTTCCAGGGCGTACTCGTCGTAGGGCGAGACGATCCACTTCACGTCCGATTCGTCGATGGACTTGCCGTCCGCGCCGATCTTGATGCGCGTCTCGGTGTCGGGGACATAGGCGATGGCGACGAAGGAGTTCATGCGCGCCGAGAAGCCTGTCGAAAAAGAGGGTCAGGAAGCAAGATGCAAAAAGCTCCGGCCCATGTCATCCCGAGGAGGGAAGCGACGAGGGATCTGCCCCTCGGGAGTGGAAGGCACCGGAGCAAATCCTTCGCTCCGCTCCGGATGACAGGGAGGAAAGACGTGCGAAGGGATGACACGCCTCCGGCCTAGACTCTCTTGAAGACGAGGCAGCCGTTGGTGCCGCCGAAGCCGAAGGAGTTGGAGAGGGCGTAACGGACCGGAGCGGGACGCGCCACGTTCGGCACGTAGTCCAGATCGCACTCGGGGTCGGGAGTCTCGTAGTTGGTCGTCGGCGGCATCACCTGGTTCTCGACCGCCAGCGCGCAGATCGCGGTCTCGAGCCCGCCGGCGGCGCCGAGCAGGTGTCCCGTCATGGACTTGGTGGACGACACCGCGACCTTCCTCGCGTGAGCGCCGAAGACCATCTTGATCGCCATCGTCTCGACCCTGTCGCCGGCGGGCGTCGAGGTGCCGTGGGCGTTGATGTAGTCCACCTCTTCGGGATTGATGTCGGCATCTTCCAGGGCGTTGCGCATGACGCGCGCCGGCCCATCGCCGTCTTCCGAAGGGGCCGCGATGTGATATGCGTCGCCGGAAAGGCCGTAGCCGACGAGCTCGCAGTAGATGCGGGCGCCCCGTTTCTTCGCCGCCTCCATCTCCTCCAGGATGACGAGGCCCGCCCCTTCCCCGATGACGAAGCCGTCGCGGCCGCGATCCCAGGGACGGGACGCGTGCTGCGGGTCGTCGTTTCTGGTGGAGAGGGCGCGCATCACGGCGAAACCGCCAACGGCCAGAGGCGTCATGACCGATTCGGCTCCGCCGGCGATGGCGGCGTCTGCCTCGCCGTACTGGATCTTCCGGTAGGCCTCGCCGATCGCGTGGGCGCCGGTCGTGCACGCCGTCGCGGTGGCGAGGTTCGGGCCTTTCAGCCCGTACTTGATCGAGATATTCCCCGCCGCCTCGTTCACGATCAGGCCCGTGATGAAGAACGGGGAGATGATGCGCGGGTTGTTGCCGCTCTCGACGAACTCGCGCTGCGTCTTCTCGATGAGCGGAAGCCCGCCGATACCGGACCCGACCACGACGGCGAACCGCTCGCGGTTCTGATCGTTGACCGGAATGCCCGAGTCCTCCATCGCGAAGCGGGCGGCCGCCATCGCGTAATGGATGAAGGTGTCCATCTTCTTGATCTCCTTCTTCTCGATGAAGAGAGAAGGATCGAACCCCTTGACCTCGGCCGCGATGCGGCAGGTGAAGGGGGAAGCGTCAAAGCGGGTGATCGGGCCGACGCCGCTCTTGCCGGCGAGCAGCGCTTCCCAGTTCGCGGCGTTGCCGATTCCGACCGGCGAGACGAGGCCCAGTCCCGTCACGGCCACCCGGCGCGGAGAGGAGAAACGGGGCATGTCTTTTCTAACGGGACACGAGATCAGTTCTGCGAGGAATTCTTCTCGATGTAGGCGACGGCGTCTTTGACCTTCTGGATCTTCTCGGCGGCTTCGTCCGGAATCTCGATGTTGAACGCTTCCTCGAACGCCATGACGAGCTCCACGGTGTCAAGAGAATCCGCGCCGAGATCGTCCACGAAAGAGGCTTCCGGAGTCACCTCGTTGGCATCAACACCGAGCTGCTCGACGATGATGCTCTTGACCTTCTCTTCCACGCTCATTCGGTTCCCCTTTCTTCTCGTTCAGAAAGCCGCGCTATTCTAACGAAATTCCAGATCCCGGATTCCAAGCCCCCTGGAATCGGAATTTGGAATCTGGAATCTACATGTAAAGCCCTCCGGACACGTTCAGGACGGTCCCCGTCACGTAGGCGGCCTCCTCCGAGGCGAGGTAGGCCACGGCGGCGGCGACGTCGTCGGGAGTGCCGAGCCGGCCGAGAGGGATCTGGCCGGAAAGGGACTCCCGCGCGGCGTCTGTCATCTTCTCCGACATGGCGGTCCCGATGAAACCCGGCGCGACGGCGTTGCAGGTGATGTTGCGGGAGGCGAGCTCCCGCGCGACGGATTTCGTGAACCCGACGAGCCCCGCCTTGGACGCGGCGTAGTTGACCTGGCCGGCGTTGCCCATCAAGCCCACGACCGACGTAATGTTGACGATCCGTCCGTAACGCTTGCGCAGCATCGCCTTGACGACGGCCTGCGTCAGGAGGAAGACGCCCGTCAGGTTGGTCGCGAGCACCCGGTCCCACGCCTCCCGGGACATGCGGATCATCAGATTGTCCTCGGTGACGCCGGCGTTGTTGACGAGAACGTCGATCTGGCCATGCCCGGCGAGGACGGATTTCACGCCGTCCTCGATGGAGGCCCCGTCGGCCAGGTCGAGGGTCAGAGCCTGCGCCCTGCCTCCCGCAGCCGCGATTCCGGCGACCACGCTCTCCAGCGCCCCCGCCGTCCGCGCCGCCGCGACGACGGCCGCGCCCTCTGCGGCGAGCCGGCGCGCGATCGCCTCGCCGATCCCCCGCGATGCGCCGGTGACCAGGGCGACTTTGCCGTCAAAGCGGTTCACGGCCAGAGTCTACCTTCCCGATCCTGTCATTCTGAGGCCCGCAGGGCCGAAGAATCTGCCCTCTCGGTGACGCGCCTCGAGGACAGTGGAGCAGATCCTTCGCGCCTCACGACGCTCAGGATGACGGCGCGCGTGCGGCGCGCCGTCACTTCGGTTTATCCACGACGTCGGAAAGGTCCCGGCTCCAGGTGTCCACGATGGCCTTCGCCACGTCGGCGATGGCCAGCACCGAGGGGTGATCCGCGGAGCTGACGGCGTCGGCCTTGCTGCCGTCGGTCAGGACGACGAGGACGAACCTCCCCTTCTTCGTCCGGAGGATGCCGGCGTCGTTGCGCACCCCGCGCATCGAGCCGGACTTGCCGGCCCAGAGCATCTCGGACGGAAAGCGCCGTGCGATCCGCTGGCGCGTGGGGTCCTTGTCGAGGTACTCGAAAATCCTGCGGGAGGATTCGGCGTCCAGGACCTCCCCGCGCGCGACGCGCCCCATCCAGTCCGCCAACTCGCTCGGCGTCACCGCGCCCAGGCGAAAGCCCAGCCAGGGAGATGGGTTGTCATGAGCGTGCGCGAGTGAGGGGAGCATCGCGAAGAGGCGGATGTGGGGAAGGCCCATCCCCGCCATGCGCGCGTTGATCGCGTCGATCCCCAGCCGGCCGATCCAGGCGTTGGTGGCCGTGTTGTCGGAAGGGCCGATCATGAGCGTGATCAGGTCGCTCCAGGTGGGATTCAGCCCGGCATCGAGGACCAGGAGCGTCCCCGATCCGTCCGCCTTCTTCTCTTCGGTGAGAGTCCACCGGTCCGACAGCGTGATCGTGCCATCCCGCACCCGGGCCATCGCCTCGGTCACGATGGCGATCTTGATGACCGATGCCGACTCGAACTCTTCCGCGCCGTTGCGCTCGTATGTCCGTCCGCTCTCCAGATGCCTCGCCGCGACTCCAATACGGCAGGCGCAGCGGCGCGAGGCCGCATCCACGGCCGCGTCGATGGGGGACGGCTTTCCCCCCCTCCCCGTCGTCGCGCATCCCGCGAGCCCGAGAACGCCCAGCAGGGCGAAAGCTCGAACCCCACGCCGCGCACCGCGCACCGGCCACCGCATCAATTCCCTCCGTAGTTCTCGACTGTGATTCCCTTCTCAATCCGGCGCACCAGTCCCGACAGCACCTTCCCCGGCCCGATCTCCATCGTCCGATCCACTCCCTCCCGCGCGAGGAGCCGCACCGACTCCACCCAGCGCACCGGGGCGTCCACCTGGGCAAGGAGCGCGTCGCGCAGGAGCTCTCCCCGCGACCGGGGCCGCGCATCCACGTTCGTGACGACCGGGATCGCGGCATCCGCGAATCGGGTCTCGTCCAGAAGCGGCCGCAGCCGCTCTCGTGCGGGCGCCATGAGCGAGCAGTGGAAGGGAGCGGACACGGAAAGAGGGATCGCGCGTTTGGCGCCGCGCGCCGTGCAGGCCGCGCAGGCCCGTGCCACGGCTCCGGCGTGGCCGGCGATGACGGTCTGCTCGGGAGAGTTGAAGTTGGCCGGCGAGACGACCTCTCCGCGGGCGGATTCCCTGCAGGCGGCGTCGACGTCCTCGGGAGACAACCCGACGATCGCCGCCATCGCGCCCACGCCTGCGGGAACCGCCTCCTGCATGAAGAGGCCTCGCTGGCGGACCAGCCGCACGGCGTCCGCGAAGGAGAGAGCGCCGGCCGCGACCTCGGCCGAGTACTCGCCCAGAGAGTGTCCCGCGGCGAAGGCCGCATCCTCGATCCGTCCTGGGAAACGCGCCTGGAGGTCTCGCCACGCGGCGATCGAGTGAGTCAGGATGGCCGGCTGGGTGTTGGCGGTCCGCTGCAGCTCCTCCTCCGGCCCCTCGAAGCAGAGCCGGGAAAGCGCGAACCCGAGGGCCGCGTCGGCCTCCTCGAACACCTCCCGCGCCGCCGGCGACGCCTCGAACAGTTCCTTCCCCATTCCGACGAACTGGGAGCCCTGGCCCGGGAACAACAGAGCGAGCATGAGACAGGTGTCAGGTGTTTAAGTGATAGGGAAAGCCCCGGTCCCTACCACCTACCACCTCAGGAGGACCGATCCCCACACGAGTCCGGCTCCGAAGGCGGTGAGCAGGACGAGGTCGCCGGTGTTGACTCGCCCGGCCTGCGCGCACTCGTCCAGCGCGATCGGGATCGAGGCCGCGGACGTGTTGCCGTAGCGCTCGACGTTCTTGTACACGCGCTCGGCGGGGAACTTCAGGCGCGAGGCCACCGCGTCGATGATCCTCTCGTTGGCCTGGTGCGGAATGAAGAGCTGGATGTCGTCGTTCTTGAAACCCTGTTCGGCGAGCAGCTCCGCGGTCACGTCCGCCATCGCCTTGACGGCCACCTTGAAGGTCTCGTTCCCCTTCATCCGGATGTACGGCAGCTTCTGCTCGATGTTCCTCGGATCGCTGGCCGGATAGTTCGAGCCGCCACCCGGCATGCAGATGAAGTCCGCGTAATTGCCGTTGGACTTCATGCGCGTCCCGAGGATGCCGTGGTCCCCCTTGGTCGCCTGCAGGACCACGGCCCCGGCGCCGTCGCCGAAGAGGACGCAGGTGGAGCGGTCGGTCCAGTCCACGTAGCGCGTCAGCACTTCTCCGCCGATGACGAGGATGTTCTCCGCCTTGCTGGACTGGATGAGAGCGTCGGCCAGGTGCAGCCCGTAGAGGAACCCGACGCAGGCGGCGCCGATGTCGGAGGCCGCCGCGCGTGTCGCCCCGAGGTTCTTCTGGACGAAGCAGGCCGTTGCCGGAAACGGCATGTCCCCGGAGATCGTGCCGACGAGGATCATGTCGAGGTCTTCAGGCTTGACGTGCGCTCGCTTCAACGCGGCCTCGGCGGCCTTCGTGCAGAGGTCGGAGAACTTCTCCCCCTCCGACATCATGTGCCGCACCTTGATGCCCGTCCGCTCGGTGATCCACTGGTCGCTCGTCTCGACGATCTTCTCGAGGTCCGCGTTGGTCAGGAGCTTCTTCGGCACGGCCGCGCCGGTGCCCATGATCTTCGCGCGGTTCATTTGGCAGGCTGCTGAAGAAGGGTGTGAGGCGGCGTTGCGAGCGCCGCGGGGCCGGATGCAAGGAGCCGCGACGAGGACGATGCCGGGGCGCATCGGAGAGGAGCGGCGACGCCGCAGACGGCCCCGCGCCGCCGCAACCGCGCGCGGTGGCTGGCCTTTTGCCCGCGATATCTGTCAACCAAGAAGTCCTCCTTGCCAACCAACGCTTGCTCGTTTTGCCAGCTGCAAAAGGCCAGACACGACGCCCGCGTCCATTCTTCAACAGCCTGCCTAGCTCTGAACCGCCTGCGCCTCGCGCGAATGGAGATCGGCGATCGAGGACTGGATCTTCTGCGCCAGGTTCTGGCGGGAGAACTCCGCGGCAAGGCGGATGGCGTTCTTCACGGCCTTGGCGCTCGAGCGGCCATGGCAGATGATGACGCATCCCTTGACACCCAGGAGCGGCGCCCCCCCGTACTCGGAATAGTCGAGACGGGTCTTGAACCGGCGGAAGGCCGACCGCGACAGCAGGAACCCGACGGAGGCCTTCAGTGTCCGCTTGATCTCCTCGCGCAGGAGCTGCTCGACCATCTCGGAGAGGGACTCGGACACCTTCAGGATGACGTTGCCGGTGAATCCGTCCGTGACGATGACGTCCACCCTTCCGTTGAAGACGTCCCGTCCCTCGACGTTCCCGATGAAGTTCAGGCCGGTCTCCTTCAGGGACTTGAACGCCTCCTTGGTGCGGTCGCTCCCCTTGGTGTCCTCCTCGCCGATGGACATGAGGCCGATCGTGGGGGAGGGCTTTCCGAACACGAGCTGACCGTAGATCGAGCCCATGACCGCGAATTCCTTGAAGTGCTGCGTCTTGGCCTCGGGGTTCGCCCCGACGTCCAGGAGCAGGCAGTGGCCGGTCAGGTTGGGAAGGACCGTCGCGAGCGCCGGGCGGTCCACGCCTTCGATCGTGCCGATGACCATCTTGGCGGCGACCATGGCGGCGCCCGTGTTGCCAGCCGACACGAGCCCCTCCGCTCGGCCGTCGCGGACGCAGTTGGCCGCCACCCGGATCGAGGAGTTGCGCTTCTTGCGCAGCGCCGCGACGGGATGCTCGTCCATCGTCACGACTTCCGGCGCGTCGAGGATGTGGATGTCTCCCCCGCGGTAGCCCGAGTCCATGAGCAGGGGCGTCAGCTGCGCCGTCCGCCCCACGAGCAGGGTCGCGATGCCAAACTCCCGCGCGGCGGCGATGGCGCCGTCGACGTTGACCTGCGGGGCGTTGTCTCCGCCCATCGCATCCACGGCGATGCGCACGCTAGAGCCTCCTCTCCAACGGAATCACGTGGGGCGGGATTATACCGGCAGCGTCAGGCGTTGATCGTCTGCTTGCCCTTGTAGTAGCCGCAGTGCGGGCAGACGCGGTGCGGCTGCTTGGGCTCCTTGCAGTTGGGGCACTCCGAGAGGGCCGGCGCCGTCAGGGCGTCGTGCGCGCGCCGCTTGTCGCGGCGGGCCTTGCTGTGGCGCCGTTTGGGGTTGGGCATCGTGGACCTACACTTTCTTGAGTTGTCGCAGAGCTTCCCAACGCGGGTCGGCCGAGTTGACCTCGCAGCCGCAATCGGCGACGTTCAAGTCTTCGCCGCACCGGGAACACAGGCCGCGGCAGTCTTCCCTGCAGAGCGGCTTCATCGGCACTGCCATCTGGATCCGCTCCTCGGCGATCGGCGCGACGGGGAGCACGGACTCATCGTAGAAATACACATCGAAATCGTCGCCTTCCAGGACGATCTCCTGGCCGGGGGCCGGGGCTCGCTTCGTCAGGACGAGGGAGAATTCCTCCCGGGTCTGAAAGGGATAGGAAGCCAGGCAGCGGCTGCACTCGAGCTTGCCTGCGTAAGCGATCCGCGCGTCGAAGAGGAAGCCCTTCTCGATGCGCGAGATCTCCCCTTCCAGGCGGACCGGCGAGACCTCGAGCAGGGGCTCCCGGTCGAGCCCCGCGGTCGAGAAGAAGAGCTCGAACGCGAACGGCACGGGCTCGTCCAGGACCGCGTCCAGAGAAATGGTGTTGGGCTGCGTCATGGAACCGGGTATTTTATCCAGCCGCCGACGGGAGTCAAACGCCAGGACTGTCAAGCTGATAGCTTCTTTCCGTGAAAGTCGCGATCGATGCGCGGGCGCTCCTGCCTCCGGCGACCGGAATCGGCACCTACACGCGCGGCATCGCCGGCGCTCTCGCCTCTCGCGACGGCGTCGAGGTGCGCCTCTTCACTCCGCGGCCTCTCCCCGAGTCCGAAGCCCTCGGTCCCTGGAGCGTGGGCGCGGACCGACGCAGCCCGGGGACGCTCTGGGTCCAGACGACCCTCCCCCGCCGCGCCCGGCAATGGGGAGCCGACGTGCTGCTCGCCGCCTTGACGATCGGGCCGGTGCGCGGCGGCCTGCCATTCGTCTCCGTGGTTCATGACCTGACAGCGGTGACGCATCCGGAGTGGCATGCGTTGCGGACGCTCGTGGGTTTCGCGCCCCTGTGGGACCGGACCGCCGAGGAGGCCGCCCGCTTCGTCTGCGTTTCGGAGACAACCGCTCGTGAGTTAGAGCGCACGCATCCGGAGACGGACGGGCGAGTGCGCGTCGTCCACAATGGCGTGGATCCCGATTTCGCCCCGGCACCGGACGGGCCGGCTCTTACCGCGACGCGGCAGAGGTACGCCGGCGGAAACCGGTACATCCTGTACCTTGGCACGCTCGAGCCGCGCAAGAACGTCGAGACCCTCGTCGCCGCCTGCGATCTCCTCTGGAGCCGCGGCGCGCAGGCTCCCGATCTCGTGCTTGCAGGCGGATCCGGCTGGAAGACCTCCGCCCTGTTCGACCGGATCGCGCGCTCGCCGTTCCGGGAGAAGATCCACCTCGCGGGCTTCGCCGACCGCGTGGCTGCCCGGGAGCTGTACCAGGCGGCCGACGTCTTCGTCTATCCCTCGCTCGAGGAAGGCTTCGGTCTTCCCGTCCTCGAAGCCATGGCCTGCGGGATCCCGGTGGTGGCGTCCACCGCGGAGGCTCTGCGCGAGGTCGCGGGCGGAGCCGCTCTCTTCGCGCAGCCCCGGGACTCCGCGGGGTTCGGGCGCGAGATCGAGCGCGTCCTGGAGGATCCCGCGACCCGCCTTCGCCTCGCGGCCGCGGGACCGGAGCGCGCGGCGATGTTCTCCTGGGAGGCCGCCGGGCAAGCCACCGCCGCGGTTCTCGCGGAAGCCGCCGGGGAGACGCCGCCGTGACGCGGATCGGCATCGACGCGCGCAAGCTCAAGGACTACGGGATCGGGTCCTACATCCGCAACCTCCTCGAAGCGATCGGGAAGCTTCCCGAGTCGCGCGCTTACCGCTTCCGGGTGTACACGCACCGCGCCGACACCGATGCCCTTCCCGACCTGCCCGACCACTTCGAAGTCTCGCACGACGATTCGGCGGGTTACTCCGTCGCCGAGCTGACTCGCTTTGCCTGGAGGCTGATGCGGGACCGGCTCAACCTGTTCCATGCGACGCACTACGTCCTGCCGCCCCTCTGGAAGACCCGCGCCGTCGTGACGATCCACGACATCATCCACCTGCTCTACCCGCAGTTCCTTCCCAGCCGCGCGGCACACCTCTACGCGCGCTTCATGATCCGGCGGGCGCTGACGCGCGCCGACCGCATCGTCACCGTCTCGGAAAATACGCGGCGGGACCTGACGAACTACTTCGAGGTTCCGGCCGCGCGCATCGACGTGATCTACAACGGCGTCTCTCCGCGGTTTCACCCCGATATTCCCCGGGAAGAAAAGGAACGCGTTGCCTCGAAGCTCGGGCTGACTCTTCCGTATCTCCTCTTTCTGGGGGGCGAGAAGCCACACAAGAACGTCCAGAACGTGGTCCGCGCGTTTGCGAAGGCGCGGCAGGAGCGATCCTTGCCGCATTCGCTCGTGCTCGCCGGCCCCCTTCCTCCCAATCCGGCTCGACTGGACGCCCTGATCTCCGCGCTCGAGCTGACGGAGACCGTGCGCCGCCCCGGCCTCGTCGAAGACGCAGATCTGCCGGCCCTCTTCGCCGGCGCGGAGGCATTTCTCTATCCGACGCTGTACGAGGGCTTCGGCCTTCCGGTCGTGGAGGCGATGGCCTGCGGCACACCGGTCCTGACGTCGGCGACCTCGGCCCTCCAGGAGATCGCGGGCGGCCACGCCTGCCTGGTGGATCCCATGGACGTCGAGGCCATCGCCTCGGGCATCGCCCGCCTGGCAACCGAAGAGAAGTTCCGCTCGGAATTGAGCGAGCTCGGCAGGAAGCGCGCCCTCGACTTCTCCTGGGAGAAGGCCGCCCGGCGCACCCTCGAGGTCTACGCCGCAGCCCTCGGCGCGGCCGCGCGCGCATGATGAGGACCGCCGTCGTCCACGACTGGCTGAACGGGATGCGGGGAGGCGAGAAGGTCCTCGAGGCAATGCTGCCGCTCCTGCCGGAGCCGACGATCTTCACGCTGTTTCATGTTCCGGGATCCGTGTCGAGAGAGATCGAGAAATACCCTATCCGCGTCTCGTTCCTGAACCGCCTTCCCCTGGCGCGCGATCACTACAGACACTACCTGCCGCTTTTCCCCCGCGCGGTGGAGTCGTTTGACCTCTCGGGCTTCGATCTCGTCGTCTCCTCGTCCCACTGTGTCGCCAAGGGCGCGATCGCGCCGCCGGGCGCGCCGCACCTCTGCTACTGCCACACGCCGGTCCGCTACGCGTACGAGCAGTTCGACGCCTATTTCCCCGCCGGACGAACCCGGTGGCGGGCGCTCAAGACCCTCGCCGTCGGCCGCCTGCGCCGCTGGGACCAGAAGACGGCGGGAAGGCCGACCCGCTACCTGGCCAACTCCTCGGCGGTGGCCGAGCGGATCCGCCGCCACTATGGCCGGGAGGCGACGGTCTGTCACCCTCCGGTGGACGTGGACTTCTTCGGGCCGGGACCGGAGCGCCGCGAGGGTTTCCTGCTCGGCGTCGGGGCGCTCGTTCCCTACAAGCGCTACGAGGAAGCGATCGCGGCGGCACGCCGCACAGGCCGGCCCCTCGTCCTGGTGGGAGGCGGTCCGGAGGAGAAGCGCCTCCGCGCCATGGCCGATTCTTCCGTAAAGATCCTCGTGAACCTCGCGCCGGAAGAGCTGCGCCGGCTGTACCGGACCTGCGCGTTCTTCGTCCAGCCGGGCGAGGAAGACTTCGGCATGGCGGCGGTCGAGGCGCTATCCTGCGGCGCTCCCGTCGTCGCGTTCTCGCGCGGAGGGGCGCGCGACGCCGTGCGCGACGGCGTCAACGGCCTGCTCTACGGGCCGGAGGAGCCGGAAGGCCTCGCCGGCGCGGTCGGGCGAGCCGCCCGGATTGCCTTCGATTACACTGCGGTGCGCGGGTCGGCGCTTCCGTTTGCCCGGGAGCGCTTCGAGAGGGAATTCCGGCAGGAGGTCGAAACCCTGCTGAGGAAGAAAGCCGGGGGCTGAGCTGACAGAGGGAAGCTTCGTCGCATGATTCAGAAGTCCACACGCCGCATCGCGGCCCTCTTCCTTGTGTCGGACCTCGTCTCGACGCTCGCGGCCCTTTTCGCCGCCTACGCGCTCCGCTTCCGCGCGGAGATCGTTCCGGTCACCAAGGGCGTTCCCGACGCCGCGACCTACTACAGGCTCTTTCCGCTGATCGCCGTCCTCTGGCCGATCGTGTATTACTTCTACGGGCTCTACAGCGTGCGGCGGAACCGTTCGCGGATCGAGGAAGGATTCGCCGTCCTCGTGGCCACGGGACTCGCCACGCTCCTCCTGACCGGGCTCGCCACGTTCTACCGCGGGTTCTCCTACTCGCGCCTCGTCCTGCTCTTCTTTTTCGTCGCCGACGTTCTCTTCGTCTTCGCCGGCCGGACCGCCATCCGCCGCTACCTCGAGGAGGCGTGGCGCCACGGGTTCGGCGTCCGGCACGTGCTCGTCGTGGGGGCCGGGCGCTTGGGGCGAGCCGTCATCGACAAGCTCGCCGAACACCCCGAGGCCGGCCTTCGCGCGGTCGCGATGCTGGACGATGATCCGGAGATCCTGGGAACGCTCTACCGCGGCATTCCGGTCGCCGGCGCGACGGGCGAGGCTGCGACGGTGGTCGAGCGGCTCGGCGTGGACACGGTCTTCCTGGCCCTGCCGCTGGATGCCCACCGCACCATGCTCGAAGTCCTGAAAGAGGTCGGCAGGACCGTCGCCGACGTCCGAGTCGTGCCGGATCTCCTCCAGCACATCACCTTCCGGGCCGGCGTCGAAGACCTCGACGGCCTGCCGGTCGTTCACCTGACACAGGTGCCGCTCACGGGCTGGATGAGTCTCGTGAAGCGGACGGTGGACCTCGTCGCGTCGAGCGCCGCCCTCGCCGTCCTCTCGCCCGTCTTCGCGGCGATCGCCCTTGCGATCCGGCGGGAAGACCGGGGCCCGGTCTTCTACCGCCAGCGGCGCATGGGCCTGGACGGGCGCCCCTTCGAGATCCTGAAGTTCCGCTCCATGGTCCCCGGCGCCGAGGACGAGTCGGGGCCCACCTGGGCGAGTCCCGGGGACCCGCGGCGCACGCGCGTGGGCCGCTTCCTGCGGCGATGGAGCCTGGACGAGCTGCCGCAGCTCGTCAACGTCCTGCGGGGGGAGATGTCCCTCGTCGGCCCGCGCCCCGAGCGGCCCGAGTTCGTACGGGAGTTCAAGGAGACCTTCCCCCAGTACATGCTGCGCCACCGCGTGCGCGCCGGAATGACCGGCTGGGCGCAGGTCCACGGCTGGCGCGGCAACACGAGCCTGACCAAGAGAATCGAGTACGACCTCTACTACATCGAGAACTGGACCCTCTCCCTCGACGTCAAGATCCTCTGGCTGACCCTGCGCCACGGCCTGACACACCGCAACGCGTACTGAAGAGGTCTAGGGCCCAGGGTCTGAGGTAGCTGCGTTGCTGTCGTCGTGCCCTCATCCCGTAGGGGCGGCCCTTGCGGCCCGCCTCTCGCGGCCACGCAGTTTCGGTCGCTCCGGCGAACAAAGAGAGACCTGACCCTGTTTACGCCAGCTTCTTCAGGCGGGTCATACGCTCTTTGAGCTCCCGCTCCTCTTCGGGCGTCAGGACGCGGCCGCCGAAGGCGCTGGCGCAGTAGATCGAGACGACGCGCCGGGCGTCGCCGCTGGCCGGCGGAACGGCCCGTCCGAAGAGGCGGGCGACCTCGAAAGGGGGGATGGCGGGAGAGAGTCCGCCGATCCTCGCCGCCAGGAGGCGCCGCAGGACGAGATAGGCGCGCGTCGCGGCTGAAGCCTTCGGCCGGCGTGACGCGCCCCGGCGGAGAAGGAAGACCACGACGGCGAGGAGGGCAAGGCCGGCCGCGAACCCGGCGCGTCGAAGCTCCCGCGCGCGCAACAGGTCCTTCCATGACGCGAGGCCCTGGCCCGCGCCGGCCGCGGCCTGGCGAATCGTCTCGATGATCCGCACCTGGTCGAGCGAATCGAACCCCAGGATCCGGCGATCGTAGAAGAACTCGATCTCGCGGCCGAGGTTCGAGAAGAACCGTTGCCACGAGAGCCGGCTCTGCGCCGGAGGGATGCCGGCGTCCGGAGTCGGGTCGAGCACGGTGAATCCCTTCCCATCGATGTCTGCTTCCACCCAGGCGTGGAGGTTGCCGCCGCGCACGACGAGCGCGCGGGAGAGAAGCCCGGTCTCCCCGCCGTAGGATCCGGTCACCAGGCGCGACGGAATCCCGCGCGCCGTGAGCATCATCGCGGCCGCCGAGGCGAAGAACTCGCAGTGACCCGCCCGGGAGCGCAGGAGGAAATTCACGAGGGGATCCCCCCTGCCGCGCGGAGGCGTCAGCGTGTAGACGAAGTTTCGCGTGAAGTTGTCGCGGATCCGAAAGTAGATCTCCATCGGCTCGGCCAGGCCGGCGGTCAGCTTCTCCGCATAGTCGCGGATCTCCGGGGGGACGGAAGCCGGGTCGATGACGCTCGAGCCGACGCCCCGCGACTCGACGCCTCGCGCGGTGGCGGTGTAATGCACGGACCGGGCGCCGCTGGGGAGTCGGAACACTCCATCCGGGAGCGGCTTCGCGAAATCCCGCTCGATCTGGAGATGCTCCGCCCCGTACGGGAGGAACAGGAAGCCCTCGGCGGAGACGTTCAGGTCGATCGACAGCTCACCGATCAGCAACTGCTGCGCCCGCGTCTCCAGCCGCGGGCGTTCGGCTGTCCGCAAGGGGCTTCGGGCGCCTCCCCCGCGCGTCCAGACCCCCCGAGCGTACTCCGTGAAGACGGCCTCGCGTAGCCGCAGGACGCGGGGAAGCGCTGACTGGGGCTCAACTTCCATCCGCAGGACGATCTGGTTGCTGCCCTTTGCGGAAGGGAAAGACTCCAGGTCCACCCGGTCGGCCGCCAGCGTCGTGGAAAAGGCGTCTTCGATCCGGAACGGCGCCGTGGCGATGGGACGGCGCAGCCTCGGCAGCGTGTAGAAGAGAGGGCCCGTGATCACCGCGCCGATCAGGATCGCGGCGGCCGCCATGCCGCGCGTCGGCACGGAGCGCAGGACTCGCTCGGGCGGCGCGTCTTCGAAATCCGCCAGCACGGCCAGCCTGGCGAGCGCGCGGAATCCCAGAAAAGCCATGGCGCCGAAATAGAGCAGCGAGGAGACGTGCGTCGAGGAGGACGCGGATGCAACCGCGATGAGGAAGAGCACGAGAAGTGCGGTCCTCACCTCGCCCTGACGCTTCAGGGAAGCGAGTTTCGCGACCGCGGTGAAGAGGAGCAGGTGTGAGACCGAGCGCAGGAGCCCGTGCCGCAGCGTCAGCACCTCGAACCCGAGCCAGAGGAGGTACCCGAGCCCGAGCGCGTTCAGGGCCGCGTTGGAGAGCCGGGCCGGCCGTCCTCCCCTCGCGCGCCACCAGAGAAAGAGGAGGGCGCAACCATAGAGGAGGAGGGCGAAGGCCGAGGCGCCCTCGGTCCACAGGAGCGGCAAGGGAGCGACGAACGCCAGCGGCGCCAGCACTTCGAAGAAGGCGCGGCGGAGTCCGGCCGGGATCTCGGGACCGGCGCTCACGTCACGAACCACCGCAGATCGCCGCGGCGGACCGGCGGGAAATTGGGCGCGCCGCCGGGATCGATCGCCTCGAGGCGGGCGAGCGCTTCCAGGATGCGCGAACGCTGCCCCCGGCCGCTCGACGGCGGCACGCGGATGTCGCGGGCCTGGAACCCGACTTCGCCGTCGCGCGAGAGAAGGAGGACCGCCTGGCCGGCGCAGCGCGAGATCCTGCGCTCGAAGTCCACGCGCGCGCCCGGGTCCGCCGGGTCCGCCAGCGCGTTGTCGAGCGCGAGGATCACGACGCGGTCCCGCTCCGCCTCGCGCTCGCGAACGATCCAATGGCGCATCCGCGCCGACTGCTTCCAGTGCAGGTCGCGCGGGTCGTCCCCGGGCACGAAATCGCGCAGCATCCGGATCTCGGCTCCTCCCCCGCGCCGCCGCGGATGCGGCCGGCCGCCCCGTGAGTCCTCCGGCGGCACCGGCGCGGCCGCGCTCGCCTCTGGCATCGGGAACACGACGACCTCCCGCGCGAGCCTCGCGTGCCGGTACTTGCGAAAGAGCCCGAGCGGAAAGCGCGACAGGAGACCGGCGTCGGCGTCCCGGTAGACGCCCCTCCGGGGGAAAACGCCTTCCACCATCACCTCGCGGCGCTCTCCAGGCTTCAAGGGATCGATCCAGAGCGGGCCCGGCAGGCCTTCGTGCAGGAAGAAGAGTCCCTGTGCCGTGGCGGTCGCAAGCCTGTTCTCAAACCGGATCTTGAGCAACGCCGGCCGCCCGGCCACGACCTCTCCGACCGGCTCAATCTCGCAGAGCACCCCGCGCACGTTGCGGCGCGAGAGGATCCCGGAAACGACCATCGCCGCGAGCATCCCGGCCAGCACCAGGTACAACCCGTTGTTGCCGGTGTTCGTCGCGCCGATCGCGACCACCAGGCACATCAGGACGTACCCCAGCCCGAAGTTCGTAATCCGGATCTCCCACTCGGGGATGAGACGAGTCATGACGCGACGAATTTCAAGTTTCAAGTTTCAGGTTCCACAAGGCCACCTGAAACCTGGAACCTGAAACCTGAAACCTGCTCACACCGGGACCGGCACCTGCGCGAGGATCTTCTTGACCACCTCGCGTTCGTGGCCGCCCGAGCCGAAACCGTCGGAGGAGAGAGAGAGGATGCGGTGCGCCAGCACGGGCTCGGCCACGGCCTGGACGTCGTCGGGAGTCGCGTAGTCGCGTCCCTGCATGAGCGCGTAGGCCTGCGTCGCGCGAAAGAGCGCCTGGGCGCCGCGTGTGGAGACGGGCAGACGCAGGTCCGCGGCGCGGCGCGTGGCCCGCACGACGGCGTGGAGATACTCGAGGAGCCGGTCGGAGACCGTCACGGCTTCGACTTTGTCCTGAAGCGCCAGGACTTCCTCGGGAGCGAGCACCGCCGGAATGGAGGCGAGCGCCCTCTCCGTGCCTCCGCGCCGCAGGAGCAACTTCTCCTCCTCCTCCGTCGGGTACCCCAGCGAAAGCCGGAGAAAGAACCGGTCCATCTGGGACTCGGGGAGCGGATACGTCCCGAGGTACTCGACCGGGTTCTGTGTCGCCACGACCATGAACGGCTGGGGGAGCGGCCGCCGCTCCGACTCGATCGTCACGGCGCCCTCGTTCATCGCCTCGAGCAGCGCGGACTGCGTCTTGGGAGTGGCGCGGTTGATCTCGTCGGCGAGCACGATGTTGGCGAAGATGGGCCCGGCATGGAACTCGAAGCGCTCCGTGGGAGTGTGGAAGACGGAGATCCCGAGCACGTCGGCCGGGAGCGTGTCGCTCGTGAACTGGATCCTCCGGAATTCGAGCGACAGGCTGCGCCCGAGCGCCCGCGCGAGAGTCGTCTTACCCACGCCAGGCACGTCTTCGATGAGGATGTGCCCGCGGGAGAGGAGCGCCGTCAGGACCAGGTCCACGGCTCGGGGGTCGCCCCTGTAGATCAATCGGACGTTGTCCCTCAAGCGGGTCAGGGCGCCCGCGACCCGTGCGCTCATACAATTGCCTTCATGCCGGCAAGCCTCCCATGCCGGCGGTGACGCCGGCCCCGTTCGTCGGGGAAACAGACATGGTAGGCGCGAATTCCCCCGCATTCAACGAGGGCGCGGCCCCAATTCCGCTCAAACGGCTCATCCCAAGAGCAATACGTTCGCCGTCCTGTCCGCGTCCGAGTGCGCGATCCCTCCCTCGTTCTGAGCGACGCGCAGGATGTGCTCGAGCGTTCCGGCACTTCCGGAGCAGATCCCTCCTCGCTTCGCTCCTCGGGATGACAGGGCGCCTAATCAGGTTTCTTCGCGTCTTCGCGTTTGGCGAGGCGCTCGACGGCCGCTCGCAGCTCCCCTTCCCGGTCAAACGGCAGGACGAGCACGCCGCTGGAAGTGACAACGATCGCCGTGTCGCGCACGCCGGGCGCGAGGACCGGGGCCTCCGACAGGATGAGGTTGCCCCGGTCGTCGGAAGCCCCCCGGATCTCCCGGACCGATCTCCAGCTCCCGACGTCGTTCCAACCGGCCCTCAGCGGCACGGCACGTACTCCGGCGGCTCTCTCCATGACCGCGTAATCGATGGAGACGGAGGGCAATTCCGCGTAGGCGCGTCGCGCGGCGTCGTCGTCTCGCTCGCGCAGCCGGCGGCGGTAGCCCTCCACCTGCTCCACGAGAGGGCCCGCGACCCGGCGGGCCTCCGCGAGAAAGCGGGAGGGACGGAAGACGAAGATCCCGGCATTCCAGAAGCACCCGGCTCGGACGAGCGCCTCTGTTTCCTCGCGAGCGGGTTTCTCGATGAACCGGACCACCTCCATTCCCTCTCCCGCGGCGACCGCCGAAAGCTCCAGGTATCCGTAATCACTCTCCGTCCGGCTGGGCTGGACGGCGAGAACGACAACGGTGGCCGTATCGGCGATCCGCGCCGCCTGTGACAGCGCGCGGCGGAAGGCCTCGTCATCGGCGAACGTCTGGTCCGAAGGGACCGCGGCGGTCATCGCGTCGCCGTCCCGCTCGAACTGGAGGGCCGCGGAGAGGAGTGCCGGCCCGGAGTTGCGCCGGTGGGGTTCGAGGATCACCCGGTCCGCCGGCAGGGCCTTGAGCTCCGAGAACACCAGGTCGGCGTGCTTCTCGGACGTGGCCACGAAGATGTCCTCCGTCAGCGGAAGGATCCTCTCGAAGGCCTCGGTGAGAAGGCTCTTCTCGGAGAGGAGCGGCAGGAACTGCTTGGGACGCTCCTCGCTCGAGAGCGGCCACAACCGCGTCCCGCCTCCGCCGGCAAGCAACAGCACCCTCATGGTTCCCGCCGGGAAATCGGCCACCCGCCTCCCGCCGTTACTCCCATTTCAATCCCAGCATCTCGACTTCCGGAGCAAGGGTGATGCCGAAGCGCTCCCGCACGGTGTCGCGGGCGAGCCGCATGAGGGCGAGCACGTCCTGCGCCGTGGCTTCCCCCTCGTTCACGATCACGTTGGCGTGCCGGGCGGAGATAGCCGCCCCGCCGCGGCGCGCTCCCTTCAGTCCGCAGGCCTCGATCAGGCGGCCGGCGTAGTCGCCGGGCGGGTTCTTGAAGACGCTCCCGGCATTGGGCTCGGAGGGGAGGGCACCCCGGCGCTTCTCGGCGACCGCGCGCGTCTTCGCCTCGATCTCTTCGATCGGCGCACGCTCGAGCCTCAAGCCGGCCGAGACGACGATCTCCTTCGTTTCGACCAGTTGGGTCCACCGGTAGCCGTGCGGGATCTCCTCCGCCCGGACGCTTCGCGCCTGGCCGGAGCGGGAAACCAGGCGCGCGGTCTCCAGCACGTCGAAGATCTCGCCGCCGTAGGCGCCGGCGTTGATCCGGACGGCGGCCCCGATCGAGGAAGGGATTCCCGAGATCGCTTCGATCCCGGAGAGACCGGCGCGCGCCGCGGCAGTGCACACGGCCCCGAGCGCCGCGCCCCCGCCGGCGGTCAAGCGCTCCCCTTCGACAGACACCCGGAGGAATTCCCCTTCCAGGCGGGCGACGATTCCCGGAAACCCGGCGTCCGCGACGAGGACGTTCGAGCCCATGCCCAGAAGCGCGACCGGCTCACGGGCGGAATCCGCCCACGCCAGCATGCTCACGAGGGCGCCTTCGGTCCTCACGCGGCAGAACCAGCGGGCCGGACCGCCGATCTTCCAGGTGGTGTGCGGGGCGAGAGGCTCGCCGGCGGTGACGATCCCCTCCTGCTCGGCGAGCGCGAGCTTCATGGCCACCATCCCAGAAGCAACGCCCCCGCCGCCACGCAACCCGCCGCCAGGAGTCCCGCCGCGATGTCGTCGGCCACGATGCCCCACCCTTCGGGCAGATCCTGGAGGCGCCCGACCGCTCCCGGCTTCCACACGTCGAAGAGGCGGAAGAGAAAGAAGGAGGCGGCCCAGGTGAGCGCCTCCGCCAGCGCAGTCGGGTAACGAAAGAGCGGCACGGCCGCGGAGGCGAGCAACTGTCCGGCGATCTCGTCGATCACGATGCATCCGGGGTCCTTCGCTCCGAGAGCGCGCGCCGTCCGGCTGGAGACGGGAACACCGGCGAGACCCACGAGCAGCCCGGACATCAAGAGTCCGACCACCGCCGCCAGACTCGGAGACGTGTTCGTGAGGGCGCGAGCGAGAAGCCAGGCCACCGCGAGACCCAGCGCCGAGCCCGCGGTGCCCGGCGCGAACGGCGAGAGCCCGGTCCCGAGGCCGATCGAAAGGAGAGTCGCCGTCGGAGAAGCATGAAAAGCGCGGCGAACGTCCGCCGTTGACACGCGGTTATGGCCAAGAGATGATGACGCGGTCCTCATCGTTTCGAAGTCCCGCCCGGAGTCTATAATCGCGCTCTTCCGTGAAGCAGAACGCGGAGACGCGCAATTGCCTCGGAGTAAACGCCTCCAGGCACCGCAAGAAAGGTGAGGAAATGTCCAGCGTGAAATCCACCGAGAAATGGCGCGCCGTCGAAACGGCGCTGACACAGATCGAGCGGCAGTTCGGCAAGGGCTCGATCATGCGGCTGGGGGATCAGCCTGAGCAGGTCCTGTCGGTCATTCCGACCGGCTCGCTCGCCGTGGACGCGGCTCTGGGCGTGGGAGGGATCCCGCGCGGGCGCGTCGTCGAGGTCTTCGGCCCGGAGGCGTCCGGAAAGACGACCCTTGCGCTCCAGATCATCGCCCAGGCCCAGAAGACGGGGGGCCTGGCGGCCTTCATCGACGCCGAGCACGCGCTCGACGCCGACTACGCCCGCAAACTCGGCGTGGACACCGACAACCTGCTCGTCTCGCAGCCGGACAACGGCGAGCAGGCGCTCGAGATCGCGGAGATGCTCATCCGCTCCGGCGCGATCGACGTGGTCGTCGTGGACTCGGTCGCGGCCCTCGTCCCCAAGGC
>DATIRW010000286.1:0-3380 GCA_035469365.1 Thermoanaerobaculia bacterium
CGAGAACACGCTCGAGCGGACCGTCGCCCTGGAGGCGAGCTCGGTCATCACCGCATCCAGCCTCCCCGAGGCGATCGCGCTCGGCGTGCGGACCCGGGTGCCCGACTTCGAAAGCCTTCCGGCGGAGGGGATCAACCTCGAGGCCTATCTCGAAGCGGTCGGGAAGCGCCTCATGCGCGAAGCCCTGGACCGCTGCGACGGCGTCCAGACGAAGGCGGCGGAGCTGCTGCACATGTCCTTCCGCTCCTTCCGCTATTACGCCAAGAAATACAACCTCGTTCGCAAGGAAGACTTATACGAGGAGGAGGCATCGCCGGCGGCCGGGGCGGAAACGACATAGATGAGAAGTCCAAGGTCCAAAGTCCAAAGTCCAAAGTAGAACGGGGCTACCTTGGACCTTGGACCTTGGACTTTGGACCGGCGTCGCGGGACCTCGGTGGCCGCACTGCTGATGGTCGCGATCTCCTGCGGCGCCGGGCAATCGCCTTCGAAGCCCCCCACGACGCCTCCGCCGGCCGGGCCGCGAGTCGTCCTGCCTTCCGGCGCGGTCTACCGGCTGGAGCTCGCGCGCACGCCCGAGGAACAGGCGCAGGGCTTGATGTTCCGTGAGAGCCTCCCGGAGAAGACGGGGATGCTATTTCTCTTCGGCGACAGGAGTGTCCACCGCTTCTGGATGAAGAACACCATGATCCCGCTCGACATGGTCTGGATGGACGCGGACGGAAGGGTCCTGTTCGTCTCCGCCGACACGCCCCCCTGCAAGGCGGACCCCTGTCCGAGTTACGGCCCCGAGTCGCCCGCCGCGATGGTGTTGGAGATCGCAGGTGGAAAAGCCCTCAGGGAGAAGATCGTCGTCGGCTCGGTCCTCCGCTTCGAGGAAGTGAAGTAGGTGTCAGGGGAAATGCAGGTTTCAAGTGTCAGGGACCGGAGCGGGCCTCACCTGGCGCCTGACACCCGGCACCGGACACCTGTCTTCCACCTGACACCTTTGACCTGACGCCTTTTCCCCGACTCAGGGCTCGAAGAGAAAGAGTCCGTCGCCGGTCGTCCCGACATAGAGGCGCCCGCCCGGGCCGGCAGCGGCAGTCGCCAGCGCCAGGCCGGCGCGCGGGCTCGAAACAGAGAGCCGCCGGCCCCCCTCTTCCCATACGAGCTTTCCGCCGATTTCCTGCAGCGAGCTATAGGAACCGGCGGCGGTTGCCCCGCCGTCCTGGAAGATGCCCCCCTTGAGGAGTCCGACGCGATGGCTGCTCCACCCCCGGCCATTCCAGCGGAACACGCCCTCACCGGAGCGAACCTCCAGGAGAGGAAAGCCGGCCGCGTCCGAGAGCAGCTCGGCGGACACGGGCGAGGCCGGGCCGCCCATCGGCGCGTACGCTTCGCCGGCGCCGATCACCCGAAAAACACCCGCCGTCGTGACGAGAAGGGGCGACGGGAAGGGCGCCCCGAAAAGAGCGACCGCCGGCGCCGGCGGGGCGTCCGCCGGTGCAACCCAGCGCTCCCCCAGGTCGCTCGAGAAGCGCAGGCCGGAAGAGGAGGAGAGGGCGAGCACGGTCTTGCCCGCCACGTCGCGGAACGCGACGAGAGACGCGGCGGGCGGGAGCGGGTCGCGCGAGACGCGGCGCACCCTGAGGCCGCGCGCTTCCCAGACTCCGCTCTCCTCGCCTCCGTACGCCCGGAAGAAAAAGAGGCGGCCCGGGTCGTTGGGGTCCGGCACGAGGTCCGAGACGCGGCCCTCCGTCAGCCCGACCGATCCGCGGTTCAGGGTCGCTCCCCCGTCGTCGGAGACGAAGACGCCTTCTCCCTCCGTGCCGACGTAAAGCCTTCCGGTGATTCGATCCACTTCGAGCGCCGTGACCACGAGGCTCTCCCGCGAGATCCGGCTCCAGTTCTCGCCGCCGTCCACCGACCGGTGAAGCCCGCCGACCGTGGCGGCATAGACCACGCCGGGACGCCTGGGGTCGCGGCGGACGGCGTGGGAGCGGCGGTTGGTGAACCCGTTCTTGAATCGCGTCCAGTGGTCACCACCGTCCTTCGTGCGGTAGACCCAGCCGCAGGTCGAGACCCAGATGTCGCGCGGGTCCGAGCCCGCGAAGTCCCAGGAGTAGATCGTCGCGTCCAGAACCATTCCTTCGGCGATCCGGGACCACGTCGCTCCGCCGTCCTGCGTGCGGAAGGCCTGGCGCCATGTTCCGGCGTAGAGGACCCGGGGATCGGCGGGGTCGAACGCCAGAGATTCGACCTGGAGGAGCCCCGGAGCCTCCTTCCCCACCCGCGACCACGTCTCTCCGCCGTCGCGAGACAGCCGCACCCCGTCGTCGCCTCCGACCGCGAGCACGGCGGGATCGCCCGGCACAAGGGCGAGCGACCGCGTCGCGACCATTTCCTTCCAGCGCGCCAGGATTGTCCAGTCGACGCCGCGGTTGTCGCTTCGGACGACGAGGCCTCCCGCGTACTGGCCGGCCAGCGCCGCCCAGAGTCGTCCGGGCGTCTTCGGATCCGCAATCAAGGCCGTCACGACGTAGCCCGGGAAGGCCGGCCCCTGCCGCAGAGGAGCCCAGGACGAGCCTCCGTCGCTCGAGCCGTAGAAATTTCCCCGCGAGGTGCCGCAGAAGACGCTCCCGGGCACGAAAGGATCGGTCGCGAAGACCCGGACATCCGCGCCCCACATGGGCAGCCGCCACCAGGTCGCGGCCGCAGCGGGAGACACGGCCGCCGCGGCGGCGAGACAGGCAAGTGAAAGCGCGCGCAGGAGCCTGGACATGGGACGTGGAGCTTAGCTGTCGTCCCCGGCCAGTGCTGTCCTCGCGAGATCGCGCACAGCGGCCTTCGCGGAGGCGCCGCGCCGGACCGCCGTCATCTCGGCCAGGATCGACACGGCGATCTCCTCCGGAGTGACGGCGCCGATCTCAACGCCGATGGGGGCATGGACGCGCCGGAGACGCTCCCCGGGCACTCCCTCCCCGGCGAGCTTCGCGAAAACGCCTCGCACCTTTCGGGCCGACCCGATCAATCCCACGTACCTCGCGGCGGGCGCCGCGTCGGAAAGCCATGGACGCAGGGCCGACAGGTCCGTCTCCCAGCAGCGAGTCACGATCGCCACATAGCGGTCGCGTCCGGGGCGCAGCGCCTCGCGCGGAAGCTCATAGAGACGGTTGGTCTGGAATACGGCGACCTCCGGGGGGAAGCGCTCGCGTCTCGCGTACTCTTCCCGGTCGTCCGCCACGGCCACATCGTAGCCGAGCCCGATCGCCGTCCGGGCCAGGGCCAGGCCGACGTGCCCGCCCCCCAGGATCAGGAGCGAGGGCTTGGCCTTGAGCAGCTCGACGTACACACGCGCCGAGCCGCCACAGATCATGTTGGTCGGTTCGCGCTCCTCT
>DATIRW010000287.1:0-19369 GCA_035469365.1 Thermoanaerobaculia bacterium
GAGCGAAACGGACCCGGACCCGTCCGACGCCCAGCACCAGGATGTAGGCAAGCAGGAAGGCCGCATCGAAAAGCGGCAGAGCGCTCATCGCGAATTTCCGATAAGCGTCTAGTGGAAGCGGCGTATGCGTTCGCGCGTACAGATAGGGACCGGCGTGCACGTAGAGCAATCCCTGGAGATAGATCCCAAGGAGGAGAAAGTCTCGCCGGACCTGGAGCCATCCGCCGGCGAGCAGCCCGATGGGCAAGCCCGCCGCGGCGATGCAGGCAAGGAGGAGTGCGGTCATCGAGGACCTTCTCCGGTCACCGGACGAGCGAAAACCTTTCGAGCCGTCCTTTTCCCATCACTCCGCGGAGGCCGTCCCACTGGCCGAGCAGGCACGCCCGGGCAAACCTGCCGTGACCCTGGGCGGTCCGCACCAGGAGCTTGCCCGGGATCTCGAGCAGGTTCGAGTAGGCCAGATACGCCCATTTCTTCCAGCCCCGGAAATACTTTCTTGCCAGGTAAGTTCGGTTGCGCTGCTGAAGATAACCCGTCCGGATGGAAAAGGACGCCGGCTTGTTTCGATGCCGCACCTCGACCCGGTGATCCACGTATGCCGCGAGGCCCTTGCCCTGGAGCTGGTAGCCGAGCTCGATTTCGTCCCAGTAGATGAAGAGCGCGTCGTCGAACCGGATGCCGGCTTCGAGCGCAGCGCGCGAGAACATCACCAGGGCTCCCTGGACGTAGAGAACCCTCGCGGACGCCGAGCCGGCGGGCGGAGAGTCCACCGGCCAGCGGATGCGAAAGCGCCAGTCCGGGAACCGCGTGCCTCCCGTCGCCCTCGGGCGTCCGGTCTCGTAGTCCACCTCAACTCCACCCACGACTCCGGCATCGGGGCGGCTCCGCGCCGTCTCGACGAGATGCGCGACGGCATCCCGATCGACAGCGATGTCCTCGTTGCAGATCAGGACGTAATCGAATCCCTCGGCGATCCCCCTCTCGAGGGCGAGGTTGTTCCCGCCGGTGTATCCGAGGTTCGAGACGGACCGGACGATCTCGAGATCAGGGAAGATCCTTTCGATCCGCTCCACGCAATCGGTCGTCGAGGCGTTGTCCACCAGCTGAAGCCTCATGGACGGGTATGTCTGCGCCCGGAAGGACTCGATCGCCTCGATCGTGGGCTCGAAGGAGTTGTAGTTCAGGATCGAAACGAGGACGCTCGGAGAACTCAATCCTCTTCCCCCAGCCAGCCGGCGGGAAGCGACCGGCGGATCTCGATGTCGGCGAACGGCTTGCTCTTGCGCGCCCCGTGGCGGCGCACCCAGGCCGCCATTCCAGCGAGGCCCTCCTCGAGGCCGACCGTCGCCTCGGAGCCGAGGAGGCGGCGCGCCTTCTCGTGGGAGGAGTAGGCGTCCACGACCTCGTGCCGCGCGGGGAGGTGGACGACGCGTGGCTCGACGCCCATCGCGCGCGCGACGTGCTCGGCGAGGCTGTTGACCGAGTACGGAACGTCCGCGCCGATGTTGAAGACCTCGTTGGAAGCGCCCTCGACGGAGACGCTCCGCGCGATGACGGGAGCCACGTCCCGGATGTGCGTGAAGGCGCGGGTCTGCTCGCCGCTTCCGAAGATCGTCATCGGCTTGTCCTGGAGAATCTGATTCATGAAGATCCCGATCACGTTGCGGTAACGATCCCCGATGTTCTGATTCTCGCCGTAGACGTTGTGCGGACGGAACACGATGAATTCGAGCCCGAAGAGCTCCCGCGCCGCCTTGAGGTCCAGCTCCACGGCGTACTTGGCGATCCCGTAGGGGTCTACCGGCCGCGGGACCGTCTCCTCTGTCATCGGCAGAGGCGCCTCGCCATACGCGGCGATGGAGGATGTGAACACGAAGCGCCGGACCCCTCCATTGACCGCCGCGTCGATCAGGTTGACGGAGCCGATCACGTTGTTGACGTAGTTGAACCGCCGGATGAAGTGGCTGAGCCCCTCCGCCGCGTAGGCCGCGAGATGGAAGACATAATCGAACCGGACGCGGTCAAAGAGGCCGGCGACGAACTCCGGGTCGGAGACCGAGCCTTCGTGAAAGCGCGCCGCCACCGGCACATTGTCCCGGAACCCGCCGGAGAGGTCGTCCACGACGTGGACCTCGTGGCCCATCAGCGCGAGCTCTTGCGCGACGTGCGACCCGATGAATCCGGCCCCGCCGGTCACGAGCGAACAGGTCATTGTGCCCTCCCGAACTTTTGGCCGCAGGCATTCGCTCGCGAACGGCGGCCGAGAGAGTCTAAACCGGGCCCTTTCCGCCGGCCCTCTTCACACTCCGCTGCCGGTCGCGACGCGGCCGCCTCAGCCGAGAGTCGGTGCGTATCGGAACAGAACTGATCACGCGGCGGCGACCGGTGCGCTTCGCATTATGGACGCCCTGAAGTTCCAGGCAAACGAGATCATGTAGGACAGGGACGACACGGCCGCGGCTCCGCCGATCCCGAAGCGGGAGACGGCCGGCGGAAGCAGCGCCACGGTGACCACCGCGCCGAGCGCCTCCGCCCACATCGGACGCCGGGCGTCTCCGGCGGAGCGCAACGACTCGGCGGCGACGAAGTTCCCCGCGAGGAACAAGGTTCCGAGAGCCAGAATCCCGAGGGGCAGCGCTCCGGCCGCGAACGCGGGTCCGTAGATGAGCTCCATCAGCCTCCTCCCGAACGCCAGCAGAAAGACCGCGCAGACGCCGGCGCATCCGACAGCGATGGCAATCCGCCGGGCAGTCAGCCGGCGGCGCCCGGCGGGATCCAGGTGGAGTCCCTCGGCATAGGTAGCCTGGGCGACTCCCGCGCCCACCGGGACCCCGATGCCGGCCAGGGTCACCGCGGACGCGTAGATGCCGAGGCTCGCGTCGCGGTGGAGCAGCGAGAGAAAAAGCTGGTCCCATCGCTGGTTGACCTGGTAGAGCCCGGCGCTCAACGCGACCCGGCTGGAGAACGACCAGATCTCCTTCGAAGACACGTCCCGCTCCGAAGCCGTCTCCAGGTTCGGGAGGATTCGCGCGAGACTCGCTGCGAAAACCAGGACTTGCGGGAGAGCGTAGGCCGCCACCGCGGTCCAGACGCTCAGCTGGCCCGAGACGCGCAGGAGGAGCAAGAGCGGGAAGTAGAGGCCAAGTTGAACGAGCCGCAACGCGTTCCAGAGCCGCAGCGACAGGCAGCCCTGGATCCAACCGAGCAGCACGCTCGTGGCCTGCGTCCCCGCGGCGCCGCCGAGCGCCCAGGAAAGCTCGCGGGCGTCTGAACTGCCCACGACGAGCTTCTCGATCGCGAGCTCCAGGGCCAGAGTGATTAAGACACTCAAGAGGCCGAGGTTCTGGATCCTCCGGAACGTCAAGCGCCCGCCGGCGCTTCTCGCCGCCGCGAAGGCCGCTCCGTAGTTGATCCCGAGGCTCCCCAGGGCGAAGCTCGCCGCGATCCCGACCAGATGGGCCGCGACCCGGCCCCGCCCCGCCGGGCCCAGGCCGCGCGCGAGGACGACGCCGCCGAGGAAGACGAGAAGCGCGATGGCGAAGTTGGAAACGACGGTTTCGGCGGCCCCTCGATCTTTCTCGAGAAGACCCCGGACGCGCCCGAGCGCTCGGATTCCGCCGTCGCGACTCATCGTTCCGCGCGGGCGACGATCAGGAAATGCCGCGCGAACGCGGAAGGCCAGAGCGCGAGGAGGACGCGGGCAAGCCCGCGAACGAGCCGGGGGAAGCGCCTGGCCGGCGTGCGCGTCCACACGTCTTCCTGCGAGTCGATCCGGTAACCGGACGCCGTGAAGAGCTCGCGCACGCTGGTCCTGTCGAAGAAACGCAGGTGTGTCCGGTCCATCAATCCCGTCGCGGTGTAGCGGAACGAGCCGGAGAGCAGCGAGAGCCGGGCCTTCAGGTGACCGATGTTGGGAATGAAGGCCAGGACGGCGCCCCGCTCGTTGAGGCTCGACCGGCAGCTCGCGAGGACGTCCCACGGATCGCGGAAGTGCTCCAGGGCGTCGATGAAGAGGATGGCGTCGAAACGCGGCCCGGCTGCGCAGGGGAAGAACGTCTCCGCGTCGGCGACCACGACGCCGCGGTAGGCGCGTCTCGCCGCCGAGGCTTCTTCCAGGGAGTGGGTCAAGCCGTAGCTCTCGAATCCGTGCTCGGCGAGCCAGCGGCCGTTGGCGCCCGCGCCGCAGCCGACGTCCAGAACGCGGATCGCCCCTTCGGGGATGCGGGAGAGAGCCGCCGTGTTCGGCTCGTCCAGGTTGTAGAGGACGCGGTCGGAAGGAAGGACGATTCGCTGGTCTGGCCGAGGCTCCCGAGCGGCTCCGATCACTCCGACGCAGCTCTTTCCGCGCACCACGTGGCCCAGTAGCCGTCTTCCGCCGTGACCTGCAGGTCTTCCTGGCCCTGGAGCGCCCGCCAGAAGTTGTCGAGCTGTTCCCGCTGGCCCTTCTCGACGCGGCGCGTCTCGAGGCCGTGCCCCGGCGCGCCGTGAACGCGAAGGCTGTGGTAGTCCTCGAGCACGAAGCTCGCTCCGCCGGCGAAGACCTCGACGCGCTCCTTCCCGGAGGCGGGCGACCCGGCCGTCGTGTAGAGGACCGCTCCGACCGAGCCGTCTTCGAACGCGACGGTGACGATGCCGTCGTCGCGGCGGTGGGCCGGCGCGGAGACTGCGTGAACGCGGCCGGGGCGCGCACCTGCGAGGAAGGCGAGGAAGTCGAAGAAGTGAACGCCTTCCCCGAGGAGCCGTCCGCCTCCCTCCACGGGATCCCGAAGCCAGTGGCCCGGCGGAAGGGCGCCCGCGTTGACGCGGTAGATCATCCGCTTCGGCTCCGCGATCGGCAGGAGGAGCTTCTTCAGCTCCCGCGCGTGCGGCGAGAAACGGCGGTTGAACCCGACGGTCAGGAGACCCTTGCGCTCCGCCACGAGGTCCGCGAGGGCGCGGCCCTCCGCCGCGGTCATCGTCATCGGCTTTTCGACGAAGACTGCCTTGCCGGCCTCGATCGCGGCCCGCGCGATCGGATAATGCTGGTCGTGACGCGTCGTCACGAAGACGGCCTGGACGTCCGGATCGGCGACGAGCTCCCGGTAGTCCGTGGTCCCCCGCGCGAAGCCGTCTTTTTCAACCGCCTGGCGCACGGTCAGGCCGTTGCGCGCGCAGACGGAGGTCAGCTCGAATCCCGGATGCGCCCGCAGGAGAGGCAGCAGGACGGAACGGAAATAGCTCCCGAACCCCACGACACCGACCCGCTGTCTGCCAGCCGCGGCGTCGCGCGAAGGCGATCTCTTTGGCAGATAGACCCTCGGCGGACGGATTTCCGCGGCCGCCTCGAGGTGGTAGTCGAGAAGCACCCCGATCGGAGGCGTGTCGGACGCGAGCGACGCGTAGGCCTCGACCGCGCGCTCGATCGTGTAGACGCCGTCCACGAGAGGCCGCGCCGCGAGAGCGCCGGTCCCGATCAGCCGGACGATCTCTTCCAGATTGCGGCCCTCGGTCCAGCGAACATAGGGCAGGGGATAATCGTGGCCTCTCTCCTCGTATTCCGGGTCGTAACGGCCCGGCCCGTAGGAGGTCGAGATCAGGAAATCGATCTCCTTCTTGTAGATCCTGTCGCGCTGGATCCGGATCGGGACATCTCCCACGAGAACGACCCGAGCCTTCTTCCGGCAGGCTTCGAAGGAGCGGTTGAGCAGGGCGCTGTCGCCTCCGGCCGCGGTGACGATCACGGCGTCCGCTCCCCGGCCGCCGGTCCGTTCGAGAACGCCGGAGACGAGATCGCGATCCCCGACGGCAAACCCGTCGCTCATTCCGAGAGAGAGGGCGCGGTCCACCCGTTCCCGGCGGATGTCGGCGCCGATGACGACGGCGCCGGCGGCGCGTAGCAGTTGCGCCGCGAGCTGGCCGAGGAGGCCAAGTCCGACGACCACCACGTTCTCGCCGAGGGTCGGCGCGCACCGGCGGACGCCGTGCAGGGCGATCGCGCCGAGAGTCGCGAACGCCCCTTCCTCGAAGGACACCTTGTCGGGAAGTTTCGCGACCAGATTGCGCGGAACGAAGTTGACCGCGGCATGGTTCGCGTATCCGGCCCCGCAGCACGCGACCCGGTCGCCGGCCTTGAGATCGCCAGCCTCCGGCGAGGCCTCCAGGACGACGCCGGCGCAGGAATAGCCTGCCGCCTGCTCCGTCGAGACGCGCGCGCGGACGAGGTCGACCGTGCTCTTCACACCGTGGCTCGAGACCCGGTCCATCACCTTCCGCACCAGCGCTGGATTCCGCACGGCCTTCATCAGGAGACTCTCGCCGCCGCTCCCGCCGAGGCCGGCCGACTCGGTGCCGACGCTGATCAGGGAATGGCTGGTTCGAACGAGGACTCCGCCCGGCCGCAGAACGGGCTCCGGGACCTCGACGACGTGGACTTGCCCACCGGACACCGCGACTTGAAGCAACGAGGCTTCCTTCCCTGACCACCCGCGAAGCGAAGCTAAGGGCCGGCGGTCAACATCCAGTCGATCACCAGGGGGAGCTTCGCCTTTGCAGACGCCACCCAGATTGGCCGTTCCATTTTGACACCATAAGAAGGAGAAAACCATCCGGCGCGGATCTCCCAGGCGACCTGCGGACCGGATGCCTGGTGGATCGTCACCTCTCGCCCGTCGGCCCACCGGAAGAGAACGTCTCCGTCCGGAGAGCGAAGGGCCCGTGCCCCGGGAGCCGCGTGGAAGAAGAACTCGACGAAGTGCTCCTTCTTCCCGTCGAGAGAATCGCGCAGGGTCAGGACCGGCGTCCGGCGATCGAGCTCGAACCTGCGCGAAACCGCCACCGGGTCTGCCAGGCGCATGTAGCCCGAATGCCCGGCCTCGAGAACGTCCCGCTCTTCGCCGGCGGAGAATCGCACGCCGAGCGGGCGGGCGTCGTCGGAGAGCGACCAGAGCGCGAGCGGAGAGGGGAGCCGGTTGATCTCCTGGCGATCCACGCGAATCGTGTTGTGAAACTCGGTCGAGCGAAAGCGGTTGCGCCACTCCGGCGACGGGGTGTAGACGTACGTTCCCGAGTCGGTCAGGAGGGGGCGCCCGACGGCGTGCCACTCGAAGGAGAGGCAGTCGTTGTGTCCGTGTCCTCCGTGTCCGCGAAAGCCCACCGGACCCGCGTCGACGAACGCGTAATGGACAGGCGACCTCAGGACGAAGAAACCAGAGACCTCGAAGGAGCGCGAGGACTCGTCACCGGAGGCCTCCAGCGACTCGAAGCGGCTTCTGGCCTCCACGCCGAGCAGCCAGAGCGAGTCCTCACAGAACCTGCCCGCCCTTCTCTTCCAGCGCCCCCGGGCGAGCCACGCGCACCCGCTGGAGAGCAGGTAACGGTGGTCCCGGATGTTCGTCTCACCGAGAACGAGCGCGCGGCCGTCGTCCGCGTCGCCGACCACGGGCGAGAGCCCGTCCGGCGTCACGTAGGCATTCACGAAATCGAACATCGCCTCGAGGCGCGCCCGGTAGCCGCTCGATGGAGGCAGACCCGCGGTCTCGAGAAACCTCGAGGCGACGAGAAAGATCTCGAGAGCGAGCCGGTGGTAGGCCACCGAAGCCTCGATGTCGACGCCGTCCTCCTCGACCTGCCGGAGGATCTCGCGCTCGAGAAGACCCGACCCGAGGCCGAGCCAGCTCCTCCCATCCTCGGAGTCTCGAAAGACCGTCCCGCAGGCGACGAGACCCAGAGCGTCGGACAGGAGATGGTTTCCGTGGACCTCGCCGAACTCGAGGTGCTCCGCGATCCAGAGGCCGTGTCGGTAGAGGCAGAGGAGCATGTCCTCCCGGAAGCCGCCGGAGAGCGGGGCGCCGTCGAAGAATCCGAGCGCCCAGATCCAGCTGACCGCCCGCAGCGCCACGTCCATCGCGCAGGCCCAGTTGACGCCGATCCCGACGGGGTTCTGACCGATCCAGGACCGGACCTGCGCCTCGAGCTCCGCCGGCAGCCGCGGGTCGCCCTCGACGACCCAGGCGCGGCCGAGCGCCGTCAGGTGCTGGCAGCGCGAGAGCTCCCACGGGACCTTGACGTCGCTGTCGCGCGAGAGCTCCGCGACGTCGATGGTCTCGGACGGGACGAGGTCCCACCTCCGGCCCGACTTGAAATCGCGGCTCCAGTCGATGTCGGGTCCCAGGGCCGTCGGGCCGGAGCCCAGGAGATCGAACTCGTGCGACAGGATCTTTTCGACGCGGCGGCGGAGGGCTTCCCGTTCCGCCGCGTAGGGCCCGGCATAGAGCGCGCGGATCGCGTCGCGATCGGCCGGGGAGAGTCGAAACGCTCCGAACGGCTGGCGGGTCCACAGGTCCGCGAGCGACGGGGCGCCGCACCGTCCCGCCACCTCGGACGCCGACAGCGCATCAATGTCGCGGCGCAGGCGGCGGGACCGGACCCTGCGGCGAATCTCGTCGAACCCCCGGCGCGCCAGGTACCGCGGAGATTTTCCGGCGCTCCGGCGCAGCAGCTCGAGCGGCTTCAAGCCACCCGCGCCTCGCGGCGCCCGTCCACCCAGCGGTCGAACCACGCGACGGCGTTGTAGAACGTCCAGACGGGAAGAGAGAAATCCGCGTGGCCTGAACGGTGCCGGCGGAGCATGTCGAGCACGACGTCGCGGCGGGCCGGGAATCGCTCGAAGAAGCGGCTCGAGCGGATCTCCGCTTCGACGGCGTTTCCGAAGTCTCCGCGCAGCCACTGGCGCATCGGAGCGCCGAAGCCCATCTTCGGCCGATCGACGATCTCGTCGGGAATGAGGCCGCGGACGGCGCGCTTCAAAAGGGCCTTGGGCCGGCCCCCCTCGACCTTGACCTCCATCGGCAGGTTCATCGTGAACTCCACAAGCTTGTGGTCGAGGAACGGGACCCTCGGCTCGATCGAGACGGACATCCCGATCTTGTCGACGCGCATCAGGAGGAGCTCGGGCAGGCGGAGCTTGAACTCCGAGTACGCCATCCGGGTCAGGATGTCCCGGCCCGGGGCGTGCTCGTCGAGCCGCCGGAAGAAGCTCTTGACGACCTCGTAGCTGTCGGGGATCGCGTAGGCGTCGGGCAGGAGACCGGAGCGCGCGAGCTCCGGCGGAATACGAATCGGCTCGATCCCGCCGCGATCGAGGAGACGCCTCTTTCGCGATTCGGAGAAGACCGTCGCTCCGCTCCAGAACGGCTCGCGGTCGAAACCCGCCCGAAACACGACGTCGAGATAGAGATCGTGGCGGTCGTGGAACCCCGTCATCCAGTTCGCCGCCCGCGCCGCGGCGCGCCGGGCAAAGCCGGGGAACCGCGAGAAGGGACGCCAGTAACGGCGGTACATGTCGAGGTAGGCCATGTAGGAGCGATAGCCGCAGAACTGCTCGTCGCTCCCCTCTCCAACCTGGACCACGACCGTCCCGCTGTCGCGCACGAGCTTGGAGACGAAATAGAGCGGGATGCAGACCCAGTCCGCGATGGGCTCGTCCTGGGAATAGACGAGCGCGGGAAGGTACTCGCGCATCGCGTTCTCGTCGACCAGGACCTCGTGGTGCTCGGTGCGGAACTGCTTCGCGATCGTCCTCGCGTAAGAGAGCTCGTTGGACTCGGGATGATCCGAGAATCCCACCGTGAAGGTGCGCACCGGGAGGTCGAGGTGCCGGCTCATCAGGGCGACGTTCGTGGAGGAGTCGATGCCGCCCGACAGCAGGACGCCGAAGGGGACATCCGACATCATCCTCTTCTCGACGGCGGCGTCGAGGAGCTCGCGCGTCCGCCGGACGGCGAAATCCTGAAGGGCCGGCCCGGAGAGGCCGCGCATCTCGACCGCTTCCGGGCCGGAGCCCGGCAGGGCGTCCCAGTACCGATCGGCCGCGAGCGACCCGTCCAGTCCGACGCTGCCCCGGTAGCCGGCGGGCAGCTTGAAGATGCCGCGGAACATCGTCAGCGGGGCGGGCGTCGTCAGAAACGAGAGATAGTGGTAGGCGGAAGTCGGTTCGATATCGGCCGACATCGCGGGGTGCGCGAGGAGAGACTTGATCTCCGAGCCGAAGAGAAACCCGCCGGGCGTCCACGCAAAGTAGAGCGGCTTGATGCCGACGCGATCCCGGGCCAGGAAGAGCCTCTTCTGCCGGTCATCCCAGATTGCGAAGGCGAACATTCCCTCGAGGTGATTGACGACGTCTTCGCCCCAGACCTCGTAGCCGTGGACGATGGTCTCGGTGTCCGCGTGATCGGTCGCGAAGCGGTGCCCGCGCGCTTCCAGCTCCGACCGGAGGCGCCGGTGGTTGTAGATCTCCCCATTGAAGACGATCCGGACCGAGCCGTCTTCGTTGATCATGGGCTGATTCGCGGCCTCCGACAGGTCCACGATGGCGAGCCTCCGGAATCCGAGCCCCATGCGGCGGTCCGGCGAGACCCAGAGTCCTTCGCCGTCGGGTCCCCGGTGCCGGACCGAGTCCCGCATGCGAATGAGGATCGCCTCCTCGACCGGAGCCGAGGAATCTCGAGAAAGCCAACCGGTGATCCCGCACATGCCGCTATGGCCCGGACTCGAGGATAGCAGGCGGCGACCCGGTGGAAGGCGCCGCGAGAAGCGTGGCCACGGAAAGCGGATACCACCACCACAGGTCGATGTAGCTGCCGGTGTGGGCCTGCTGCACCAGAGCCAGCAACACGAGGGCCGGCACCGTCACGCGTCGGAAGGCCTCATCGGAAGCGTCTCCTCGAAGTCTCTGGCTGGCCGAGCCTCTCCAGACGACCGCGAGAAGAAAGCCCGCCAGGACGAAGGGCCCCAGGAGCCCGGTCTCTGCGGCGATCGCCAGCCAGCCGCACCAGGGGTCGCGAGTCGAAGCCGCCGCGATGAAGCTGGATGCGGAGGTCTGCGCGTATCGGCCGAACTGTCCGAGCCCGACGCCCCTCCACGGATGCTCGCCGATCAATTCCTCCGTATGCCGGAGGTTCTGGAATCGCATCCACGAGGAGTCACTCACATCCTGAGCGGGCACATCTTCGCCGACCGGAGTGCCCAGAAGCATTCTCCAGCGCTCCGAAGCCGCGTTGACGACGGCACGGCCCGGCGGAGACAGCGTCCCTGCGACGAGAACGAGGACGAGAATGCCGCCGGCCAGGGCTGCGGTCTTCGGCGACGCCCGAAACCTCTCGCGCATTGCCCAGAGGCCGGCCGCCAGGACCGCGGCCAGGTCCGCGTAGGCTCCCCAGGAAACCGTGGCGAGAGCGCAGAGGAGGACCATGACCAGCGCGGCGATCACGATCGTCCGGCTCACACGGCGCTTGAGCGTTCCCGCCGAGAGAACGCCGAGGAGCGCCGCCAGGGAAAACGCGAGATAACCGCCGAGCCAGGCGGGTTCGAGAAAGACGGAAGTGGGCCGCAGGTATCCCGACTCCCCGATCGGCAGGAGCCGCAGCGGCTCCCGCTGGGAGTTCAAAAGCAGGCTGCCGGTGCCCGGCCAGCCGGCGGGGTGTCCGGTGGCCTGGTAGAGCCCGAAGGCGGCGATCGCGCCTCCCATCAGGCAGTTCGCCGTAACCACCCGCCGCCTCCAGGAGCCGTCGGCTCGCAGGAAAGAGGCGGCGAAGAAAACCGACACGACCAACAGCCAGTGACCGAAAGAGGCGGCAAAGCGTGAAGGCTCGAATCTCGGCGGCCGGGGTTCGATCAGGACGAGGAGGGGCAAGGCTGCAGCGAGAACGAACAGAACGCTCGAGGCCGGGATTCTGAGGCGAAGGCCCAGGGCCACGAGGCTCGCCGCAACGAACAGCGCGGCGAAGAGTGTCGCGAGATCGACGGAACGTCCGGCGACCCGGAGGACCGGGAAGGCGTAGAAGGGAAGAGCGAGGCCGGTGCACACGAACAGCCCGAGCGCGAGGCTCTCCGCGGTGCCGTTCCTTCCGGGCGACGGACGCACGTTCCCCGATACTCCTTTCTCCGCCATTGCTCAAAACAGGAGCACGCCGACAAACCGAAGTACGAGCGTAAACCAGTTTGCGTTGACGTCATCCGGCCCGTGGGGGAGAATTGACCTCGGTCCGAGGCCCGGTCCGAGGACCGATTTGGTGAAAAAAAATCTTCCCGGCTTTCTGCTGGTCCTGATTCTGCTGGCAACCGGCTTCCACTGGTTCGATCGCCGCAGCGAGGGGCCGGTCGTGGTGTACCTCGTGGACACCCTCCGCCCGGACCGGATGTCGGTCTACGGCGCCTCGCGGGAAACGACGCCGGCGGCCCTCGAGTTGGCCCGCGACAGTGTGCTCTTCGAGAACGCCTTCGCCGTCTCGACCTGGACCCGGCCCTCTGTCGCGACCCTCCTGACATCGCTCCTCCCTGAGGAGACCGCGACGTGGAACCGTTATGGCCGGCTCGACGAGACCGCGGCCTGGCTGCCGGCCCTTCTTCAGAGAGCGGGCTGGAGGACCGCCGCGTTCGTCGGCAACGGCAACATTTTCGATGAACGGCTCGGGTTCCGCCGGGGCTTCGCCAACTTTTTGGCGATCACCGGAGACAACGACAGCTGGAAGCCTTCCGCGCGGCAGGTCGTCGATCCGGCGGTCGAGTTCATCCTCAGGCAGACCTCGCCGCACTTCTTCCTCTACGTCCACGTCCTCGATCCTCATCTCCCATACCTGCTCGAGCCGTCTTCTCGCGAGCTCTTCTCATCGGGGCCGGATACGCCCGCGACTCCCCGGGAGCAGCTCCTTCTCGACTACGATCGCGCGGTCCGGCAGTCGGACGACCAGTTCCGGAGAATCGCGGAGGCCCTGCGACACAAATCCTGGTGGGGTCCGGCGACCGTCATCTACACGGCGGACCACGGGGAGGAGTTCTACGAGCACGGAGACCAGGGGCACGGCCGGACGCTCTACGACGAGCAGGTCCGGGTGCCGCTCCTCATCAAGTTCCCCGCTCAGAAGGACGCCGGGCAGCGGCGCGCCGACCAGGTCTCGCTCGCGGACGTCACACCGACGCTCGCTGATATTGCCGGGCTCGCCCGGTCCGACCGGTGGATCGGCCGGAGTCTTCGGCGCGCCTCTTCCAGCGCCGGGCGGGCGCTCTATCTCACCGAGAGCCTGGACGACGTGCGAGTCTCGGGTCTCCGGACCGAGTCGCGCAAACTGGTCGTCCAGCTCTATCCCGACTTCAAGAGGGCTGTCTATGACCTGGCTCGAGATCCGCGGGAACAGGCGGGAACCCCGATGCCGTGCGGTGACAGGACCGCGCTCGAGACCCAGCCTCTCTACCGCCTCTTCCAGAGTCTCCACGCGAGAGATGTCGCCGCCACGCCGGGCATTCAGATCGAAAAGGTGCGCCGGGACGCCTCCCTGCTGGACCTTGCGGTGAACCTCGGCGACACGACGAAGCCTTTCCTGACGGCGGAAGACTACTGTTCCTTCCGGAGCGCGATCGAGGGAAGCGGTCTCCGGATTCGGCGGAACATCTCCGCGAACGATCCGTTCGAGTTGCGAATCGCCGCGGACGACCGGGGAAACCTTCCCATTGCCCGGATCGGGGAAGGCACAAACGCCTTTCGTCTCACTCACACGACGCGGCGCCTGATCGACGGTCCGACCTCCGACGAGATGATGCGCCGCCTTCGCGCCCTCGGTTACCTGGGCGGCGACGCGAAGTCGCCACACAGCAGTAACTAGCAGCCTGTTAGCGGCTTGTCGGCTGACGGAAGGTCTTTCCGCCCTTCATTACGAAGAAGACCTTCTCGGTGGCGTGGATGTCGCTGAGCGGGTCGCCGGGTACGGCGATGATGTCGGCCTCCTTCCCCTTCTCGAGCGTTCCGATCAGGTTGGAGAGGCCGAGGAGATCCGCGGCGCCGGGCCCGGCGGAGCGCAGGGCGACGGCCGGAGTCATGCCGAGGCCGACCATCAGCGCAAATTCCCGCGCCTGGGTTCCGTAGGAGAACGCGGCGTCGGTGCCGAAGGCGATCCTCACTCCGATCCTCTGCGCGCGGCGGAACATGTCGGACCGGACGGCCACCGCGGCCTTCGCCTTGGCGGCGATGTTCGCGGGGAACTTCGCCTCCGGCCGCACCACCCAATCCCCGACGAGGAGCGTCGGCACCAGGTACGTCCCCTTCGCCTTCATGAGAGAGAGCGTCTCGTCGGTCATGAAGGAGCCGTGCTCGATCGAGTCGATGCCCGCTCTGACCGCCGCCCGCGCCGCGAGATCTCCGTGCGCGTGCGCCGCCGTCTTCTTCCCGAGCCGGTGCGCCTCGTCCACGGCCGCGGCGATCTCCTCGTCGGTCATCTGCGGCACGGAGACCTCATCGCCGAGCGAGAGGACGCCCCCGGAGACACACATCTTGATGATGTCCGCGCCGTACTTGACCTGGAGGCGAACCGCCTGCCGGATCTCGGCCGCGCCCGAGGCCTTCCCCTTCTCCGGCCCCCAGTCCGGGCCGAACGTGTTTGGGGGAAAGCCCGTCTGATCGCAGTGGCCGCCGGTCGCGCCGATCGGATACCGCGACACGAGCATCCGCGGCCCCGGCGCGAACCCCTTGGCGATGGCGTTGCGCAGCCCGACGTCCATGTCGTCGTAGGCCCCGACGTTTCTCACGGTCGTGAAACCCGCCTCGACCATTCGCCTCGCGTTGTTTCCCGCCATGAGCGATTTCTCGGGCACTGTGCGGCGCAGGTCCTCGAAGAAGTCAGCAACGTAGTTGTCGCCGGCTTCGAAGGTCAGGTGCATGTGGGAGTCGATGAATCCCGCCAGGAGAGTCGCGTCCCCCAGGTCCACGACCGTCGCGCCTGCCGGCACGGCGAGATTGGAGCCGGCCTCCTTGATCTTCGAACCCTCGACGATGATCACGGCGCCGGCCACCGTCGCGTCGGAGCGTCCGTCGAACATCCTCGCCGCCCTCAGGACCGTCACAGGCGGCGCGGGGGACTGGGCGCCGAGTGCCGAAGACAGGAGCAATCCCATCAGCGCGACCGCAACTCGCCTCATCTGTCGGATCCTCGATTGCGCGGGTCGCGCCGACGCGGTCGCGGACATCGGACGGCAGGTGTCAGGAATGTCTTCCCTCGATCTCTTCGAGTCGGGCCTTCTCCCGGCGCTTCATTCCCCACAGCTATCTCTCCGCTTCGTCGCGGGTCATCTCTCGGGTTCGTGGCCGCGCATTCTATCTCCCGTCCCTGAATCAGACAGAAGAGTCGACGGGCGCGGCACCCCGCCTCAAGGCAGAGATGGCGGCGCGGGCCGATCCATTCTTCTTCGCCGCGGCCGAAAGGAAGGGAAGACGGCACCGCACCCAGCTTCCACCTCGCTAGTATCCCGAGTCGTAAGTTAGCGGACAATGTCCAACCTGTCATCCTGAGCGAAGCGAAGGATCTGTCTCATGACTTTCGATATCCTCGCGGCAGATTCCTCGTCGCCGCGCTCCTCGGGATGACAAGGTGGGAGGGTTTGCCCGAGGCATCGGCTCGCTATTTCAGAGACAGGACACCGGTCGTCGCCGAACGTGGGAGAACGCAACTACCCACCCGGGTCATATTCGACGCCGGAACGCTCGAGGAGGAGCTACGGCAGCGAGAAGGGGCTGGTCCGGGCTAGGGCGTGGTGCTCCACGTGCCAAACGCCGTGAAGAGTCGGTTGGGGCATGCGACGCTGCTATCCAGGAACTTGTCGATGAAGGTCCGGGACGAGCCCGCCGCGGTGGACAGGAACAACAAAGCAGTCGAATCGGTCCTGAGGTGGTATTGGCTGCTAACTCCGCCGATCGTTGGGGTGAAGCGGCTGCCCGCATCCGCGTTGGCACCTTTGTCGATGTCCGCGCCGTTGTACCAGAGCCGCCCGGTGCCCGAAAGTACCTGACTCCCGGCCGAACACGTGCGGCGCGCGGAGACCCGCATCTGCAGCTGGTCGCCCGGAAAAAGCGCCGCCGGCCCGCTCGTCAGCGCCAGGTTGATTGTGTTCAGCATCTTGCTCTTAAAGCTGCCGGTCTGCATGCCCACGTTGTCCAGTTCGCCCGTGCCCACAGGCGTGCCGTTGATCAATACCTCAGCCTTCAAGTCCAGCGTCAGCCCGGTGTCGTTGCTGCTTGCCCAGATTTTCGCCGGGGAGAGCGCCGTCAACATCCTCGGCGCTGGAGTTGGCGTATTAGTCGGTGCCGGGGTGATCGTTGAGATGTTCGTTGGGGTACGGGTCGGGGTATTCGTTGGAGTGCTTGTCGGCGTCCTTGTCGGCGTCGGCGTCGGAGTGCTCGTCGGAGTGCTCGTCGGGGTGTTCGTCGGCGTCGGGGTCGGCGTGCTGGTCGATGCGTTCGTTGGTGTCGGCGTCGGCGTGTTGGGTGGCGTATTAGTCGGGGTCGGTGTGTTCGTCGAAGGTATCGTGTAATCAAACGCGCCATTGCCGGAGCTGCCCGCATGTATGCTCTTCCCCGTGCGGTCTATCGCCAGGGAAGCAATGACGTTATTCGTGATTCCGTTTGTGAAAGCGGTCCAGCTTCCACCCCCGTCGACGCTCCTGAACACTCCGCCCCCGTTGGTGCCGGTGTACACCGTCGCCGGCGAGGCCGGATCGATCGCCAGGGCGCCGACGTTGGGGTTCGTCAGACCGGCGTTGGCCGCGGTCCAGCTTGCGCCCCCGTTGACGCTCTTGAACAGTCCGCCCCCGTTGGTCCCGGCGTACACCGTCGACGGCGTCGCCGGATCGATCGCCAGGGCATAGATGCTCGCTGCCGGCAGGCCGATATTGACCGGGGCCCAAATCCCGCCCCCGTTGACGGTCTTGAAGACCCCGCCGTATGTCCCGGCGTACACCGTCGCCGGCGTGACCGGATCGATCGCCAGGGAATAGATGTACGTTGTCGTCAGGCCGGTGTTGACTGCGGTCCAACTCCCGCCCCCGTTGACACTCTTGAAGACCCCGCCGTATGTCCCCGCGTACACCGTCGCAGGCGAGGCCGGATCCACCACCAGGGCATACACGTACGGGTTCGCCAGACCGGTACTGGCCGCAGACCAATTCCCTCCACCGTTGGCGCTCTTGAACACTCCTCCCGTCGTGCCGGCGTACACCGTCGACGGCGTGGCCGGATCGATCGCCAGGGCAAAGATGTTCGCTGCCGTCAGGCCGGTATTGGCCGCAACCCAACTCCCGCCCCCGTTGCCGCTCTTGAACACTCCGTTCCCGTTCGTGCCGGCATACACCGTCGCCGGCGTAAACGGATCAACCGCAAGGGCACAGATGTACGTTGCCGTCAGACCCGTATTGACCGCGGCCCAACTCCCTCCCCGGTCGACGCTCTTGAACACTCCGCCACGGTTCGTCCCGGCGTAAACCGTCGCCGGCGAGGTCGGATCCAGCGCCAGGCCATAGATGGACGGGTACGTCAGACCCGTGTTGACCGCGGCCCAGCTCCCGCCCCCGTCGGCGCTCTTGAACACTCCCACGGCCGTGCCGGCATACACCGTCGCCGGCGTAAACGGATCGATCGCCAGGGTGACGGCCGTGGACGTCAGACCGGTGTTGGCGAGAGTCCAGTTATCACCCCCATTGACGGTCTTGAAGAGTCCCCCGTTCGTCCCGGCGTACACCGTCGCCGGCGTGACCGGATCGATCGCCAGAGTATTGAAATGCGAGTTCGTCATGCCGCGGTAAAGCGGTGTCCAGCTCCCCCCGCCGTTGACGCTCTTGAAGAGCCCGCTGAAAGTCCCGGCGTACACCGTCGCCGGCGAGGACGGATCGATCGCCACGGCAGAGACCCGCAGGTTTGACAGACCGGTGTTGACGGCGGTCCAGCTTCCACCGCCGTTGATGCTTTTGAACACCCCGCCCCCGTCAGTGCCGGCATACACCGTCGCCGGCGTGAACGGATCGACCGCCAGGACACTGACGTTCAGGTTCGTCAGACCCGTGTTGACCGCGGTCCAACTCCCTCCCCCGTTGACGCTCTTGAACACTCCGCTCGCGGCTGTGCCGGCGTACACCGTCGCCGGCGTAAAGGGATCGATCGCCAGGGCACGGATATACAGGTTTGTCAGACCGGCGCTGACCGCGGTCCAGCTCCCGCCCCCGTTGGCGCTCTTGAACACTCCGCCCCCGGCCGTGCCGGCGTACACCGTCGACGGCGTGACCGGATCCACCGCCAGGGCGTTGACGATGCCGCCATCCGGCCCGCTGCTCGTCCAGACATTGACGCCCGCAGAGGCGACACCCCCTGTCAGGCTCAAAGAGGCGACGACCACCAGAGTCATCACCCTTGCCTCAAAAACCGACAGCATCGGGAACCCCCTCCTCATGTCAGCTGCTTCCGGGTCAGAGCGGAGTGTTTTTCTCATCGGAATCGGCACCGACGTCTGAGATGTTGCTTTTCGGCAAGCCATAACAGTCAGCACTTCGGCTCTACTGGAAGTGCTGGTGAAAGGTTAGGAGTTTGAGGCCCGCTAAACTACTGGTCGAAGGTTCAAAGGTGGTACAGCATACACCCCCGCTGTGTACCTGTCCGTTGGGTCAGGACGACCCGACGATACCTTCTGTCTCAGGTAACCATAGCTTTAGACATACCGGCCGTCAGGTCTTTTCCTCCGGAGTCAGACCGCGGAAGAGCGGTGAGGCGCCGGCGTGGAATCCCACGGCCGTAGCCAGAGCCCTCCTCTACCGGTAATACCCGTAGACATCGAAGAAGAAGTGGGTGCCGCCTGAGGGCATGTCGCACTGGACCGAGATCTGACCTCCGCTGCCCAGTGGGATCGTGGCGTTGTTGGCGCGGATGATGCCGGGGCGGAAGTTGATGGAGCTCGCCAGCGGAGGGGTTGTCCCCGCCGGGTAGGCGCGGAGGTCGCCGCCCTGGGTCGGCTGGAAGACGGCGAGGTTGATGACAACCGCGGTTGCGTCCGATGGTATCCCGCAGAGGCTCGTGACCGGGAAACTGCGGATGGTGTTGGCGGAAAGCGCCGGCCCGCCGGAAATGCCATCGGGATCGCGCGTATCCGCGGCGCGGCAGGGCGGCATGGTGAAGAAGCTCGCCGGCGGAGGATTGATGCGGTAGATCCTTCCCGTGTTGATGGCGGCATAGTAGGTCGCCCCGTCGGGGCCGGTCGCGAAGTGGACGTGGCCTTCCACCGAGCTCGCGAGGTTCTGGAGCGTGCCGAGGAGAGTGTCGTTGGCGGAAAACTCGAGATACCGGATCCAGCTGGAAACCTGGTCGCCGAAGATGTACTTGCCTCGGAGGAACGCGGGATAGATTGCCCCGACGAAGACTCCGCCGATGATCGCCTGTCCGACCGTGTGGTCGTATTCGAAGACAGGAGGAATGCAGCCCGCGCAGCCGCCGAGCGTGCCCTCGGCCATGGGCCAGCCGTAATTGCCTCCGGCCGTGACGACGTCGATCTCCTCCCGGCTGGCCTGGCCCACGTCCGCGACGTAGAGG
>DATIRW010000288.1:0-2907 GCA_035469365.1 Thermoanaerobaculia bacterium
TGCAGGAACATCGTGGTGAGGAAGGGCCAGTAGGTGTGCGGGAAGCCGACGCTCGCCGCCCAGCCCGGATCGGTGAAGCGCGCCGGCACGAGCCCGAAGAGATAGATGAACTGCTCGGTCAGGTCCCGGGGCACCTTGAGCTCGTAGATGAAGACGACGATGTTGACGGCGATCAGCGTCCAGACGGCGAAGGGGAAGTGCTGGCGCGGGATCGTGTCGCGGATCGGAATCACGGCGCGTCGGCCACCGGGCGTATCCGGAGGAGCTCGTTGGCGAGAAACAGCGGCCCGACCATCAGATGAACGAGGTTCTTGAAGAACGCGGGCGAATTGCGCTCGAAGCGGGCATGGCCCAGGCCCTGGAACGCCCATCCGACAAGAAACGCCGCCAGCCCCGCGCGCCAGTCCGCGATGGCGCGGGCGGCGATGTCGAGGACCGCGAACTCGAGCAGCATCACGAGGGCGAGAGAGGCATCGAGAGTCAGATAGAAGAGAAGCACCAACCCGATCAGGAGCTCCGCGGCCGTCGCCCGGGTCGCGCCCGGCAGGCGCAGACTCAGGAGCATGGTCACGCTGCCGAAAATGATCAGCGTGATTCCGAAGGCGTGGCAGACAAGGTTGCCGCGCGTGCGATGGTAGGAGGCGTAATCGGTCAGGAGCGCGTCCACTCTTCTCGCGGCCATCGGTCTCTTCCCCGGGCGATTATAGGCGCCGGTCTGCGGCGGACCGCGGAGGGAGAGAATGCGTTCCCATGAGAGCGATGATGCTGGAACGAGCCGCTCCGGCGGAGCAGATGCCGCTCGCCCCTTGTCGGCGGCCAGAGCCGGAGCCGGCGGCCGGCGAGGTTGCGATCTCCGTCGAGGCCTGCGGGGTGTGCCGGACGGACCTGCATATCCTGGAAGGCGAAGTCCCGGCGCGCCTGCCGGTGATTCCCGGGCATCAGGCCGTGGGGAAGATCGTCGCGCTTGGGCCGGGAGCCGAAAGTTTCGCTGTGGGCGATTCCGCCGGTGTGGGCTGGGTGGCGTCCACGTGTGGGATCTGTCGATTCTGCCGGTCGGGACGCGAAAACCTCTGCGAGTACGCGACCTTTACGGGGCGAGATCGGGACGGCGGATACGCGGAGAGGATCGTGGCGCGCGCCGCGTGGGTCTACCGCCTGCCGGCCGGTTTCTCCGCACTGAAAGCCGCGCCGCTCCTGTGCGCGGGGATCATCGGGTACCGGTCGCTGCGACTTTCCGGCATCCAGCCGGGCGGGCGGCTGGGTCTCTTCGGATTCGGGGCGTCGGCGCACCTGGCGATCCAGGCGGCTCTCCACTGGAAATGCGAGGTCTTCGTCTTCACGCGGGAGGAGCATCACCGGCGCCTCGCGCTCGAGATGGGAGCGGCCTGGGCCGGCGGCGGGCAGGACGATCCCGGCGTCCCCCTGGACGCCGCGGTCACGTTTGCGCCGGCGGGGGATCTCGTTCCCGTCGCCCTGTCGCGGCTCGACCGGGGCGGCCGGCTCGCGGTCAACGCGATTCACATGAGCCCGATCCCGTCGTTCTCCTACGAGATGCTCTACCGAGAGCGCAGCGTCGTCGGCGTCACGAATTACACCCGCCGCGACGCCGAGGAGTTCCTGGAGCTGGCCTCGCGCATCCCGGTCCGCGCCGAAACCGAGACGTTTCCGCTCGAAGGGGCAAACGAGGCGCTCCTGCGCGTCAAACGCGGGGAAGTTCGCGGGGCGGCCGTCCTCGAGATCTGACGTCCCTGTCATCCCTTCGCGTCCTCCCTGTTATCCTGAGCTAAGCGAAGGATCTGCTCTTGACATGAGCCCCGACGCTCACTCGATGCGCAGAAGGAGGCGGCGTGGGCGGTCTGCCGCCTGAAACCTCAGGTCCCGCACGGCCTGCGGCGCCGCCTGCATCTTCACGCGCTTCCCGCCATTCGGGCTCGCCTCGCGCACGTGGCCGCTGGCCTCGACCAGCAGGAAGTATTGATGGCCGCGCAGATCCGCGAGGAGCTCAGCGGCGCCCGGGGTGATGATCTCGGGAGGACGGCCCTGTCCGTCGAGAGCGACGAGGACGGGATGCGCGGGCGAGCCCGGCTCAGCTGAAGCCACGGCGGGCGCCGCCGCTCCCTCGCCCCCCGGTCTCTCGGCGCTCTGGAGGAGCGGCGCGGAAGTCTCGTCCATCGTTCGAGCGGCTCGCGGCGCCAGGGATTCGGCGGAGCGGCGAGCCGGCGCCTGAATCTTCCCTTCTGAGGGCGGCGCCGCCGGAGGGGGGGGCGCCGGAGCGTACCTCTCCGGTGCGGGAACGGCGGTCGGGGCCGGCTCCTCATTCGAAAGAGCCTTGTTCGTTTCCGCCCGCGGGCGAGCGGCGCCGGCGTCGGAGGCCGGGGCATCACGCGGCGTTGCCGGGGGTCGCCCGCTCTGCAGAAGCACGGGGATCGGTGTCTGACGCGGTCCGATCCTGGCGACGGATTCTCGCTGGATCACGACGACGGAGCCGACGATCGTCGCGAGGATCGCCACGGCGAACGCGGCAGCCCACTTCAGGTTGATCCCGAAGACGACCCCGAAGGGAGTCCGGCGGGGAGTGGCCGCCTGGAGTCTGCGGAGGATTCGCGCCGAAAGATCCGCTGGCGGGGGAGAGGTGCTGCTCGCGCGAAAAAGCGAGAGCGCCGCCTCGAACTCCAGTGCGGCCTTGCGGCAATCCGCGCAGTGGGCGCGGTGGGACTCGAAATGCGCGCGCTCGGCGGCCGTCAGCTCGCCGTCGTGAAGACGCGAGAGGAAGTCGGCCGAGCGCGCCGGGTGGGCGCTGTCGTTTTTCATTTCTTCAGATCTTTCCGGAATCCACGAGCGGGCGCAGGAGGGCCTTCAGATGGCCTCTCCCCCGCGAGATTCTCGATTTGACGGTTCCAACGGGCA
>DATIRW010000289.1:0-13109 GCA_035469365.1 Thermoanaerobaculia bacterium
CTCGGGGTCCTGGAGGCGCCGCTCTTCCGTCCGGACGACGTGCCGCGATACCTCGAACGTGGGAGTCCATGAGCTGGGCGATCTGGCTGACCGGCCCGCCCGCGGCGGGAAAGACGACGATCGCCCGCGCCTTTCTCGACGTCGCCGCGAGCGAGGGAGTCCGCTGCGTCCACCTCGAGTCCGACGCGCTGCGCCGGATCCTGACGCCGGAGCCGACGTACTCGAGCGCGGAGCGGGACCGCTTCTACCGCGAAGTCGCGGAGCTCGCGGCGCTTCTGGTCTCCCAGGGCGTTCCGGTCGTCGTCGACGCCACCGCGCCGCTGCGAGCGCATCGGGATTGGCTCCGGTCAAGGGTCAAGGCGTTCCTCGAGGTTTTCGTCGAGGCTTCCCTGCCGATTCGCGAGGCGCGGGATCCGAAGGGACTCTACCGTCTGGCGCGCAGCGGAGGAGCTCCTCACCTTCCCGGCGCGACGGAACCGTACGAGGAGCCGTTGCATCCCGAGCTCGTCGTGTCGGGCGAGGGCTCTCCCGAACAGGCCGTGACGGCGCTCTTGCGCCTCGCGCGCGAGAGGAAGTTTTTGTAAAAGGACAGCCTCCGCGATCGCCGGCCGCTCGTGATGTCGAGCGGGACGATGCTTGCGACGTGGGAGGCCGAGGTCTGGCCCGCGGCGCTGGCCGGGCTACTCGGCCGGGGCCATCGCTTCGGGCTTCTTCTCCGGACGCTCCGTCAGGGTGGCTTCGGTCAGGAGCAGCACGCCGGCCACGGAGACGGCGTTCTCGAGCGCCGTGCGGACGACCTTGGTCGGGTCGAGGATGCCCTTCTCGAGGAGGCTTCCGTAGGTGTTCGTCGCAGCGTCGAAGCCGAAGTCCCCGGTCCCCTCCCGCATGCGGGCGACGACGACCCCGCCGTCCACACCCGAGTTCTCGGCGATCTGGCGGGTGGGCGCCTCGAGCGCGCGCTTGAAGACCTGGACGCCGGTGCGCTCGTCGCCGGAGCAACTCTCCTCCACCGGGGCGAGCGCGTCGATGGCGCGAAGAAGCCCCAGGCCTCCGCCGGGGACGATCCCCTCGGCGACGGCCGCCTTGGTCGCGGCGATGGCGTCCTCGTAAGCCTCCTTGCGGCTCTTCATATCGGTCTCGGAAGGAGCGCCGACGCGAATCAGGGCGATGCCGCCCGCGAGTTTTGCCAGACGCTCCTGGAGTTTCTCCTTGTCGTAGTCGGACGTCGTCTTCTCGATCTGCTTGCGCAGCTCGCGGCAGCGCCCCTCGATCGCGGGCTTCTCTCCCGTGCATCCGATGAGCGTCGTGTTCTCTTTGTCCACCACCACCCGCTTGGCGCGCCCGAGGTCCTCGAGCGTGAGCTTCTCGAGCGGGATTCCCAGCTCCTCGGTGATGAGCCGTCCTCCCGTCAGGACCGCCATGTCTTCCAGGAGGGCGCGCCGCCGATCCCCGAACCCCGGGGCCTTCACGGCAGCGGTGAGAAGCGTGCCGCGGAGCTTGTTGACCACGAGCGTCGCCAGGGCGTCCCCCTCGACTTCTTCCGCCACGATCAAGAGCGGCCGCCCGGACTTCGCCACCAGCTCGAGCAGCGGAAGCAGGTCCTTCAGGGTCGAGATCTTCTTCTCGTGCAGGAGGACATACGGCTCTTCGAGGACGCACTCCATGCGCTCGGCGTCCGTGACGAAGTAGGCGGAGAGGTATCCGCGGTCGAACTGCAGCCCCTCGACCACCTCGAGCGCCGTCTCGGTCCCCTTGCCCTCTTCGACGGAAACGACCCCTTCGCCGCCCACCTTTTCGACCGCTTCGGCCACCAGCTCTCCGATCGCGGTGTCGTTGTGCGCCGAGACGGTGGCGACCTGCGCTCTCTCGCGGCGGCTTCCGACCGGGCGCGAGAGGGCCTTGAGCGAATCCACCGCCGCCTTCAGCCCGCGCTCGAGGCCGCGCCGCAGGTCGACAGCCGAGGCGCCGGCGGCGACGTTGCGAAGCCCTTCCGAGAAGATCGCGTGCGCCAGGATCGTGGCGGTGCTCGTCCCGTCGCCGACCGCGTCGCCCGTGCGTTCGGCCGCCTCGCGCATCATGCGCGCTCCGAGGTTCTCTTCCGGATCCTCCAGCTCCACCTGCTTGGCGATCGTCACGCCGTCGTTGCAGACGATCGGGTTACCCCATTTCTTCTCGATCAGCACGCTCTTGGAGCGCGGCCCGAGCGTGACCCGCACGGCATCGGCGAGCGCTGTCGCTCCTTTGAGAAGCTTTTCCCGGGCCTGCGAATCGAAGAGAAGCTGTGTATGCGGCATGGCAAACTCCTTTCGCGATCCCGAGCTCGGCCGACCGCCTCTCAATCAAACAGCGGAACCCCTTGCGGCGCATGATCCAGACGACTCATCGCCGGGCGGTCGCCCCGGGATCACCGGCGTAGAGGCGGGCGCACTCCTCCTCCCGGCCGCGCACGACCCGTCGTCCGCGAAGGGGGCCTTGCCGCTCGGTCACGACGGTGTCGCGGTGCTCTCCGCCCGGGCCGTCGTGGAAGAGGACGACCCATTCCCTCGTACGGCCGAGCCGGTGGGCGCGCTCGGTGTTGGAGAAGAGTGCCGTGTAGTGACGGCCCCCGCGCTCGGTGTGAAGGACCGGAAGCCAGGCCTCGCGCTCCGGGTTGAAGCGGCGGGGCGCGATCAGGGGAAGATCCCCGGCCGCGGATCTCCTGAGATACTCGGCGGCCACGTCGAGAAGCTCGGCCGCGGGGACCTCCTGCGCGGGCGCGCCTGCCGGGAGGCGTACGCGAGAGAGCCGGCTCGCCAGCGTGTCCCGAATGCCGGCGATCCGCTTGCGGCCGAAGCCGGCAATGGCCGCGAGTCGACCCGACTCCGCGGCGGCTTCGAGATCTTCGAGCGTCGCGATGCCGTATTGATCGTGGAGGCGCGCGGCGAGCCGCGGGCCGACTCCCGGGACCGACGCGAAAAGGCGCTCCGGATCCATCTCGCCGCGCAGCCGTTCGAGGATAGGAAGCCGCCCGGTCACGACAATGCTTCGGATGGCCCTGGCGATGACGGGACCGATATCCGGAAGGCGGTCGAGCCCGTCGAGCCCCTCCTCCCTGAGGATGTCAGCCGCCTGGCGGTCCAGACGGCGGAGGCGGTCGGCCGCCGCCCGGTACGCCCGGACGCGGTGAACGCTCGCTCCCTGCTGCTCGAGGATGTCCGCCACCTCGTCGAGACGGCGCGCCACCGCGGCATTGCCTTCGCGCGCCAGCGGCTCCGCGGGATCGGCGCGCGAGGTGAGATCGTTCTCCCTCATGGCCGGTTTCCCGCAACGGAGCGGAGGTAAGCCACGAGGTCCCAGACTTCCGACTCGCTCAGGGCGGCCCATGCGGGCATCGCGGTGCCGCGCACTCCTTCCCGGATCGTGTAGAAGACGCGCCGCGGCGAAGTACGCTGCCGCCAGGCCGGGTCAGTGAAGTCGCGCGGCGGGCTCGTCAGGCCCTCGCGCCGCACGCCCCGGCCATCGGCCTGCCCGCCGTGGCAGAGGGCGCAGTGCTCCAGAAACAGGGCGCGTCCCCGGCTGCGCGCCTCCTCCGAGGCGAGCGCCGCTTCCGGCACAGCGACAACGCCGTAGCGGCCCGGTAGGCCCTCGTCGCGACCTCTACAGGCCGAAAACGCGAGCGACAGAGCCGCGATCCCGAGAACCCGTCTGGTCGTCGGATCTTCGAACAAACAGATGGCCCATGCGCCGCGCTTCGGCGATGACTTCATCGACGAGTCGCGGCAGGCTGCTCTCCACGGCCGGCGAGCGTTCGATGCCGAGGCGGATTGTGAGCGGAACGAGACCCAGCAGGGCGACGCGATCCGGCCAGCGGCCGCGGAGCCGGGCGCCGTCCAGGATGTCCGCCACGCCGATCTGGTGAGGGGAAAGCCTGTGCAGAACCGCCGGGGCGACTTCCTCGCCCGTCAGCCGCACGAACGCGCCGGCCGGCTCGTCGGAGCGCACGGCGTCCACGAGGATGACATCGCGCGCGTCCTCGAAGTAGGGAAGGAGCGCCAAACCGAGCGTTCCGCCGTCGAGGACGAGCGTTCCGTCCGGCGCCTCCCAGTCACGGTCGAGCCGCGCGACCGCGGCCGCCCCCAATCCGTCGTCGCTGCAGAGCAGGTTCCCAAGCCCCAGCACCAAAAGAGGGATCGGCTTACGAGCGTCCTCAGCGAGCGAAGCCGACGTTTCATCCATGCCGCTCGTCCTTGTGGGGGAGGAAACGGTAGCCGGAGTAGATGACGTCGTCGCGGTGCACGAACTTGTAGCCCGAGAAGATGGATTCGATCGTCGCGTTCGCCTCGACCTGGGACATCAGGATGGCGCTATAGACGTGGTGGACCGCGAATCCCCAGAGGAGCCACATGCCGACGTGATGGATCCAGCGCGCCGCCTGCGGGCCTCCAAAGAGCGGCACGAGGAAGGCGAAGATCTTCAGCGGCGAGTGGATGCTCGCGCCGACCGTCCGCAGGGCGATTCCCGTGCCGATCATCGAGAAGAAGAGGAGGAACACGACGCTGTAGGTGAGGCCCGCGAGCGGGTTGTGGCCGACGAAGCCGGGGGGCTTGCGGAGCATGAAGAGGTAGTACTTGAGCACGGGACCGAGAGCGCGCCGCCGGCGCCGCGTGGCGGGGAGGAACTTGTTCCAGCGCGAGAAGCGGTTGCCGGTGAACATCCAGATGACCCTGACCAGGACCGCCATGGCGAAGACGATCGCGGCGTAGGAATGAATCGCCTTGGCCGTTCCCATGAGGAACTGCAGCCGCGCCTCCCCGGCGGAGATCAGGAACGGGTGGCCGATGTAGAGGCCGGTCCAGGAGAGAAAGAAGATCGAGATCACAATCAGCCAGTGGGCCAGTCTCACCGGCCACTCCCAGACGTAGACGCGGACGAGGTCGGTGTCGGCCGGAGGCGGAATGGATCCGGGATCGATGAGGGGCTGCGCCGTGCTGCTCATAGGACCCTCACGCGCGCGAGCTCGCGCCTCTGGATGTCCACGACGTGGACCCCGCAGGCGATGCACGGATCGAAGGAGTGCACCGTGCGCAGGATCTCGATCGGCTGTGTGGGGTCGTGCACCGGCGTCCCCAGCAGCGCCTCCTCGTATGGTCCCCGTTTGCCCGCGGCGTCGCGCGGTCCCGCGTTCCACGTGCTCGGCACGACGCACTGGTAGTTGGCGATCTGGCCGTCGACGATGTGGACCCAGTGGCCGAGTGCCCCGCGCGGCGCCTCGTGGAATCCGGCTCCCGAGGACTCGCGGGGCCAGGTGCTCGGCTCCCATTTCGAGTTGTCGTGGATGCGCAGCTCCCGCCGGCCCATGTTGTCCGCGAGCGCGGTAAGCCAGTCATCCATCTTCTCCGCGAGGACCTGTGTCTCGATCCCGCGGGCGGCCACGCGGCCGAGCGTGGAGAAGAGCGCCTCCGGCCCCACGCCGAGCTTCGTCAGGACAGCTCCGACCAGCTCCTTCACCCTCGCGTGTCCGGAGCCGTACGCCACGAGCATGCGTGCGAGAGGCCCGACTTCCATCGGCTCGCCGTCGTACCGCGGCGACTTCAGCCAGCTGTACTTGCCGCCGGTCTCCAGGCGCTCGTAGGGAGGCTTTGGACCGGTGTACCTGGGTTTGGTTTCCCCCTTGAAGGGATGGAGCGCCTGGTCGTCTCCGCCGCCGTACTCGTACCAGGAATGCTTGACGTGCTCCGTGATCTTGGATGGATCGAACCGCTCGACCTTCGAGAGGTCGCGCTTGCGGATCACGCCCGAGGGGAGGAAGAGGCGCGCGCTCGTCCCCTCCTCTTCCGGGTATTCGCCGTAGACCAGGTAGTTGCCCACGCCGGCGCCGTACCCCGCCCAGTCCTTGTAGAAGGAAGCGACGGCGAGAAGATCCGGGATGTAGACGCGCGTGACGAAGTCGCGGGCCTTCGCGATCAGGCCGCGCAGCTGGGCGATCGTCCCCGCATTGAGCGAGGCCTGCCGGTCGGGGTCCACCGGAGTCGCCATGCCTCCCACGAGGAAGCTCTGCAGGTGCGGGTTCTTTCCGCCGAGGACGGCGTGCATCTTGATGAATTCCCGCTGCCAGTCGAGCGCTTCCAGATAGTGGGCCACGGCCATGAGGTTCGCCTCGGCGGGCAGCCGGTAGGCGGGATGACCCCAGTAGGCGTTGGCGAAGGGGCCGAGCTGTCCGCGTCCGACGAAGGCCTTGACGCGTTGCTGGACGCCGGTGAAGTACGCCGTGCTCGAGAGCGGCCAGTCGGAGATCGACTGCGCCAGCGCCGAGGTCTTCGCGGGATCGGCCGAAAGGGCGGACACGATGTCCACCCAGTCCAGGGCGTGCAGGTGGTAGAAGTGGACGACGTGGTCCTGCACGCACTGCGAGGCGATGATCAAGTTGCGCAGGAGGCGGGCATTGGGCGGCGGGACCGCTCCGACGGCGTTCTCGACGGCGCGGATGGAAGCGATCGCGTGCACCGTCGTGCACACGCCGCAGATCCGCTGCGTAAAGGCCCAGGCGTCGCGCGGATCCCGCCCCTTCAGGATCAGCTCGACCCCGCGGAACATCGTCGCGGAGGACCAGGCGTCCCTGACTTTTCCCTGGTCGACCTCGGCCTCGATCCGCAGGTGCCCCTCGATTCGGGTGACGGGATCGACGACGACATGCGTCATGGCCGGTCTCCTTTCTCGGGCATTTCCTTGCCGGTCTCCTCCGGCAGGTGCCGGGCCGGCTGCCCCTCCTTCCATCGCTTCGCGAGCGAGACGAGGCCGTGCGCCGCGAAGGCCGCGCCGACGCCGACGGTGGCCCAGACCCCGACGCGGTCGATGTTGGAGTTCACGCCGAAGCCCGGAATCCCGGAGAGGTGCTGGTAGAAGGGGGTCATCTTGTCCCAGAAGTCCGGCTCCGCGCAGCCGATGCAGGGGTGTCCGCAGCCGATCGGCCAGTTCGTCTTTTCGTTCCAGCCGACGCTGGGGCAGTTCTGGTACGTGACCGGGCCCTTGCAGCCCATCTTGTAGAGGCAGTAGCCCGTGCGGTGCGCGTCGTCGCCCCAGGCCTCGACGTACTGCCCGGCGTCGTAGTGCGCGCGCCGCTCGCAGTTGTCGTGGATTGCCTTGCCGTAGGCGAACAGCGGCCGGTGATAGCGATCCACCGGCGGCAGGGCCTTGAACGTGAGGTAGTAGACGACGAGAGCCGTCAGGTTTTCGACATTGGCCGGACAGGCCGACAGGTTGATCAGGTTCCTGACACCGGGCACGGCGTCGGAGACTCCCAGCGCCCCCGTCGGATTTGGCGAAGCGGCGGGAAGCCCCCCGAAGGTGGCGCAGGTTCCCATGGCGATCGTCGCCAGGGCGTCGCCGCAGACCTCGCGGGCGATCTGGAGCGCCGATCGGCCGCCGATCGTGCAGTACGCGCCGTCGAGGCCGGTGGGGATCGACCCCTCCACGACGGCGATGTACTTGCCCTTGTGGTCCTGGACGGTCTTCTTCAAGGCGTCCTCGGCCTGCTTGCCAGCCGCGGCCATGATCGTCTCGTGGTAGTCGATCGAAAGGGTATCGAGCACGATCTCGGCGACCGTCGGCCGGCTTGCCCGCAGGAGCGACTCGGTGTTCCCCGCGCAGTCCTGGAACTCGAGCCAGACGAGGACGGGCTTTTCCGTCTTCTTGATTTCCGCCAGGATCCGGGCGCCTGCGGTCCTCGGGAGGGCGAGGGCCGAAGCCATCACTCCGCAGAAACCCATGAATTCGCGTCTCGAGACGCCCCGCCGTTCGAGCTCCTCCAGGAACCAGTTATTCGACTCCTTCATCGGCGATGTCTCCTTCCTGTCGGAAGGGCCACCTTCGAGGATGCGCGCCGGAGAGACCCGAGGCCGCGTGGATCCGGGACAGGGAGAGATCGAGCGGCCGCGGGTGGTGCCGGCGCAGGATGCCGGCCTGGAAGGGGTGAGCCTCGAATCAAATGAGCCCTCCGCCTGCGGGCCACCATAGGGTCGGCTCGGCGGGCTTCCATGATGCAGGCGCACCAATTTCCGCGAATCCCTGAAAGAGCCCCCTGCGGCTTGTCGCTGGGCTCGAGCGAGCCCTGCCGCGGGCTCAGATGAGCTTGTGCTGGTACGCGAAGACGAGTGCTCCGAGCTTGTTGTGCACGTCGAGCTTCTCGAGGATGTGCTGAACGTGGTTGCGCACCGTCGCGTTCGAAATGGAGAGCTTCCTGCCGATGGCCGCCGTGGCCATGCCCCGGGCCAGGCAGCGCAGGATCTCCGTCTCGCGATCCGTCAGATCGACCGAGTGGTTCGCGCTCGTGACAATCGGCCAGAGCGGCTCGCGGACCTCGGCCTCGCTTACGAGCTGCCGCTCAAGCTCCGACTCCTTCTTTCGCTCCCGCAGGACGTGAATCAGAGTCGAGAGGGCGGGATGGTAGGACGGAATCGCAAACAGGGAATAGTCGAATTTCCGAATCCCGTTGCCGCCGACCTCGATGGAGAGGGAAAAGCGGTGGACGGGCTGCGCCGGTTTCTCACGGGCCTGGAATGCGACGGGGCAACTGCGGTGGCAGTAGATGTTGCCGTAAACGTCGAGACCGCCGATGACTTCGTAGCAGCGTTTGCCCAGCACGCTGCGGGCCGGCCGTTCGAGAAGGGCCTCGCAACTCCTGTTCCAGAGGATGATCCGGTCCCCGGAGTCGGTCGCGAATGTCGCCTCGCTGCTGCGCGCGATCCGGTCGAAAGTCTCCGAGCCGTAGGCGACGGCGGCGCGTGGCGTGCTCCTGGGACGTCCCTCGGCGGTTCCAGTACGGACAGGCATATGGTCTCTTTTTGGCTCGGCAGTTCGGGTTCCCGTCCGTCCTCGGTGAACCAATCCGTAAAAGAAAAGGGCAAAGAGAAACGAGGCCGAGATCTTCTACCGGAATCGGAGAAGGGTCAAGTCCCGGTACGGCTCCTCAGGCGGGACGTTTGGCGGCGCAGTCCCGGCACCACGACGTGCCCTTCACGTCCACGTCCTCGACCGAGTTCGAGTAATGCATGACGCAGGCGTACAGGGGGCAGTGGACGAGGCCCTGGGTGTGCCCCAACTCGTGCAGGGCTTCCTTCTCGCAGCGCTCGTAGAAGAGGACTTCGTCCTTCGGAAGGCCGTAATACTCCTGTCTCAGGCGCGTGGCCGAGAAGAGGGCCGCCCGGCCCCCGAGCTGCGCCTCGCCGAACACGAAGGTCAAGATCGGGATGAAGAGGTCGACGTCGGCCACGCCGAGCGTCCGGGCGTCCTCCGCGAGGGGCACGGCGGCCAGGCGCGTCAGGAGGAGGGTGGAGTTGTACTGCTGGCGCCGGGCGTCGAACGCGTCGCGGGGATCGATCCCCCCGGGCGCGATAGCGCACGGACCACCGACACCGGCGGGAAGAGTCATCGCGAGATAGTCCAGCAACGCCGGATCGACCTTCCCGATCGGGACGATCTGGACGCGCGGCGCCGGCGCGTTGCGCTGCACCCTGTTACTCCTCCGGCTCCTGCTTCTCCCTCTCCAGGCCGTACTTCTTGATCTTGTTGTACAGCGTGACGCGGTCGATCTCGAGCAGGCGCGCCGCCTGAGTGATGTTCCAGGCCGACTCGTGCAGGATCCGCTTCACATGCAGCCGCTCGATGTCGGAGAGCGACTTGCCGGCGGGGGCGTCTTTCGTTCCGTTCACGTGGAAGGGGAGATCGCCGGGGACGACCTCGCGGCCCCGCGAGACGAGGACGGCGCGCTCGAGCGCGTTCTGGAGCTCGCGAACGTTTCCCGGCCAGTCGTAGCCGGAAAGGAGCGCCATCGCCTCGGCGGAGATTCCGACGACGGGCTTGCTCATGCTGCGCGCGAAGCGCTCCAGGAAGCTCTTCGCCAGCGGGGCGATGTCCTCGCGCCGCTCGCGCAGGGGCGGGATGGCGATGGAGAAGACGTTCAAGCGGTAATAGAGGTCCTCGCGGAACTTCCCGTCGGCCACCATCGCCTCGAGGTTGCGGTTGGTGGCCGCGATGAGACGGAAGTCCACGGGCAGCTCGGTGTTGCCGCCGACACGAACGATCTTTTTTTCCTCCAGGACGCGAAGCAGGTCGACCTGCGTCTTCAAACCGATGTCGCCGATCTCGTCCAGGAACAGGGTCCCGCCGTCGGCCATTTCGAACTTCCCCTTGCGGCGGTACTGGGCGCCCGTGAACGCCCCCTTCTCGTGACCGAAGAGCTCGCTCTCGATGATCCCTTCCGACAGTGCGCCGCAATTGACGACGACGATCGGCAGGAAACGCCGCCCGGAGCCGGCGTGAAGGGCGCGCGCGACGAGCTCCTTGCCGGTGCCGCTCTCGCCCCGGATCAGGACGTTCGTGTCGGCCCGGGCGACCATGGTGACCTGCTCGAGCACCCGGCGCATCGCGGGGCTCTCGCCGATGATCTCGGAGAAAGGGGAGAGCTCGTCGATGCGCGCCTTGAGCTCCTGGTTCTCGGCCACGAGCTGGCGGCGCTCGAGGGCGTTGCGCACGAGGTGCTCGAGGTCGTCCGGGTCGAACGGTTTGATGATGTAGTCGTACGCCCCCTGCTTCATTGCGGCGACGGCCGTGTCCACCGAGGCGTAGGCGGTCATGATGATGATGGTGGAGTCGGGCTTCGCCTCGCGGATCTTCTTCTGCAGCTCGATGCCGTCCATGCCGGGCATCTTGATGTCGAGCAGGAAGATGTCCGCGTCAGTCGACCCGAGGCGGTCGAGGGCCTGTTTGCCCGAGTCGGCCAGCTCGACCTCGTATCCCTCGGCCCTGAACCAGCTCCCGAGCGATTCCCTCACGATGGGCTCATCGTCCACGATGAAGATCCGGACGGGCGCCTTCCCCTGCGTCGGCATGGTCATGGACTGCTCTCCTCTGTTACGGGCGCGGCGGGTCCGGCGTCGGAGTGGCTCGCCGGGTCCGGGCCGGGCCGCTCGAAGAACCGCAGCGTGAAGGTCGTTCCTTTCCCCGGAGCGGAGTCGACGTCGACCTCGCCGCCGTGCCGCGTCACGATGCTCATGACGACGGCGAGCCCGACCCCCAGGCTCTTTTCGCCTTCCTTTGTCGTGAAGAACGGCTCGAAGATGTGGGCCTTCGTCTCCGCGTCCATCCCGGAGCCGTTGTCCCGGACCGTGATCTCCGCTCCGGCGCGGCCCGCCGGGGCCGCGAACGGGCGGGTCGTCACGACGAGCTCGCCCTCGTTGGGCGTCGAGGCCTCGCAGGCGTTGATCAGCAGCGCGACGAGGGCCTGGATCACCTGTTGCGGGTCGCAGACGACCCCCGGCAGGTCGGGCGCGATGTCCACCCGCGTCTTCAGGGCCAGGAGCTTGATCTTGTGCTCCACCAGCCGGAGCGATTGGCGCACCGCCTCGTTCAAGTCGCTCGCCCGCATCTCGGTCCTGGAGTTCGGCCGCGAGAACTGGAGAAGGCCTTTCACGATCTCGCCGCACCGGGCGGACTCGGACGCGATCATGGACAGGTTCTCCCTCGCCCGCCTGGGGTCGAGGCTTCCCCGATCGGCCTCCTTCATCAGGAGGCGCGCGTACGTGTGGATGCCGGCCAGGGGGTTGTTGATCTCGTGGGCGACGATGGCGGCCAGTTTACCGATCGACGTCATCCGCTCGACGTGGAGCATCTGCTGGTGGACCTTCTTCAGCTCCGCCGTCTTCTCTTCGACGCGGGTCTCGAGCTGGCGCGTCCAATCGCTCACCTCTTCGTGGGCGTGGCGGAGGTCCTCCGTCATCTGATTGAACGACTGCGCCAGAACGCCCAGCTCGTCGCGGGATTCGACCGGGATCTTCGCCTCGAGATCGCCCGAGGCGACCCGGCGTGTGCCGCGAACGAGGCGCGAGACCGGCTTCTGGACCACGAGCCACGTCAGGACACCGGCGAGCAGAGAGACGACGCTGATGCCGGCGACCGTGTTGGCCACCATGCGCTCGGCGCCGTGCTCGATCGTCTCGTCGAGGCTGGCGAGGGGGACCGTGACATCGAGGACGCCCAGGACCTGCTGGCTGGCGGGATGCGCGTGACACTCCGCGTTCCAGCAGCTCGGTTCGTTCTCGATCGGGTTGATCAGGCCGGCCAGCCTTTCCCCTTTCTCGTTGCGGAAGATCCGGAGGCGGTCGGGCCGGTTCAGCCGCGTCAGCGGCTGCTCCTGTGCGTGGCAGGAGACGCAGGCCTCGACCTTCTTGTCCACGAAGGTCCCCACTTCGTGTTCGTCGGTCGAGAAGCTGATCCGACCCTGCTCGTTGTAGATGCGGATGCGGCCGATCCCGGGCTGGGCGCCGATCGTGGTGATGATGTGGTAGACCTCGTCCTTGTGGTTGGAGAGCATGCTGTACCGGGCGCTGCGCTTGATCGTCTCGCTGATGCGGTCGGTCGCCGCGAAGGTTCGCTCTTCCAGGTCCTGGCGGTGCAGGCGCGTGTGCTGCCATCCGATCAACCCGAAGACGATCCCCAGGCCCGCGACGAGGTAGATGACGAGCTTGACGCTCAGGCTGCCTGGCAGGAGAAACGGTGTCCGGGAGGCGAAGCCTCGCCCGAGCAATCGGGGGTCCTTCACCGGCCGGTCGTTCGTGATCATCGCTGCAAGGAAAACTACACCGGCCCAGGTGCTCTGGCGCCGGTGTCTCTGTCGAGGAGCCTTTCCGACGGTTCAGTGTTCCATGCGTGGCTGGCTTTCCGCCTGAGCCATATGCATTTGTTTCACTTCGCCAGGGACGGCGCGTGGCACTTCTCGCAGTCCTCCTCCAGGGAGAAGGCGGAGGTGCCGTCGTGGCACTGGCCGCACGCCTTGTGCATCACCCCCGCGGCCGGTTTCCGAGGCGCCGCTGTCGTCACCATCGAGAAGCCGTCCCGGTGGCATGAAACGCAGTCGGGGGAGCCGGCATCCACGTGCACGGCATGCCGGAACGTGACCGGCGCCGGGCTGTCGGGAGACTGCGGGAAGACGATCTCGGGTGGCATCCGGAAGCTTGCCAGCGCCATGGCCTTCTGGACTTCGGAGACCTTCGCCGGTGCGGGACTGGCGGGCGCCGGCTGCCGGCGCATCACGCCGTCGTAGGTCAGGCCGATCGCGCTCACGAAGAGGAACGCGG
>DATIRW010000290.1:0-14870 GCA_035469365.1 Thermoanaerobaculia bacterium
CCCTTGTGGTACCACTTGATGGCGAGCTGGGGCATTCCCTTCTCGAGGAAGCAGAGACCCAGCATGCTGCAACACTCCACGGCCCGTCGCGGGTCCTTGCTGGCGAGCTGGAACTCTCCGATCGCTTCATCGATTAGGCCCATCTCCTTGTATGCGATGCCGAGATTCGAATGGGTCTCGTAGTCCTCGGCGGAGAGCTGCTGCTCCACTCCCTTCTTGAACTCGCGAAAAATCTCCTCGAGGGACGCCTCGCCTTCCGGCCCGGCCATCGCCGGAGCGTTCGCGGCCGGCGCCTGCTCCGCGAGATCCTTCTCCAACTCGTCGGCCAGGTTGAAGAAGTTTTGCTCGTCGGCGAAAAGGCTCTGCTCGTCCAGGGAAGGAGCGGGCGCGGAGGGTGGCGATGGAGCGCCGCCGGCCTTTCGCATCTCTTCCTGTAGGTGCGAGTCCAGCCCCTCGTAGGAGAAGGATTCCGATTCGGAGGCCCGGAGAGCGGAACGAGGCTCCAGCGGGCGGGCCGTCGAGGGCGGGGGCGGGCCCGCAATCGTTTTCGGCTCGAAGGCGAGCGATTCGGACCCGAAGTCCTCGAGGAACTCGCCGGCGGGAGCCGGTTGGGGCTCGACCGGGAATTCCTCGAAGGATTCCGCCGGCGCCGGAGCGGGGGGCGCCGGGCCGGCGGCAGGGATTCCGAACCGGGCGAGCGTCGCCTCGGCGCGGTCGCTCTCACCCCGCCGGCGGTAGAAATCGGCGAAGGACTCAGTTTCCTGAGTCAGGGCCGGGTTGTTCGAGGCCTTCATCAGCTCGAGCAGGCGTTCGCGCGCATTGATCAGATCCGGACGCTTGCGGACGACCACGCGCAGCCTTTCCACCGCCTTGTCCGTCAGCCCGTAGCGGGCGAAGATCTCAGCCTCGACGATGAGGGCCTCCAGCTCCCTTTCCTCCGCAGACCCCGACGGCACGAAGGCCGGTGCGGGGCCGGCCAGCGGTGGCGCGGCGGGACGCTCGATGAGCACTTCGTCCAGGTCCACGGCCATCTCCGGCGGCACTTCCGCCAGGGGCACGGAGCCCGGGACTCCGGCTCTTTTCGAGAGCTCGGCCAGCCGCTCGGAAGCCTCCGGATGGCCGGGTTCGGCCGACGCGGCGCGGCGATAATTCTCGACCGCCGAATCCAGGTTGCCGCGGCGCTCGTCTTCCCGGGCCAGTGCCAGGCGCAGCCGCGCCGCCTCGGGCGCGTTGCCCTCCGCCTCCCGGACCTCCGCCATCTTCTGGAGCGAGTCGCGATGAGCCTCTTCGATCTGGAGAATTGTCGAGAGATAGCTCGCGGCCCGCGTAAAGTCCCCCGCGGCGGTGGCGGCGTCCACGAGCGGCGACACGTCGGCCAGAGCGGCCTCGAAGTTCGATTCCGCCAGGTGCGCCCGGCACAGAGCCAGCCGGGCGCCCTGGTGCGTATCTTCCAGCGCGAGGGCCTGCTCGGCCGTTCGCACGGCGTCCAGTTTCTGTCCGAGCTCGAACTGCGCCTCGGCCGTCAGTGCGAGCGTGTCGGCGGTGCGCGGGGCAGCCTTCAGGATCGCCTGGGCCGCGGCGGGGTTCTTCTGGGCGAGAAGCGACCGCACGAGCGTGTTGCGCGCGGCGGCGTCCTGCGGCGAAAGCTCGAGAGCCTTCTGGAAGACCGCCCCCGCCTCGTCCTGAGCGCCGCGGCGCAGGAGCATCGAGCCGACGAGGCCGTACTGCATCACCGCGTCCTCGAGCTGGTTCACGCTCCGGTAGAGATCCGCCAGCCGGACCTGGATCTTCATGTCGTTGGGGTCGACGGCCGCCATCTTCTTGTAGGCGGCAATGGCCTCCTGCGGTTGATCGTTCTTCTGATAATGGTCCGCCAGAACCTGATACTGCGTGCGAGCGTCCTGAGAGAGCCCCTGCTTCGTGTACAGGTCGGCGAGGCGCTCGTAGACTTCCAGGCGGGCCGGGTCGATCTTGTTGATCTTCTTGTAGATCGCGATCGCCTTGAGGAAGAACCCGTCCAGGGAACAAAGCTCCGCGATCCGCTTGAAGAACGGGATCGAATCGGCGGCGCGATTCATACGCACGTACAGGTCGCCGACTTTGTTCAGGGTCGAGATGTCCCGGGGATTGTCGTCGAGAATGCGCAGGTAGTCCTTCAGGGCCTGGTCGAACTTGCCCCTGGCGATCTGCTTCTCGGCGGAACGAAGGAGTTGGTCGCGCGTCACTGGTGAAATTCTAACTCGGATGGCTCGGACATGGACGACACAAACACCTGCACGTCACTGCGGGCAAAGGATTTAGCGCCCGAAGTCGTGGCAAAGAGGAGGCTCGAATGTCTCTCGTGAATCACTCCGGCTCGCAATGTCCGGGGAACGGTCGGGGCAATCCCGACGCGTCCAGGACGACTCCGTGATACGTCAGCCGGTGCTCGGGGCACGGGCCCGCCAGCCGAAGCGCATCCCAGTGCTCCGGAGTTCCATATCCCTTATGGTGCTCGAACCCGTACGCGGGGTATCGCGAGCCGAGCTCGTCCAGGAGCCTGTCCCGGTACACCTTGGCAATGATCGACGCGGCCGCGATCGAGGAGCAGAGCGCGTCGCCGTGGACGATCGGAAGCTGTGGGCGGCGCACGCCCGGGACCGAGACGGCGTCCAGAAGGATCGCGTCCGGCTCGGGCCGCAGAGCCGCGATCGCGATCCGCATGGCCTGGAGGCTCGCCCGCAGGATGTCCCGGCTGTCGATCTCCTGGGCGCTCACGACCCCGACTCCAACGGCGAGGGCAGAGCGGCGCAGCTCCACGTCCAGCCGCTGACGGCAGGCGGCATCTACCTTCTTGGAGTCGTCCAGCCCCGGAAACACGCAGCCCTGCGGCAGGATCACCGCGGCGGCCACGACCGGGCCGGCGAGCGCGCCCCGGCCGACCTCGTCCACGCCGGCGACCAGCAGATAGCCACGGCGGCGCAACTCCTGCTCGAGGCGGTCGAGCTCGCGAAGGCGGCCGAGCTCGGCGAACAGCGCGCCGAGAGGATCGGCGTTCACCGATGACGTGGGGAACGGGAGTTATTCGGTCCGCTTCTCGTCAATGCGCGCGGCCTTTCCTTTGCGGCCGCGCAAATAGTAAAGCTTGGCGCGACGCACCGAGCCCTTTTTTTCGACCTCGATGCGGTCGATGACGGGAGAGTGGAGAGGGAAGACCCGCTCGACGCCGATCCCGCTCGAGACCTTGCGGACGGCGAAGGTCTCGCGTGCGCCTCCGCCCCGCCGGGCGATCACGACACCGGCGAAAATCTGGATGCGCTCCTTCTCTCCCTCGCGGACCTTGACATGCACCCGAACAGCGTCACCAGGAGAGAACTCGGGCAGATCCGCGCGCAGCGTCGGCTTTTCAACTTCGAGCAGGATATCGGCCATGACAGTACACCTCCAGACTTCCCGACACGATCCAGCGGAACCGCGGAGTATAGCCAAGAGAGCCCCAATCTGGCAAATGAGGGGTCACTCGTCCGATTCGCCGGGCTCCTCCGGACGCTCCACCAGCAGATCCGGTCTCTTCTTCCTGGTCGCCTCCAGCGCGCGGGCCCGCCTCCAGCGTTCGATCCGGGCGTGATTGCCGGACAGGAGCACGTCGGGGACCGTGAGCCCGCGGAACTCGCGGGGGCGCGTGTAGTGCGGGTAGTCGAGGCGCTGGCGCATGAAGGATTCGCGCTCGACCGATTCCGTTCTCGCCACGACCCCCGGGACGAGCCGCGACAGGGCCTCCACCAACGCGAGCGCGGCAACCTCCCCGCCAGGCAGGATGAAGTCTCCCAGGGAAATCTCCTGATCGAAGAGGCCCAGATCCCGGCAACGCTCGTCGATCCCTTCGTACCGGCCGCAGAAGAGCAGCAGACGGCCGCGCACCGAGAGATCCGCCAGCATCGCCTGACCGAGCCGTTGCCCGTCGGGTGTCAGAAGCACCGACCAGGCCGGAGGGCTCCCGCGCCGCGCCTCGACGGCCGCCGCCACGGCCGGAACGGTCATGACCATCCCGGGCCCTCCCCCGAACGCCTCATCGTCCACCTTGTGATGCTTGTCGGCCGAGAATTGCCGCAGGTCGGTCACGGCCACCTCGAGCAGCCCCGAAGCGATCCCCTTGCCGAGGAGGCTCTCGGCCAGCGGAGACCGGAAATATTCAGGAAAGATTGTCAGGATCTCGATCTGCACAAGGTGTTAGGTGTTAGGTGTAAGGTGTTAGGGACCAGAGCTTCCTTCCCCTGTCACCTACCACCTATCACCTACGTCCTACAAGTCGAGCAGCCCCTCGGGCAAGTCGAGCACGACCCGTTTCCTTTCGCGATCGATCTCCATGACCATCGGCCGGACGAACGGAACGAGCGCTTCCTTGCCTCCGGGGGTCTGGAGCGTCAGTTGAGGACCCGCCGGACTCTCCTCGAGGAGAGCGACGACTCCCAGCGTCTCGCCCGCGGGGTCCTCGCAGCGCCAGCCCCTCATCTCGTGAGTCCAGTAGAAATCCGGCGCGATTCGCGGCAGCCGTTCGCGCGGGACGCACAGCACCCCTCCCGTCAGCCCGCGAGCCGCCTCCGGATCCTCGATTCCTTCGAAGGAGAGAAGCAGTCGCTTCCCATGCTGCCGACACGCAGTCAGCATCAGTTCCCGGACGCGATCCCCGGACTTCCAGGTCAAGCGCGTGCCCGGCTCGAAGAGGCCGGAAAGGTTCTCGAGAGGCTCGGCGGAAACCTCGCCATTCAAGCCGTGGCGACGGCCGACGACGCCGACGGCGATCAGCGCGGAGGTCGAGAGTCGAGGATCAAGGGTCAAGAGTTCAGAACCGAGAGATGGCGACCCTGCGTGAACGAACTCTCGACTCTCGACTCTTGACTCTCGACTTCATCAGTCGCGGATGCGGATGTTCACTTTCTTGCCGCGCGCCGCAGCGGCGGCACCCACGAACGCGCGAAGGGCGCGGACCGTGCGGCCCTCGCGTCCGATCAAGCGCCCGCGGTCGGCTTCCGGAACGGAGATCTCGTAGAGCGTTCCGCGTCCCTCGGCCACCTCGATCACGCGCGCTTCCGCGGGGTGGTCGGACAGCCGGCGCACGACCGATTCGATGAGGCGCTTCAAGGGCGCGCCCTCGGGAATCCGTCCGGCCGTCATGCGGGCTTCGCGGCAGGCTCCGGCCGGGCCAGGAGCGAGCGGACCGTCGTTGAAACGGAGGCGCCCCGACCGATCCAGTAATTCGCCCGCTCGCGGTTGACGGAAAACGTATCGGGACCCGCGACCGGGTCGTAGGAGCCCAGCTCTTCCAGCACCTTGGCCCTGGCCGTCAGGCGCGAATCGGAGACCACGATCCGGTAGTACGGGCGATTGCGAGCGCCCATGCGCCTCAATCTGACTTTCAACATTTCAAGGACGTCCTTTCCTCTGTAAAGAGCCCGGCATTCTACAGCAGTTCAGGCCTTCGGTGCGGGGAGAGGCAACCGCGACAGGTCCAGCTTTCGGGCTCCCTTCCCTGCTACTTTCATCAGCTTTCGCATCTGCTGGTACTGCTTGATCAGGCGGTTGATCTCCGAGACTGCCGTGCCCGAACCGGAGGCAATGCGCTTCTTGCGCGACCCGTTCAGGATCTGAGGATACTGGCGCTCCTCGCGAGTCATCGAGTCGATGATGGCCGTCACGCGGACGAGCGATTTCTCGTCCACGGTCCCGGGGTCCGAGAGCCCGCGGAAAGCCCCTCCCCTGGGCAGCATGTCGATCAGGCTCGAGAGCGGCCCCATCTTCTTGACGGAGGCGAGCTGGTCGCGCAGGTCCTCCAGCGTGAAGTCGCCAGCGCTCGACCGCTCCGCCAGACGGCGCGCGGCGGACTCGTCCACCTGCGCTTCGACCTTCTCGATCAGCGTCAGGACGTCTCCGAGCCCGAGGATGCGGGACGCCATCCGGTCGGGATGGAAGGGCTCGAAATCCTCGGGCTTCTCCCCGACGCCGACGAACTTGATCGGAGCCTTGACCGTGGACACGACGGAGAGGGCCGCGCCTCCGCGGGCGTCCCCGTCGGTCTTGGTCAGGATGATCCCGGTCAACGGCAGGACCGCGGCGAAGCCGGCGGCGGATCGCACGGCGTCCTGCCCGGTCATCGCGTCGGCGACGAACAGGGTCTCCTGGGGAGAAATCGCTTCCGCGACCGCTCGGATCTCCCGCATCAGATCCTCGTCGATATGGAGGCGGCCGGCCGTGTCCACGAGGACCGTGTCGCGTCCGGTCAATCTGGCTTCTTTGACTCCTTCGCGCGCCAGGGCCACCGGGTCGCGGGCGCTCTCGGGAGAGAAGACCGGAACGCCGATCTGCCGCCCGAGCGTTTTCAGCTGTGAGACGGCCGCGGGACGCGAGAGGTCGGCCGCCACGAGCAGGGGGTAGCGGCCTCGGGACTTCAGGTGAAGCGCGAGCTTGGCGGCTGACGTCGTCTTTCCCGAGCCCTGCAGACCCACGAGGGCCACAATCGCCGGCCGCCCGGAGAGGTCGAGGTCCGCGATCTGGCCGCCGAGCAAGCCGATGAGCTCATCCCGGACGATCCGCGTGACCTCCTGGGCGGGCGAGAGTTTCTGCATCACTCTGGAGCCGACGGCCTGCTCCTTGACGCGCTCGGTGAACTGCTTGACGACCGGCAGCGCGACATCGGCTTCGAGCAGCGAGAGACGGATCTGGCGGAGGGCGGATTCCAGATGGTATTCGGTCAGGTGCCCTTCGCCCCGAAGCTCTTTGAAGACGCCCTGGATACGCTCTCCCAACCCCTCGAACATGTCCCGTCTGGCCTCCAATGGAAGGTCCGCCTCCCGGGCGTCCTCCGACCCCAACAATAACCGCCCAAATGGCGCGCGTCGAGGCCTGTTGACAGCCCGGGTGGTTGGGATATGATGCCGCTCGTTTTTTCCACTGGCGGGAGTTTTTTTCGCGTAGTGGGGATGCTCAGTAAAAAAAAGGAGATGAGGGATATGAAGAAGCTCGTGACCCTGGGCCTGGCCGCCGTAATCGGTACGGCACTCGTTACCGGTTGCCAGAAGAAGGAAGAAGCCACCACGACCACCACGACGACCGAGCAGCAGCCGGCGGTCGTTCAGGAGACCGGGACCACGGCAACGGCGACGACGACCACCACCACCGAAACGGCCACGACCGGCACGGCAATGACCGGCACCGAGACCACGTCGACGATGTCGGCGCCTTCGACCACCACGACCTCGACGACCTCGACCGAAACCAAGAAGAAGATGTAACTCGTTTCCCCCGGTCATCGAGAAGGCCCCTCGCGGGGCCTATTTTGTTGGGAAGGTTCGAACCGGAGGGCTTGCCGTCCGTCACTTGGCTATATTGATCCCGCGATGAATCCCGAAGCCGCGCGAGTGGAGAAGCTTCTCCAGGAGATGATCGAAGCTCAGCGTCGGCGTCTCCTCGAACTGGCCGCGCGGATCCTGCCCGGCTTCACCGGGGACGATCTCTTCCAGCCGCACGACCACCCGGCGCTCGCGGCCAATCCCGAGTTCAACTTCGAAGATGGGATTCTCGCCGGCTACCTCGCCGTGCGGGCGGCCCTCCGGGCCAGCCGATAGAAGAAGCCGGCAAGGTTGAGGCGGTGGCGCCGACCCGCGAGGCTCGCGATCGTGTCGGCGTGCTCCTGGATCCACTTCTCGTCCTCGGCGCGCACGCCGAGATCCGCAAGCGCGTGGCCGCTCTCCCGGGCCAGGCTCCGGAGCGCCTCCTCGAGGGAACCGGTCACGCGAGCCCCGCCGCCGAGAGCAGCGCCGAAACCGTAGCGTCCCAGCTCAAGGCGGCTGCTCTCCGCCGTCCTCTCTCCCCCAATTCGGCGAGCGCTTCGGGCTTTTCCCAGGCGAGCCGCAGGGCCGCGCCCAGGGTCTCCGCCCGCGCTGGAACGACGAAACCGGTCTCGCCGTCGCGCACGAATTCCAGCGGGCCGCCCGCGTCGTCGGTCGTCAGGACGGCCTTTCCCGACAGGAAGGCCTCGAGGGGAACGTAACCCAGGTCCTCGTCCGCGGGGGTTACGAGAACCAGCCGCGCTCCCGCGTAAAGGTCGAGCAACCCCTCCTCGTCCACGCTCGGCACGAAACGAATGCGCTCATCCACGGAGAGCTCCCTCGCGAGCCGGCGCAACCGCTCCTCTTCGGGCCCGCGGCCCACGACCACGAGGCGCGCTCGGGGGGCATGAACGAGCGCGGCGACCGGCAGCTCGGCGCGCTTCCAGGCGTCCAGGCGGCCGACGGTCAGCGCGTAGTCTCCGGCGGGTCCCGACCGGTAGCGGCCCACCATCGGAGGCGGATGGTACAGAGGCTGGCTCGCGATCCCGTTGAATCTCCGAAGGCGCGCGGCGACGTTCTCGGAATTGGCGAAGACGCGCCGCGCCTCGGTCAGGCCCACGCGATCGATCTCGGCGATCGCCTCGCGGGCCCTCCGGTCCTCGCTCGAAGCGGTGAAGTCGCTGTAGGGAGTTCCGAACTGGTCGTAGGCCTGCCGGTACTGGTGGATGAGCCAGACGATCTTGTTGTCGTGTCTCACGGCGTAGCTCGGGAACCGGGTCGCGATCACGGCGTCCACGGGACGGCCGGCGACCTCCGAGAGATCGAGCCCGCGCCAGGCAAGCGCGCCTCGGATCAGATCGAATCGCCGCCGCTCAACGAGAGGCATCGTCACGAGGTCCGCCTCGATGCCCCGCTGCCGCAGCTCCTCGGTCAAACGGCGCACGTGCTTCTCCGCCCCGCCGTCGGCGAAGGGAGTCTGCACCGCCAGCACGAGGACCCGGGCGGACCGGGTCATCGTGGCGCGTACGCCACGAGGGCGTAGTCCTGCGGACCGAAGAGAAGGCGGTTTAGCTTCGCGTCGTTCTCGGAGCTCTCTTCGAGCCTCTCCCGCTCCGGCAAAGGGGACCGGTATTCGATCCGCGTGTCCGTGAAGCCCGCGGCCCGCGCCAGGAATTCCAGCGCTTCGGCCGGAACCGGCCGCACGTGAGAGGGATCGAGAAAGAAGGCCTTCAACGACGAGAGCGAATCGGTGTTGATGCTCTCGGCGATCAAGACACCGCCGGGCGCGAGCTTGCGGCGCGCCTCGCGGAGGAGGGCGAAGACCGCCTCCACCCGCCAGTGCTCGACCACCTGCAAGGCGACGATCCCTCCCAGGCTGCCGTCCGGCCTGCTCGAAAGAATGGCGAGCCCATCTCCCTCTTCGATTGACAGTCCCTCCTCCCGGCACGCCGAAGCGGCAATCGGATTGATCTCGACTCCGGAAGCCGGGATGCCTTGAGCGGCGAGAAGATGCAGCAACTCGCCCCGCCCGCATCCGACGTCCAGCACCGGGCCCGGCAATCCGCGAAGAAGGGGCAGATAAGCGCGCTGTTTCTCGGCGATGTCCTGCGGACTTCCCCGAAAGCGCTCCTCGAAGAGACTGTAGACGCCGGCCGGCATCGGCGACGGCGCCTGTCCGCCGGCTTCCGGAGAGCCGGTCAGAGCCGCACCGACGTTCGTCTGCCCGGCTTCCAGAATCGCGAGCCTCCCGTCCTGGATTGCCGCCCGGCGCTCCCAGTCCGAGAACGCGCGATCTATGCCCCGTTCCGTGGCTTCCCTCCACTGGTTGAACTGCCGCTCCCGCTCCCCCCGCTCCGCGTCCAGAGCGTCCTTCGACCGGGCCCAGGCGGCGTCCAGGCGATCCGCCAGTCCTCTGCCGACCTCGAGGACCAGAGCATTGAAAGAGACCTGGTCTCTCCAGAGAAACCGCAGGGCGCGGAGCAGGAAACGCTTGGAGCGCGAGAGACGAACGGCGGGCGGGACCGCCGGCGTGATGTACTGGAGAGCCCGGGCAAGAGAAGCCCGGACCTCCTCCCCTTCCGGCAGGCCCTTCACGGGAATCGGCGGGACGCCCGCAGCCGGCGAGGCTTGCGCGACCGCGGCACGGATTTCTTCCACGAGTTCGCCGGTCAGGTCGCGTTGCGAGGCCACTGGAAAACGAGAATAAGAGGCTGGCACTCCTGATGCAACAGGAAGGCGGACCGATTCTTATAGACTCGAACCCGCCGGAAGGACCCGTGATGAAAACGACGATCGCCCTCCTGTGCATTCAGATCCTTTTCGCTCTCGGATGCGCTTCGAGCGGCCCGCCGGTCGCCCCGTCGCAGGTGACGGAAGCCGAGGCCTCGATCCGAAGCGCCGAGAACGCCGGCGCCGCCGGCAGCGCCGTGGAGCTCCTGGACCGGGCGCAGAAGTCTATCGCCGAGGCCCGACAGGCTTCCGCGAAGGGCCGGAACGATGAATCCCGCCGCCTGCTCGAGGAGGCGAAGGCCTATGCCGCGGCTGCGGAGGCGCGATCCAACGTGGAGAAGCTCAAGAAGCTGGCGGCGGAGCTGGGACAGCAGGCCGACGAGCTCGAATCGAAGGCCAGGCAGCTCCAGCAGAAGGCGCGGCCATGAGAACGCGCGGGATCCTGCGCGGCGTCCTTCCCGCGGCGGGCCTCGCCGTGTTTCTCTCCTGCTCCGCAGGGCCGCCGCCCAGGGACATCGCCGAGGCGCGCCTGGCCTTGCAGGACGCCAAAAACGCCGGCGCCGACCAGAGCGCACAGCGTGAATACGAAGCGGCCGTCGCTCACTTCCACGAGGCTCAGAGTTCCTGGGACAGTCGAAAGGACGCCGACGCGTCCGCCCACTGGGCGCGCCTGGCGTGGGCCGAGGCGCGCCGGGCGCAGTACGTGGCCGAAGCCGCCGCCGAGCAGGACATCGTCACGCGCGAGACCGAACGCCGCCGGCGGGCGGAGCTCGCCGTTCGGGAAGCCGAGACCGCCAGACTCCAGGCCGTCTCCCCCACGGCCACTCTGGTTTTTCCGGGCGAAGAGAAGTTCCTGGCCAATGTCCGGCAGTTGACCTTCGGAGGCCAGAACGCCGAGGCCTACTGGTCGGCCGACGGGAAGCAGATCATCTTCCAGTCCAACGACGAAGGGCATCTGCCCTGCGACCAGATCTTCATCATGAACGCCGACGGTTCGGGCAAGCGCATGGTCTCCAACGGGAAGGGGAAAACGACCTGTTCCTACTTCTTCCCCTCCGGCGACCGCATCCTCTACGGCTCGACCTTCCGCGCCGGCGAGGCCTGCCCGCCGCCACCCGATCGCTCGCGCGGCTACGTCTGGGCCCTGGACGACTACGACATCTATACGGCGAAGCCGGACGGTTCGGATATCCGAACGCTCTTCTCCTCTCCCGCCTACGATGCGGAGGCCACGGTCTCGCGCGACGGCAGGAAGATCGTCTTCACGTCGGCCCGTGACGGAGACCTCGAGATCTATTCCATGAACGCCGACGGCTCCGCCGTGACGCGCCTGACCCACATCCCGGGCTACGACGGCGGCCCCTTCTATTCCTACGATGGGAAGAAGATCGTCTATCGCGCCGACCATCCGAAGACCGCGGAAGACCTGGCCCTCTACCGCGAAAACCTGGCGCGCGGGACCTACGCGCCGAAGGGACTTGAGATCCGGGTCATGAACGCCGACGGATCCGACGACCACGCCGTGACCGCCAATGGCGCCGCCAACTTCGCCCCCTACTTCTTCCCGGATGGCAAGCGCATCATCTTCTCTTCGAACGCCGGCGATCCGAAGGGACGGGACTTCGAGCTCTACGTCGTCAACGCCGACGGCACGAACCCGACACGCGTGACCTTCTCCCCCGAGTTTGACGGCTTTCCGATGCTCAACTCCGACGGGTCGAAGCTCGTTTTCGCCTCCAACCGCAACGGAAAGCAACCCCGCGAGACCAACATCTTCGTCGCCGACTGGGTCGGCGCCCGCTAGTCGAGAGTCCGGAGCCGGATCCTTCGGCGTCGTGGACCTTGAGAACTGCGAAATCGTCGTGTTCACGCTCCCGTAGGAGGCGGAGCGGAGCCCTCCTCGACGAAACCGAGGAGGGCGAGGGCGAGGGCGATCACGAGCGGCCCGACGAACATCCCGATAGCACCGAAAGCGCCCAGGCCGCCCATCACGCCGAAGAAGACGGGAAGAGTGGAGATCTGGGCGCGGCCGGAGATCAGGCGCGGGCGCACGAAATTGTCCACCGAGCCGACCAGCAACGCGCCCCAGAGCAGCATGAAGAGAGCCCAGCCCGGGCGCCCCTGTGCGTAGAGCACGATCGTCGCGGGAGCCCAGACGAGGGCCGTGCCGACCATCGGGAGCAACGCCGCGAGCGAGGCCAGGAAGGCGAAAACGATGGGTGTAGGGAGGCCGGCAATTCCGAAGGCCAGACCCAGGAGCGCTCCCTGGATGAGCGCGGTCGCCAGGGAGCCGACGACGACCGCGCGCATGACGTCGGAGAGCTGCGCGACGAGCCGTGTCTTGCGCGATGCCTCGAGGGGAATCAGACGTACCAGCCGCCCTGCCATCTCTTCGCCATCGCGGAAGAAGAAGTAGAGGACAAAGAGCATGAGCAGGAGCCCGATGACCGCTCCGAGAGCTCCCATCAGGACCTGCCGGCCGCCCGAAAGCGCGAACTCCAGGACGGCGTGCGCCCCGTTGACGAGCCATTGCTGAAGCTCCGCGGCCGAGACCGGCGTCTTCTCGTCGATCCACGCGATAACCCGACCGAGCGCCGGAATCCTCAGAAGATCCTGCGGTCCCTCGATCTGGTAGCGGCGAGCCATCTCGGACACGCGCGCGAGCAACTCCGTGGCCTCTCGCGCGAAAGCGAGCATCAGGAGGGTCACGGGGATCACGATGCCGAGTGTGACCGCGAGTGTCAGGAGAAGGGACGCCGCCCCCCGGCGGCCCCGGAGCTTCCCGCACAGCCATCGGTTGACCGGAATGAGCAGGAACGCCAGGAGCCCCGCCCACAGGATCGGGCCGAGGAAGGGAAGCAGGATCCGGGCGAGCAGATAGACAAGGAGAGCCGTCACGGCAATCGCGAAGACACGGGTAGAGAAGCGGCTTTCGGGCATGATCGGAGGGCTCTCCGCAGCTCGACCCGATGCTAGCATGGCGTGGAGATGGGCTCTTTCTCCGCGCGCCGGGGCGACCCGGAGAGGCCTCCCGCGTGAGCGCGCCGGATCGCCTGCTCGCGGCCCGCGTCTTTCGCGAAGAGGGTGAGCGGCAGTCCTTCGTTCGCGTCGGGATCGCACGGGCCTGCGCGCCCGAGACGTTCGAACGTTTCCGCGGCTGGATCGCCGCCGGTCATCACGCCGGAATGAGATACCTTGAAAGGACGCTCGAGACCCGGGCCGATCCGGCCCGGCTCCTCGCCGGCGCGCGCTCGATCGTCTGCCTCGCGGCCCGCCATCGCGACCGCCCGTTCGTCGCTTCCGACGGCGCCGTCCTCGCGCGCTACGCGTCCGGCCCCGACTACCACGGAACGCTGCGGCAGCGCGCGACCATCGTCGCCCGCGCGGTGGCCGAAAGGCTCGGAGACTTCCGTTACCGGGTCTGCGTGGACTCGACACCGCTCGCCGAACGGTCGTTCGCGGCGGCCGCGGGCCTCGGCTGGATCGGCAAGAACGGCTGCCTGATCGATTCCGAGCACGGGTCCTTCCTCCTGCTCGCGGAGATCCTGACCGATCTGGACCTTGCGCCCGACGATCCGGTGTCCGAACGCTGCGGCTCCTGCGCGCGCTGCCTGGAGGCGTGCCCGACGGGCGCCTTCCTGGAGCCCGGCCTTCTCGACGCCGGGCGCTGCCTCGCCTACTGGACGATCGAGCACCGCGGGCCGATCCCCGACGGCGTCAAGGAGAGGATCGGGCAGAACGTCTTCGGCTGCGATATCTGCCAGGACGTCTGCCCGTGGAACAAGCCGCTTCCGCTGGCGGACCCGGCGCCGTCCGCCGAAGCGTCGGCGAAGGCGGACTCCCTGCCCACTCGCCGGCAGTGGCTCGAGATGGGACCGGGACAGTGGCGGCGCCGCTACGGCGCGACCGCGCTGAACCGGGCGGGGCGGCGGGGCCTCCAGAGAAACGCCGCGGCGTCCTCGGGAGCCTGCGGGGATCGATCGAGTCTGCTGGTCCTGACCCGCACGGCAGGAGTGTCCGAGCCGGGCCTGTCCGACGCTTCGGCCTGGGCACTCGGTCGTCTCGCCAGGCCCTTGCCGGCCGTGGATCGCGCCGACGAGAGAAAGGATCCCTAGAGATGGACTTCCAGACGGGTGTCTTCATCCTCCTCTTCCTGCTTTCGCTCGCCTTCTCGGCTTTTTTCGCCGGCGCGGAGACGGCTCTGGTGTCTCTCGGGCGGATTGATCTGCAGAGTTTTCGCGAAAAGGGGGACAGGGTTGGGGCCGTGATCCGGGACTTGAAGGCCAACCGGAACCGCCTGCTCGCCACGATTCTGATCGGACAGAACCTCTTCGTCAGCTCGGCCTCGGCGCTGGCGACGGTCGTCGCGACCTCCTGGCTCGGCGAAAACTACGGCGTCCCGGCGGCGATCCTCTTCTCGACCCTGACTCTCTTCGTCTTCGCGGAGATGACACCGAAGGCGATCGGCGCCGCCTCGCCCGTCGCGATCTCTCGGGCCGTCGCGATTCCCCTCTCCTGGATGATGAAGCTCCTCTCGCCGATCGCGACGGTGTGCGTTCAGGTCGCGACCGGCGCGCTGCGGTTCCTGAAGATCCCCGAGAGGACTCCGGCCCTGACCGAAGAAGAGATGAAGAGCGTGATCAACCTCGGCGCGGCCGAAGGTGTGATTCACGGCGAAGAGAAGAGGTTCCTCCACAAGATCCTGGAGTTCGGCGACAAGACGGCCCGCGACATCATGACTCCGAGAACGCGCGTCGTCGCGCTTCCGGAGACCGCGAAGTACTCCGACGTCAAGCTCGTGCTGCGGGAGCACAAGGTCTCCCGCCTCCCGATCTA
>DATIRW010000291.1:0-2045 GCA_035469365.1 Thermoanaerobaculia bacterium
CGTGCGTACCCCCAGAGAGACTTACAGCAATGCTCTTGCCAGCCTAAGCAGGCTGCTGAAAAATGGATGCAAGCGTCGTGTCTGGCCTCTTGCAACGCTCGACGCGGGGGAGTCTCCGTACCTGCGCAGCTCGCTTGAACAAGGGCAGCGAGCAAGAGGCCAGCCACCGCAAGCGGTTGCGGCGGCGCGGGGCCGTCTGCGGCGTCGCCGCTCCTCCCCGATGCGCCCCGGCATCGCCTTCGTCGCGGCTCCTTGCATCCGACCCCGCGGCGCTCGCAACGCCGCCCACACCCTTTTTCAGCAACCTGCTAGGCGATTTGCTCGACGGCTTCCTCGGCCGGGAGGATTGCCGGGGTCAAGGAGGGGAGCAGAAACGAGACGGCCTCGACGATGACCTCGGCGCTGCGCAGGATCTTGTGATGGCCCAGGCCTCGCGTCGTGACGAGCCGGGCGCCGGGCCAGGTGGCGGCGATGGCGCGGCCGTCCCGAAGGGGAACCTTCGCGTCCCGGCAGTCGTGAACAATGAGCAGGCGAGCGGGAGAGGAGGAAGCGGGCACCGCCAGGCGCAGTTTCTCCCAGGCGACTCCATGGCGCGCCGCGAGCCGCTCCTTCATCGACTCGCAGACCGGGCGCGGCATCCGGCAGATGCTCGCGAAGCGGCCCGCATACCTTTCGGGATCCGAGAGCGGCGCGAGGAGAACAGCGGCGCGAACGCGAAGGCCTTTGCGCATCGCCAGCAGGCAGGCCGCCGCGCCGAGAGAATGCCCGACGAGTCCGACCACGTCGCCGGAGTCCTCGGCGACGGCGAGCACGGCACGGACGAAATCGGGGACGGAGCAGAGCTTCCCTTCCGAGGCGCGGTGGCCCGGAGCGTCGAACGAGATTACGGAGAAGCCTGCCTCGGTCAGGGGAGCCACGAAGCGGCTCAGCCGTCCCGCGTGGCCTCCCCATCCGTGGACGAGCAGCACCGCGGGGCCCTCTCCCCATCGCCACGTCGCGATCCGCCCGGCGGCGGAAGGAACACCGCGGAAGCGGCCGCGTGCGAGGATCGCGCGCTCGCGCCGGGTCCGGGCCTGGCGCGGAGGAGTCAGGAAGAGAAACTCCGCCCAGCGCGCCGAGAGGGAGTGAGGAAGGTAACTCAGGAACCGGAAGCTCTCCCGGATGAGCCTGAGCAACAGCTTGTCGGCCCGCCGTTTGGGGATTCTCAGGATCGAAGATCGCTTCCCGCGTCTCACGCCGGTCCTCAATGCCAATCTCGCGCCAAATCGGCCGTGCCTGCCGGCACGTTCGGCGTCCGGGCACGACTTTCGCAGTCCGTCGTTTCCGGAGGTGAAGAAATGTTGAGACTGGCCCTGACCTTTTTGATCATCGGACTCATCGCGGCACTGCTGGGGTTCACAGGCGTCGCCGGCGCCTCGTTCGCCATCGCCAAGATCTTCGCCCTGATCTTCGGCGTCCTGTTCCTGCTGTTTCTCGTCCTGGGTCTCTCTGCGGCGAACCGGCTGACGACGTAGGTCGTCACGAATCCACGGTCTTCCGGGGCGCCGCGACAGCGGCGCCCCGAAGCCGTACTTTCTCCTGGGAACCGACCGTGTTCGAGCCCCGAATCTCTCTTCTCGAAATCGTCCTGAGAGTCCTGCTGATCTATCTCTTTCTGCTCGTGGCCATGCGCCTCTTCGGCAGGAAGGAGATGGGCCGGTGGACTCCGATGGAATTCCTCGGGATGCTCCTTCTGGCCCGCACGGTCGGTCCCGCGTTGACCGGCGGCGATTCATCGCTGACCGTTGCCGCGGTGGCCGCGCTGACGCTTCTCGGTGTGACGTTCTTCTTCGATTACCTCGTGCACCGCTCCCGGCGCCTCGAGCAACTGATCGAGGGTGAGCCAGAGCTCCTGATCGAGAACGGCCGCGTGTCGGAGAGGGCGATGAAGAGGGAGATGTTGACCGAGCAGCAGCTGGTCGCCGCCCTGCGGCGGGAGCACGTCGAGTCTCCGGAGGAGGTCTCCAGGGCCTACATCGAGCCGGATGGGAGGATCACCGTCATCC